>NZ_JAALDM010000239.1 GCF_014144865.1 Dietzia aerolata | reverse complement strand
TCGGCACCGGGGTGGCGCGGGCCCGCGCGGCCGCCTCGCAGGCGCGGGAGCAGGTCCACCACGTCACCACCCTGCCCGGCCGCAGGCACCTCGAGCCCGGCCCTCCGCACTCGGCCGAGGTCGCCGACGACCACGGCGCTGACAACGCTGACGACGGCCAGCTCACCACCGGCAGTGACCCGGCCGTGCACACGGCTCTGATGGCACTCAGCCGGCTCACCTGGGTGATGAATCACCTCAGCGAAGTGCTCACCCCGTCCGACGACACCGCGCTGAACCGGCTCCGGGCACACGCCCTGTAGGTGCGCGAACTCCGTGCCGCCGCGGTCTGGCCTACCCCCAGGCGGCCTGGATTCCGGCGCTGGCCCTGTCGATGCGCTCGAGCCTGCTCTCGGTGTACAACGCGACCTGGTCGACGATCACCCGCATGCGGGCCGCGTCGTCCGGTGCCGCGTCCCACAACGGGCGTAGCACCGGGTCCAGCCCGGCCGGGGCGGAGTGTGCGAGGTACTCGGCGACGCGGTGGATCCGGTCGCGCTGACGGTCCTGTCTAACCCGATGTCCCGGATCGCTCATGACGTAGCGCACTGCCATCGTCTTGAGCATCACCACTTCGGCCTCGACCTCGTCCGGGACCTCCAGCTGCGCACTGTATCGACCGTGCGGGACGGCGCCGTGGATCTCGCGGGTGGTGTGGATCGCCGGCATGACGAACCGGCCCACGAGCTCACTGGTCAGCGCCTTGAGCGCGACCATGCCGCGAAAGCCCGGGTCGAATGGTTGCACCGCGCGGACCACCTCGAGCGAGGCCAGTCGCGCCGCGGCCTCGGCCAACTGGTCCCGACCTGGTCCACGGAACTCCGAGGCCCCGAGTTCCGCCAGCGCAGCGACTTCGGAGTCATCCGACAGCGAACGCAGGTCGAGACGGCCGGCGACGATCGCGTCCTCCACGTCGTGGACCGAGTAGGCCACGTCGTCGGAGAAGTCCATGATCTGTGCCTCCAGCGACCGGGTGTCGCCGGGGGCCCCCTGCCGGATCCACTGCAGGATCTCGGCGTCCTCGGTGTAGGCCCCGAACTTGCTGGTGCCCTCGCGGGGCAGCCACGGGTACTTGGTGGCCGCGTCCAGGGCGGCACGGGTGAGGTTGAGGCCCACTCCCCTGCCCTGCGCGTCGACCACCTTCGGTTCCAGCCGGGACAGGATGCGGATGGTCTGCGCATTGCCCTCGTAGCCGCCGCAGCCGCGCGCCACCTCGTCCAGTGCGCGTTCACCGTTGTGTCCGTACGGCGGATGGCCGATGTCGTGGCTCAGGCCGGCCAGGTCCGCCAGGTCCTGGTCGCAGCCCAGGCCGGCGGCGATACTGCGCGAGATCTGCGCGACCTCGAGCGAATGGGTGAGGCGGGTCCGCGGGGTGTCCCCGTCACCGGGTCCCACGACCTGGGTCTTGTCCGCCAGACGTCGCAGGGCGGCAGAGTGCAGTACCCGCGCGCGATCACGCTCGAACGGACTGCGTTCGCTCGCCGACGCCCGCGGCCGTCCGGGGTTCTCGTCGACACGGCGCTGGCCGTCCGCCTCGTCGTAGGCGTAACCCGTCATGGGCGTCTCTCCTAATCCGGGAAGTCCACGTTGGTGCCGGCAAGGCGTTGATACTGGTACCAGAGCACCGCCCCGGTCTCCCGGATGATGCTCATGATCTGATTCTCCCTGGTCCACACCGCCGGCCCGTGGCGTGTGGGCGAAGTCCACGCCTGCAGGCCCACATCGTGCGCCATCATCCGGGAACGGTACGAATGCGTGGGATCGCTCACCAGGACCACCGATTCGCCGCCCTGATCCCACACGGTCTGAGCAACAGCTTCCAGACTGCCGACCGTGTTGGTCCCGGTCTCCACGGCGAGGATCGCCTCGGCGGGCACGCCCAACTGGGTCAGGTATGCGCGGCCCGAGCCCGCCTCCGTGTACAGATCGCCGGGCTGACTTCCGCCAACGGTGATGATCTGCGGGGCCACTCCCTCCTCGAAGAGGGTGGCGGCGTGCTCGAGCCTGGCCTGGAAGACCGGGGTCGGGACGCCGTTGTACTGGGCGGCACCCAGCACCACGATCGCATCCGCGGGGGTCCGGTTGTCGACGCGCGCCACGTGCCAGACGCGGAACGCGATGAAACCGGGGATGATCAGGCAAAGCAGTAGCGCGATGACCAGGAACCATCCAAAGGCCCTGGTCACCGCGCGACGTGGGGACCGGGATCTACTCACCCGACCAGTGTGCCAGCCGAGGCTGTCAGCACCCTGTGAGGCGCTGGGCGAGGTAACCCTCCACCTGGTCGATGGCGACCCGCTCCTGCTCCATGGTGTCGCGCTCGCGGATGGTCACCGCCTGGTCCTCGAGCGTGTCGAAGTCGACGGTGATGCAGAACGGGGTGCCGATCTCGTCGTGGCGACGGTACCGGCGTCCGATCGCCTGCGCGTCGTCGAAGTCCACGTTCCAACTCTTGCGCAGCTGCGCCGCCAGGTCGCGCGCCTTCGGCGACAGGTCGGCATTGCGCGACAGCGGCAGCACCGCGGCCTTGAACGGCGCGAGACGACGGTCGAGCTTGAGCACCGTGCGGGTGTCGACACCGCCCTTGGAGTTGGGTGCCTCGTCCTCGGTGTAGGCGTCCACGAGAAACGCCATCAGCGAACGGGTCAGGCCGAAGCTGGGCTCGATGACGTACGGGATGAACTTCTCGCCCGTGGCCTGGTCGAAGTACTGGAGGTCCTCACCGGAGTGCTTCTGGTGCTGCGACAGGTCGTAGTCCGTGCGGTTGGCGATACCCATGAGCTCGCCCCACTCACTGCCCGCGAAACCGAACTTGTACTCGAAATCGATGGTGCGGGCCGAGTAGTGGGCACGCTCGCCGTCCGGCACGTCGAAGCGACGCAGATTGTCCGGGTCGATGCCCAGATCGACGAACCAGTTCCAGCATTCCTCGACCCAGCGGTCGAACCAGTCGGGTGCCTCGTCGGGCTTGGTGAAGAACTCGATCTCCATCTGCTCGAACTCGCGGGTGCGGAAGATGAAGTTGCCGGGCGTGATCTCGTTGCGGAACGCCTTGCCGATCTGGCCGATGCCGAACGGCGGCTTACGACGCGCGGTGGTCATCACGTTCTTGTAGTTGACGAAGATGCCCTGCGCGGTCTCGGGCCGCAGGTAGTGCAGCCCCTCCTCGTTGTCGACCGGACCGAGGTAGGTCTTCACTAGGCCGGAGAACAGCTGCGGATCAGTCCACTTGCCCTTGTTCCCACAGTTCGGGCAGGCGATCTCCGACATCGGGGCGTCCGCCGGATCGTCCAGCTTCTTCTTGGCCGCGTAGGCCTCCTGAAGGTGGTCGTGCCGCAGGCGGGTGTGGCAGTTCATGCACTCGACCAGCGGGTCGGTGAACGTCTCGACGTGGCCGGAGGCCTCCCACACCTTGCGCGGCAGGATGATCGAGGAGTCCAGGCCCACCATGTCTTCGCGGGCGGTGACGAACGTCCGCCACCACTGCCGCTTGATGTTCTCCTTGAGCTCCGCTCCGAGCGGACCGTAGTCCCAGGCCGAGCGGGTACCGCCGTAGATTTCGCCGCTCTGGTACACCAGGCCCCGGCGCTTGCAGAGGTTGACGACGGTGTCGAGGACGGAAGCTGAGGCTGCCACGTCGGGGGTTCTCCCTTTGGTGAGTCGGTGGGCGGAGGTGTCGGGGTGGATCACCTCGGCCCGGGCTGGCGCCCGGGCACTTGTCCCCAGGGTATCCGGTGAGTGGATCGGGTCTGGGATACTGGGGTCCCCTGCCCGCAACGCCACGGGCTGTGAGCTGCCCGACACCGGCGCCGGAAGGAGGAGTAGATGACCCCCGGATCACCCTCGGCACCCGGTGGAGCACCGTCCGCGGCCACGGATGCCGACTCCTCCGATCATCACTCGGGTCTCCACGCCGCTCCGGTGCCACTCCCGCCCGCACCGGTCGTCTCGGCGGCCGGCGACCTCCTGCGTGCACTCTCGGCGCCCCTGCGGATCGCCATCGTCCTCCAGCTTCGCGACGGGCCACGCTGTGTCCACGAACTCGTGGACGCGCTCGAGGTCACCCAGCCGCTGGTGAGCCAGCACCTCAGGGTGCTCAAGTCCTCCGGGGTCGTCTCCGCCCACCGTCAGGGGAGGGAGATGCGGTATGAACTGCTCGACCAACACCTTCTGCGTATCGTCGAGGCCGCAGTCGACCACGCCGGGGAGGAATGATCGTCCAGTGACAACCCCGGATAAGCCCATCGGCGTGCGCTCGACCAGGCAGCGCAGCGCGATCTCGGCCCTGCTGGACGAATCCAAGGGATTCCGTTCCGCCCAGGACCTGCATGCGGAATTGCGCGATAAGGGTGACACGATCGGCCTGACCACCGTGTACCGGACTCTGCAGTCGATGTCCGATGCCGGCGCCGTGGACGTGCTGCGCACCGACTCCGGCGAACTGATCTTCCGCAAATGTTCTGACTCCCACCACCATCACCTGGTGTGCCGGGTGTGTGGCTTCACCGTCGAGGTGGAAGATCCCAAGGTCGAGGTGTGGGCACGCAGTGCCGGCCAGGCGCACGGGTTCACCGAGGTCACCCACTCGGTGGAGCTGTTCGGAGTGTGCGCCGAGTGCGCCGGAACAGCTGACTGACCTCCCCGTCAGACTCCCTCGCACCCCCGGCCGGTGCCGGACTCAGGGCGGGGTGACCCCGCCGAATCGCCGATCCCGCTCGGCGTACTCCAGGCACGCCGCCCACAGGTCGCGGCGGTCAAAATCCGGGAACAGGGTGTCCTGGAAGACGAACTCGGCATAGGCGCTCTGCCAGAGCAGGAAGTTGGACGTACGCAGTTCGCCGGAGGGCCGCAGGAACAGGTCAACGTCCGGCATGTCCGGCTCGTCGAGGTACTGCGCGAAATCGTCCTCGGAGAGGTCGTCGGGTGAGACCTCGCCGGCGGCGACCCTGCGCGCGAAGGCCTGCGCCGCGTCGACGATCTCCGCGCGACCGCCGTAGTTGACGCACATCGCCAGGGTCATGACAGTGTTGTCTCGGGTGAGTTCCTCGGCCTCTTCCAGTTCGGAGATGACCGACTTCCACAGGCGGGGCCGTCGACCGGCCCACCGCACCCGCACCCCGAGCGCGTTCATCTCATCACGACGTCGCCGGAGCACGTCGCGGTTGAAGCCCATGAGGAAGCGCACCTCCTCGGGGCTGCGCTTCCAGTTCTCGGTGGAGAAGGCATACGCAGACAGGTACGGGATCCCCATCTCGATGCAGCCCTGGACGACGTCCATGAGCACGGCTTCACCACGCTTGTGCCCCTCGGTGCGGGGAAGCCCACGCTCCTGTGCCCAGCGGCCATTTCCGTCCATCACCAACGCGACGTGCTTCGGCACGAACTCTGAGGGGATGGCCGGGGCCACGGCACCGGACGGGTGCGGTGTGGGCGGCCGGATGGCCGGGCGGTCCCCCGCGGTCGCCGCGGACGCGCCCGGGGTTCGGGCACCCGAGGCGGTGGAGCGCTTACGAAATCTGGGCAGTCCGGGCACTGGACTCCTCCCTGATGTCACGGGTGGTCACGGTCGGCGCGGGCTGGCCCACACCACGGTCGATGAGGGGCAGGCTGCGCAGGTCGCGTTCGAGATGCCACTGCAGGTGCGCGGCGGCGATCCCGGAGGCCTGGCGGGCCACGGCGGGCGAGGACACCGCGACGGCGTCCCACTGCCCGGCCATCAGCGCCGCGAGATGTTCGGCGACGCCGGGCGAGAGCATGGCGCACCCCTGCGGTCGGCAGTGCACGCACACGGTGCCGCCGGAGGGCACGTGGAAGGCCCGGTGCGGACCCACCACACCGCACCGCACGCAGCAGTGCAGGACCGGTTCCCAGCCGGAGGCGGCCATGGCGCGCAGGAGGAAGGCGTCGGAAACCAGTCCGGGGGGACGTCGCTGTTCGGCGAGGGACCGAAGGGCGCCGACGGCGAGGCCGAGCAGTCGGGGGGTCGGAGCCCCCTCCTCGCCCGCGAGTCGCTCCGCGGTCTCCAGGACCACACACCCCGAGGTGTACGAGGGGTAGTCGGCCACGAGCGGACGGGCCAGAGACTCGCGACTTGAGGCCTGGCGGATCGTTCCGAGCCCACTGCGACCGCGGCCCGGCGCGATCTGCACCTCCACCACGGCGAACGGTTCGAGGCTCGCGCCCATACGGGACCGGGTGCGGCGCACCGCCCGGGCCACCGCGCGGACCAGCCCGTGCTGCTGAGTGAGCAGCGTGACGATCCGGTCGGCCTCCCCCAGGTCGTAGGTGCGCACGACGAGGCCGGTGTCGGTGAAGGGATGCATCCCGGCCTCCTCACGGTGTGGGCGATCTCGACCGCATCGGTGTGCGGATCGGGGTGTGTACGTGTGCTGTCCTCACGTGCGAGGGTTCATCATCCCACCACGGGGCGACAGCCGCGAGCACAGCGCGCGGCGGGTCACGGGGACCGGCCCGCTGACGACGCGCGAGCGACGCGGCACCAGCGCGCCGACGATGCGCCCCCTAGAAACCGAGCCGACCCAGCATCTTGGGATCGCGCTGCCACTCCTTGAGTACCTTGACGTGCAGGTCCAGGTAGACCCTGGTGCCGAGCAGCTTCTCGATCCCCGCGCGCGCCTGGGTGCCGACGTCGCGCATGCGGGCGCCCTTGGGGCCCAGCACGATCGCCTTCTGGCTCTGCCTCTCCACGTATACGGTCGCGTGGACGTCCACCATGTCGTCGCGCCCCTCGTGCGGCAAGACCTCCTCGATGGTCACCGCGATGGAGTGCGGCAGTTCGTCCCGCACACCCTCCAGTGCCGCCTCGCGGATGAGTTCGGCCATCCGCGACTCGTCGGTCTCCTCGGTGATGATGTCGTCCGGGTAGAACTGCGGCCCCTCCGGCAGCAGCGAGGCGATCACCTCGGCCACCACGTCGACCTGCTCCCCCGAGACCGCCGAGACCGGCACCACCTCGGCGTCCGGTCCCAGGAACTTCGACACGGCCACGAGCTGCTCCATGACCTTCTGCTTGGAGACCGAGTCGATCTTGGTCACCAGACCCATCACCGGGGTGCCCGGACACAGGGAGCGGACCTGCTCGAGGATCCACTTGTCGCCGGGGCCGATCCGATCGCCTGCGGGGAAACACATCCCGATCAGGTCGACGTCGGAGAAGGTCTCCTCCACCAGGGCGTTGAGCCGCTCACCCAGCAGGGTGCGGGGGCGGTGCAGGCCGGGGGTGTCCACGAGGATGATCTGGGAGTCCTCACGGTGCACGATGCCGCGGATGGCGTGCCGGGTGGTCTGGGGCCGCGAGGAGGTGATCGCGATCTTCTCCCCCACCAGCGCGTTGGTCAGCGTCGATTTTCCGGTGTTGGGACGGCCGACGAAACTGACGAAACCACTGCGGAACCCCTCGGGCGTGCTCATCTGTTCTCCTCGTCGGCGTTGTCGTCGTCGTCATCTCCGGACCGTTCCACGGCGGCGCGTTCGGCCACCACCGTCACCACCTTCACGCGTCCCCGCCGGTCGTGCCCGCCCTCGGCGCGCAGGTCCAGACCCGTGGAGACCACCCGTGCGCCCGGCAGGGGGACGCGGCCGAGTTCCAGGGCGAGCAGGCCGCCGAGGGTCTCGACCTCCTCGGTGATCTCGTCGGGGAATTCCATGTCGAACAGGTCGGCCACCTCGTCCAGGCCGAGCCGCGCCGACAGTCGGTAGCGACCCTCGCCGATCTCCAGCACGGGCGGTACCTCGGTGGTGTCGTACTCGTCGACGATCTCGCCGACGATTTCCTCGAGGATGTCCTCGATCGACACCAGTCCCGCGGTCCCGCCGTACTCGTCCACAAGCAGCGCCATGTGGTTGTGGTCGCGCTGCATCTCGGCGAGCAGGTCGTCGATCCGCTTGGCGTCGGGCACGAACACCGCGGGCCGCATGACCTCGGCGACCGGGGCGGCGCGGCCGTCCGGGTCGTCCAGGCGGGCCACGATGTCGCGCAGGTACACCACGCCCACCACGTCGTCGGCGTTCTCGGTGTCCACCACCGGGATCCGCGAGTAGCCGGACTTGACCGTCAGCCGCGCGGCCTGGCCCACGGTCTTGTCGGACTCGATCCACACCATCTCGGTACGCGGCGTCATCACCTCACGCGCGGTGGTGTCGCCGAGTTCGAAGACGGACTGGATCATGCGCGACTCGTCGTCGGCCACCACGCCGCGCTCACGCGCCATGTCGACGATCTCGAGCAGTTCGATCTCCGTGGCGAACGGACCATTGCGGAACCCACCGCCGGGGGTGACGGCGTTGCCGACGCCGACCAGGAGGCGGGCCAGGGGACTCAGGACGATCCCGATCACCGTCAGCGGCATCGCCGAGGCCAGCGCGATCGTGTAGGCGTGCTGCCGGCCCAGGGTGCGCGGTCCGACGCCGGCCACCACGTAGCCGGAGACCGTCGTCACCGCCGCGGCGGTGACCAGGGCCCAGGCCGCCGAGTCGATGAGGTCGTTGAACACCACGGTGAACAGGACCGCGGTGGCGACCAGGCTCATCACGTGGAGCAGCACCACGACGTTGATGTAGCGGGGCCGGTTCTGCAGCATCCGGGACAGGCGCGGCGCCCCGTATCGGCCGTCCTTGGCCATCTCCTCCACGCGCGCCACGGAGACGGTGCTCAGGGCGGCGTCCAGCGCGGAGAACACGCCGGCGAGCAGGAGGAGCAGTACGGCGCCGACGGCCGCGAAGATGGTCTCGTCCACGACTCAGGCGTCCTCCGCCGGGCGTTCGTCCCGGTGGTCGTACCACTCGGCGAGCAGCTCGTTCTGCAGGCCGAACATCTCGCGTTCCTCGGCGGGCTCGGCGTGGTCATAGCCGAGCAGGTGCAGGCAGCCGTGCACGGTCAGCAGGGCCAGCTCGTGCGCGAGCGGGTGCCCGGAGCTGGCGGCCTGGTCGGCGGCGAAGGCCGGGCACAGCACGATGTCGCCGAGCATCGCCGGCCCCGGCTCGGGCAGGTCCGGCCGGCCGCCGGGGGTGAGCTCGTCCATGGGAAAGCTCATGACGTCGGTCGGTCCGGGCAGGTTCATCCACGTCACGTGGAGGTCGGCCATGGTGTCCTTGTCGACGAGCGTGATGGACAGCTCGGCGGCGGGGTGGACATCCATGCGGGCGATCACGAACGCGGCCACGTCGATCAGCTCGGCCTCGTCGACCTCCACCCCCGACTCGTTGGCGACCTCGATACTCATCGGCGGCGCTGCTCCCTGTTCTTGTGCGTCTCGGCGTGCTTGTGCGTGTCGGCGTTCTTGCGCGATTCGGTGTTCGTGGCGGACTTCTCCATGCGGGCCTCGAGCTTGGCCTCGTGCTTGGCGTAGGCGTCGACGATCCGCCCGACCAGCGCGTGCCGCACGACGTCCTTGGACGTGAGCTCCGAGAAGTGGATGCCCTCGACCCCGGTGAGGATCTCCCGCACCACCTTCAGCCCGGAGCGCTGCCCGCCGGGCAGGTCGATCTGGGTGATGTCGCCGGTCACGACGATCTTGGAGCCGAAGCCCAGGCGCGTGAGGAACATCTTCATCTGCTCGGGCGTGGTGTTCTGCGCCTCGTCCAGCACGATGAACGAGTCATTGAGCGTGCGCCCGCGCATGTACGCCAGCGGTGCCACCTCGATCACCCCGGCGGCCATGAGCTTGGGGATGGTCTCGGGGTCCATCATGTCGTGCAGCGAGTCGAACAACGGCCGCAGGTACGGGTCGATCTTCTCGTGCAGCGTGCCGGGCAGATAGCCCAGCCGCTCGCCGGCCTCCACCGCGGGCCGGGTGAGGATGATGCGGCTGACCTCCTTGGCGCGCAGGGCGGCCACCGCCTTGGCCATCGCGAGATAGGTCTTGCCCGTGCCGGCGGGTCCGAGGCCGAAGGAGATGGTGTGCTCGTCGATCGCGTCGACGTACCGCTTCTGCCCGAGCGTCTTGGGCCGGATCATGCCGCCGCGGCGCGAGAGCACGTCGGTGCCCAGCACCTCCTCGGCCGTCAGCGGCCCGGAACCGGCGAGGATCTCCACCGAACGGCGCACGGAGGCGGGG
>NZ_JAALDM010000238.1 GCF_014144865.1 Dietzia aerolata | reverse complement strand
TGGCGCGCCGACCGCACCGCGCGGGTGGCCTCCTGCATGAGGCCGTTGGCGACGCCGCCGAGGGCGAAGAACGCGCCCCAGTAGGTGGCGAACAGGGGGTAGTCGGCGGGGCCGAGGGCGCGGCCGGCGATGAGCATCACCAGGTACCCGGACGCCGCGGCGAACAGGGTGGCCAGGGTCAGGGCGCGCATCCCGCCTGCCGCCCCGCCCGCGGCGTCGCCTGTTCCGACCGCGCCGGACCTTTCCGTCATGGGCGCCTGCTCAGCGGGATCCGGGGTGGTCATCGGGCATGCCGAGGGTGGGCGGCAGCGGCTCGGAGAACAGCCATGCGTTCCACAGTGGGCGCAGGTCGACCTGTGCGTGGTCGGCGGCCATGTGGAGGAAGTCGTCGGTGGTGACGTTCTTGCCCGAGTACTTGGCCACCCAGGCGCGCAGCAGGTCGAAGAACCGCTGGTCGCCGATGGTCAGCCGCAGCGCGTGCAGGGTCAGGGCGCCGCGCTTGTAGACGCGGTCGTCGAACATGTCCTTCGGGCCCGGGTCGGCCAGCAGGATGTTCTGCGGCGAGTTCTGCAGCTTGGAGTAGTAGCGCAGCGCGTGGCTGCCGGCGTCCGCGCCGCCGGAGAACTCGGTCCACAGCCACTCGGCGTAGCAGGCGAAACCCTCGTGCAGCCAGATGTGCTTCCACTCGGCGGCGGTCACGGCGTTGCCGAACCACTGGTGGGCCAGCTCGTGGGCGATGAGCCGCTCGTCGGCGCCGCCGGACTCCACGGTGTTGCGGCCGAACGTCGACATACCCATGGCCTCGAGGGGGATCTCGAGCTCGTCGTCGGTCACCACGACCTTGTACTCGTCGAACGGGTACGGGCCGAACAGCTTGCTGAACACCTCGATCATCTCGATCTGGCGGTCGAAGGCCACCCGGAACCCGCGCTTGAGGTCGGCGGGCAGGTAGGCGCGGAACGGGACCGGACCGCCGGTGACCTCCAGGTGCTCGTACTGGCCGAGGTTGACCGTCACGAGGTAGGTGGAGGTGGGGTAGGGCAGGTCGAATTCCCAGGCCGTCATGCTGCCGCTGCGCTTCTTGCCGACGAGCGAGCCCGTCACCACGGCCCGGTACGGCGAGTCCGTGCTCAGCCGGATGCGGAACGGGGCCTTGGACGAGGGGTGGTCGTCGCAGGGGAACCAGCTGGCGGCGCCGTTGGGCTGGTTGGCCACCAGCACGCCGTCGTCCAGTTCCTCCCAGCCGACCTCGCCCCAGGCACCGCGGATGGGCCGCGGATTGCCGGCGTAGCGGATGGTCAGCGTGAACGCCGCGCCCACGGCGAGCGGCTCGGCCGGGGTCACGCTGAGCTTGCCGCGCGGGCGGGTGTAGCGGGCGACCCGGCCGCGGTCGAGCGTCACCTTGGACACGTCCAGGTGCGGGGACAGGTCGAGGTGGATGCTCTTGAGCGGCTCGGTCGCGGTGGCGGTGATGACCGCCTGCCCGCGCAGGTTGTTGGAGCTCATCTTGTAGGTGAGATCCAGTTCGTAGCGGGTGACCCGGTAGCCGTGGTTTCCGGCGGTCGGCAGGTACGGGTCCACCGGGTCTGCCCGCGACGGGTTGCGGGGTGCCGCGATCTTGGCGACGAGGTCTCTTTTGACTGCCCTGAGTTCCATGACCTGGGCGAGTCTAATGGAGGCCCGCCGCCGTCCCCGACCGCGTCAGCCCCGCCACGGCGAGATCGGGTTTCCCTGCCAGCGAGTACCGGCGGGGATGCGGTCGCCACGCATGACCAGCGACGCCGGGCCGACGGTCGAGCCGGCACCGATCGAGGACGCAGGCAGCGTCACGCAGTGGGCGCCCAGGGTGGCGCCGTCCTCCAGTTCGACGGTGTCGATCTGCATGATCCGGTCGTGGAACAGGTGCGTCTGGACCACGCAGCCGCGGTTGACGGTCGCGCCGTCGCCGAGGGTGATCAGGTCCGCTTCGGGAAGCCAGTACGACTCACACCACACGCCGCGGCCGAGTTTCGACCCCAGCAGCCGCAGCATCGCGTTGAGGACCGGCGTGCCCGAGGCCGGGCGAGCCATCCAGGGGGCGGCGAGGAGTTCGACGAACGAATCGGCGACCTCGTTGCGCCAGACGAACGACGACCACAGCGGCTGCTCACCGGCCTTGATGCGTCCGACGAACACCCACTTGGCGAGCACCGCGATCACCAGCGCGACCAGTCCCGCGTAGGCGAGCACCAGCCCGGTGGTCACCGCGGCCACGGCGAAGCCCCACTGCTGGTGCACGGACTGCATCAGCACCAGCACACTCACCAGGAGCAGGAACGACATCCATACCGGGATCAGGCGCAGCGTTTCCCAGGCACCGCGGGCGACCTTGAGGCGCTTCGGCGGTTCGTAGGTGCGGGAGTCGGTCTCGGAGTCGGTGATGGCACGCGGCAGCTTCTGCGGGGGCGAGCCCAGCCAGGAGGTGCCCTTCTTGGCCTTTTGCGGGGCGGACGAGAGCACCGCGACCAGGCCGCGGGCCGGGACCTTGCGGCCGGCCGAGGCGATGCCGGAGTTGCCGAGGAAGGCGCGCTTGCCGACCTGCGCGTGCTCCAGACGCATCCAGCCGGAGCCCAGCTCGTAGGGGGCGACCATGGTGTCGTCGGCGAGGAACGCCCCGTCGCGCACCGTGGTCAGCGACGGGATGAGCAGCACGGTGGACGCCTCGACGTCCTTGCCGATCTTCGCGCCGAGCATCCGGAGCCAGATGGGCGTGAGCATGGAGGCGTACAGCGGGTACAGCCAGTTGCGGGCGGCGTCCATGATCCGCTCGCTGCACCAGGCCTGCCACGCGGTCCGCGAGTGGACCGGGTGGAAGCCGGGCTTGAGGCCCACCGACAGCAACCGGATCGACACGAGCGTGAACACCGCGAACAGGGCGAACGCGAGCAGGGCGCCGGGGATCGACCACAGCGCGGTCTGCAAGGCCAGCTGGGCGAGTCCGTCGGCGTTGCGTGAGCCCCAGACCACCAGTGCCAGACCGGCGGCCAGGGCCACGAGCGGCATTCCGCCCAGGACCAGGGCGGACACCTGGTAGACCATGCTCCACCAGCGGCTGTGCCGGGCGGGTTCGGACGGCCAGCTCGAGCCTCGCTTGCCACGCTTGAGGGCGGGCGATCCGGCGTAGCGCTTGCCGGCCTTGACGTTGCCGACCACCGCGGAGCCGATCTCCACGTGGGCACCCTTGCCGACCTTGGCATCGGGGAACAGGGTCGAGCGGGCACCGACGACGGCGTTCTCGCCGATCTCGATCGCGCCGATGTGTACCACGTCGCCGTCCACCCAGTGCCCGGCGAGGTCGACCTCGGGCTCGATCGAGGCGCCGTCACCCACGGTGAGTAGGCCGGTGACCGGCGGCAGCGTGTGCATGTCGACGCCGCGCCCGATCTTGGCGCCCAGCAGAAGGGCCAGTGCGGTGAGCCAGCCGGCCCCGGCCAGTGACGTGGCGCCGGAGGCGTCCATCAACCGTTCGGCGGCCCACACCCTCAGGTGTACGGAGCCGGCGCGGCGATAGGTACCGGGCTTCACCCCGGCGGTGAGGAGCCGGCACAGTCCGGCGGTGATGACCATGCGGCCAAGCGGGAGCAGGAGCAGCACGGCCATGACGGCCAGCACCCACCAGTTGACGGGTCGCGCCCAGGTGACGCCCAGTTCGGCGGCGATGTTGTTCGCGATCCCGAGCCAGGTGAGCCACTGCAGACCGGTCACGGTCAGCAGTGGGATGGTGGCCAGGACCTGGACGATCTGCGCGCCGCGGCCGACCGGGTCAACGTGCCGCGGCTCCACCTCGGCCACGGGGTCGAGCTCGTCGAGGAACTCGGCGAAATCGCCCAGGCGGGACCGGTCGTAGATGTCGCTGACCGTGACCTCGGGGAAGCGCTCGCGGATCTTGACCACCACGTGCGCGGCGGCCAGGGAGCCACCGCCGAGGGCGAAGAAGTCCTCGTCGACGCCGGAGACGTCGGCCCCCAGGGCCGAGGACCACATCTCGGCGACCCATGCCTCGGTGCCGTCGAGGTCGGATTCGGCGGCGGAGGTCTGCGCAAGCGGCCACGGCAACGCGGCGCGGTCGACCTTGCCGGAGGTCCGGGTGGGCAGTTCGTCGACCAGTGCCAGGCGCGGGACCACGCCCGACGGCAGGGTCTCGCGCAGCGTGCCGGCGGCCTCGGCCAGGTCGAAGGTGTCGGGGTTTTCGGCGACGAGGTAGGCCACGAGGACGGCCTGGCCGGCGTCGGTATTCTTGACGGCGGCTGCGCCGGCGCTGACCCCGGGCAGTGCGGAGACGGCCGTGTCGACCTCGCCGAGTTCGAGTCGGCGTCCCCCGATCTTGACCTGGTCGTCGACGCGCCCGTTGAAGTAGAGGCCGTCCTCTTCCAGGCGCACCACGTCGCCGGAGCGGTAGGCCCGCTCCCAGCCCAGGGTTTCCATGGGCGCGTACTTCTCGGCGTCCTTGGCCGGGTCGAGGTAGCGCGCCAGCCCCACACCGCCGATCACGAGCTCGCCGGACTCGCCGTAGTTCACCGGCTGCCCCTCGCCGTCGACAACCGCGAGGTCCCAGCCGTCGAGTGGAAGTCCGATCGAGACCTCGCCGATGCCGTCCATTTGGGCGGCGCAGGAGACGACCGTCGCCTCGGTGGGGCCATAGGTGTTCCACACCTCGCGCCCGCCGCCGGCCAGTCGGGCCGCCAGCTCGGGTGGGCAGGCCTCGCCGCCGAGAATCACCATGCGGATGCCGGCGAGCATGGAATCCGACCACATCTGGGCGAGCGTGGGCACGGTCGAGATGACCGTGATCTGCCGATCCCGCAGCCACGGACCCAGGTCGATTCCGGACTTGACGATCGAGCGCGGCGCGGGCACCAGGCAGGCGCCGTGCGCCCAGGCCAGCCACATTTCCTCGCAGGAGGCGTCAAACGCCACGGACAGGCCGGCAAGGATGCGGTCGTTCGGCCCGAGCGGGGCGTCCTGCAGGAAGATGCGGGACTCGGCGTCCACAAAGGCGGCGGCACTGCGGTGGCTCACGGCCACGCCCTTGGGTAGGCCGGTGGTGCCGGAGGTGAAGATGATCCAGCAGTCGTCGTCGCCGTTCGGGCCGCGCTTGAGCGAGGGATCCAGCTGCCGCCCCGGCTCGGTGACGACCATGCCGTCGGCCTTGTAGATCGCCGCGACCTCAGCCTGACCGAAGACGAGCTCGGCGCGCTCCGGGGGATCCTCCACGTCGACCGGCACGTAGGCGGCTCCCGCGGCCAGCGTCGACAGGATCGCCAGGTACAGCTCGACACCGCCGGAGGGCATGAGTATGCCCACGCGGTCGCCGGCGCCGACGCCTTGCTCGTGCATCCACTTCGCGGAGGCGTGGATCTGCTCCCAGACCTGACTGTAGGTCAGGACCCGGTCGCCGTCGTCGATGCACGGTGCGTCCGGATATCGCTCGGCTGCGGAGCCGATGACGTCGATTAGCGTCCGCGGGCTGGGGGCGTGCGGGCCGCGAAGATACTGATCAGGGATGGGAGCCACCGGCGCATGGTATCCCGGGTAGGTAAACACTGAGAGGCGGACGGGGCTGGTGGGGTGCGGTCCGAGCCGGAGCGGCCCTGACAGGTCCCACTTTCCTCTCGCCGCCTTGTCCGCCGCCGCGCCACCTGCGTGGGTGGCGAACCGAAGTCAGCGGGTGAGCGCGGCCTCGAGGTGCTGCAGCGACTTCTCCAGGAAGGATGGCTGGAACGGGGGCAGGCTGAACTGTTCCTGCAATTCGGCGGGGACCGCGCTCCAGTCGTAGGTCAGCTGGATCCGGGTGCCGGAAGCCGTGGGCTCGAGGTCGTAGCGCCAGATCCATCCGCCGGTGCCGAGCTCGCCGTTCTGGTCGAACTGGCCGGGCTCCCACGCCAGGGTGCGGTCCTGCTCGAACGCGATCACCCGGTTGTGCATGGTGTAGGGCGTCCCGTCCTGCGGGAAGCCCATGTTCATGCCGAATACCTGACCGACCTCGGTGATCGGGGCCGGGTCGATCGCCTCGCGTACCCAGTCGCCGGGCTCGGTCTCGTGGTGGCGCGCGGGATCGGCCAGCAGCGCGAACACCTGCGCCGGGGGCACGGCCACCTCGTGTTCCACCACGAAGCGGCCGGCGTCGGCGTCGGTGGATGCGGCGTCGGCGCCGTTCGGCCCGGTCTGTTCGGTCATGACGTGCTCCTCGGGGGTGCGTTCGGGAGATCGCCACCAGCACACCACAGGCGACCGGACCGCGGAACCCCTCGCGGCCGACCCGTCCCCGCCGCCTCGCCGCGCAGCGCCGCACCCGCCACCT
>NZ_JAALDM010000237.1 GCF_014144865.1 Dietzia aerolata | reverse complement strand
ACGAAGTTGACCGCACCGAGGATGGTGCCGATGCCGCCGATCGCGACACCGAGGATCCACAGGTCGGCACCGACGTTCGGTGAGTGGATCTTGTCCGCCAGCGGCATGTACATAGTCCAGCCGAAGGAGGCCGCGCCGCCCGGGGTGAGGAAGCCCGACAGTGCCACGATGCCGCCGAAGGTGAACAGCCAGAACCCGTAGGCGTTCAGGCGCGGGAACGCCACGTCCGGGGCGCCGATCTGCAGCGGCATCACGTAGTTGCCGATCCCGATCACGATCGGGGTGGCGTAGAACAGCAGCATCACCGTGCCGTGCATGGTGAACAGCTGGTTGAACTGCTCGTTCGACAGGAACTGCATGCCGGGGAAGAACAGTTCCGCGCGGACGAGCAGCGCCATGAGCCCGCCGATGAAGAAGAACACGAAGCAGGTGATGACGTACATCACGCCGATCTGCTTGTGATCGGTCGTGGTGAGCATCTGCCACGGGGTCTGCCCGGTCCGTGGACGGAGCACCGGGGCCCGGCCCGCTTCCTCTCCACTGCTCGTGGGGACCAGCGTTGATGACATAGCACTCCCTAGCGAAGACGTGCCTCCGACGCTAGGCACCCCTGTCACGGAATGCATTGACGCAGATCAAGTTCTGTCGGCGGTGGCCCGCCGCTGACCAGCCGGGGACAATGAGGGCATGTCCGGTATTCACGATCTGCAGGCGGTCACCGGGTCATTGCTATTCGCCGGCACCCCGGCGGAGTGTCGGGATCAGCTCGTCGCGTCCTCCCACATCGTGGAGGTCGAGGCGGGGACGGTCGTGCAGTCGCCGGGGGAGACAATCTCACGACTCTTCCTCGTCATGTCAGGAACACTGCACGTCGTCCACAGTGATCGTGCCGGGCACCGCCGAATCGTGCGGATCATCGGCCGCGAGGATCACTACGGACTGACCGAACTCGCCCTCGACTGCCCTGCCCGCCACCTGGTGGAGGCCGCCGAGCCCTGCGTCCTGGCCGAGATTCCCTTCGACGTATTGAGAAGGCTGTCCGTCGAGTGTCCCGAACTCCAGCGCTCGCTCAACCAGGCGCTGGCCAGAAAGAACGCCGAGTGCGAGCACCTGCTGATCTCCCTCACCTCGGAGGATGTGGTCACCCGGGTCGTGTCCTATCTGCTCTCGCTGCCGCGGCTGCCCGACCCGGAGGGCCACGGCCGATCCCTGGTCCGGCTGCCAGTGTCGCAGGCCGACCTCGCGTCCCACCTGGGAACCACCCCGGAATCGGTGAGCCGGCGGCTGCACGACCTCATCAGCCGAGGCGAGATCGAGCGCACGGGGTCCCGCGAATTCGCCCTCGACGAGGAACTGCTCGCCGAATACTGAGCCTCCCCCGGATCCGGTTATCCGAACCGTATCCGGATCGAGACCTGCACTGGCGTAACCGAACTCGGCGGACACTCGATATCCATGGTGTCGCCCGGCGCGGGTGACCTCACCCAGACACTTGCCCGTGACGACCGATCGTCAGGAGTACCCATGTCGACTTCCGCCCATACCCGACTGCCCGTCGCGATCTCAGCGTTGGCCCTGCTCGCTATCCCTCTGACCGCCTGCTCCGGTGATGACTCCTCCGGGGATATGGCGACCTCGTCGTCGTCACATTCTTCTGGCGCGGCTCCCACCTCCCCGGGCGATCAGGCCGGGGCCACGGCAACCACTGCGAACGCCGGGGGCACGGCGACAACCACCGTGTCCGGCGCCGATGGTGGCGGTGACCAGGCGGGCGGCGCGGGTGGCGGCCACGGCTCGGGCCCCAACGGTGACTCCGCCCAGCCCGC
>NZ_JAALDM010000236.1 GCF_014144865.1 Dietzia aerolata | reverse complement strand
GGTCGACCGAGCGGACCTTATGCGGCGTTCGGGCGACCTCAGGGCCGCATACCTTGCCGGGGCAGCCTCAGGGCAGCAGAGCCGCAAGTGCGCGGTGTGCCGGGCCGGGAGATTACTTTCGGGCAGCGCGCGCGAAGGCCAACGCCGCGGCCACCGTGGCCACCGCGATCGCACCGGCGCCGACGATCGGGCCGGTCGCCCGCTCCAGGGTCGGCAGCAGCGGGGTGGGATTGGAGAACGTCAGGATGGGCCAGCCGCGCTCGAGAGCCTCGCGACGCAACACCCGATCCGGATTGACCGCCGAGGGATGGCCGACCTCCTCGAGCATCGGCAGGTCCGTCGACGAGTCGGAATAGGCGTAGCTGGAGTCCAGGTCGTAGCCGTAGCGCTCGGCGAAGGCACGAATCGCCACCGCCTTGCCGGGGCCCTGGCAGTAGAACTCGATCTCGCCGCCGTAGCGGCCGTTCTCGTCGCGGTTCATCCGGGTGCCGGCGTAGTGGTCGGCCCCGAGCATGCGCGCGATCGGCGCGATGAGTTCCTCGCCCGACGCTGACACGATCACCAGATCGTGCCCCAACGCCCGATGCTCGGCCAGCAGTTCCTGGGCCTCGAGGTACACGGTCGGGGAGACCGTGTCGGTCAGTCCCTCGGTGACAATCCGCTCGACCTTCTCCGGCTCCCAGCCCTTGGTGGCCGTCGCCATGGCCTGGCGCACTTTGTTCATCTGCTCGTCGTCCGCGTCGGACAGGCTGAACGCCAGCTGCGTGTACGCGAGGTCGATCACCGATCGGCGGGAGAGCAGGCCCTCGTCGAGGAACGACTTGTTGAACGCGAACACGGACGACGTGGCGATGATCGTCTTGTCGAGGTCGAAGAAGGCGGCGACCCTGCGGCGGCGATGCGGCGGCCTGGGACCCTGGCGGCGTGGGGCGGACACGGTGCAACCATACGGTCCTTGCGCTGCGACCGCCGGTAAGTGATAATGTTCATGCCCCTGCAATGAGGGGTATCCCCCCAAGGTGCTCAGTTCACTCCCCCCGAGAACTGAGACTTTGAGAAACCGCGACATCC
>NZ_JAALDM010000023.1 GCF_014144865.1 Dietzia aerolata | reverse complement strand
CCGACCCGCGACGCCGTGGTGGTGGCCGATCCCGCGCGCCGCTCGGGAGGCCGCCGGATCCACGATCCGGCACAGCTCAGCCCCCCGCTTCCGGCGCTGCTTGCCTCGCTCGCCGGGCGAGATCACGTGGTCAAGTGCGCGCCGGGGTTGGACACGTCCGTCCTGGAGCACCGCGGGGAGGTCGAGGTGGTGTCGCTGGACGGCTCGGTGCGCGAGGCGTGCCTGTGGTCGCCGGGACTGTCCGGTGGGGTGGGCCGCCGGGCGACCGTGGTGCGAACCGTCCCGGCCGCGACAGATGTAGAGACGACGACGGCGCCCGCAGATGCGCGCGGCGGAACGTGGGTCGGGGCGTGGGGCGGCGCGTGGGGCGTACCGCGGGTCACCGCAGAGGGGCTCGAGGTGTATGTGGAGGAGGTCACCGATTCCGACGACGACGACGTCGACGCCTCCCCGGAACCGGACCGTTTCATCGTGGATCCGGACGGGGCCGTCGTCCGGGCGGGACTCGTGCGTCACTGGGCCCGCCGTCACGGGCTCCGGCAATTAGACACCCGGATAGCCCACCTGACCGGTCCGCAGATCCCCGCCGGGTACTCGGGTTTCGAGGTGCTCGACCGCTGCAGGCTCGACCGCAAAGAGCTGCGCCGGGTGCTGCGCGAGCGGGACTGCGGGTCGCTGGAAATCCTGGTGCGGGGCGTGGACGCTGACCCGGACGTGCTGCGCCGCTCGCTCTCACTCAAGGGATCCAGGCCGCTGGCGCTGGTGGTCACGCGGATCGAGCGGTCCGCGGTGGTGTTCGTGTGCGGGCCACGCACGCGCGCCGACTGATCGGTCCGCGAACCCTAGTCGAAGAGGTAGACCGCGCCGAGCCCGGTCGTGAGCACGATCCTGCCATCGGAGTCCACGCTCAACCCCGACACCGGGCCGTGCGCCGCCGGCACCAGGATGCGGTGCAGGGTCTCGCCCGAGGCGCCGTCGAGCAGGTGGATGGCGATGCCGGGCTCGCCGGCGGGCTCGTTGCCGGATTCGTCGTCGTCGGATTCGCCGTCGGCACCGCCGTCGCTTGCACTCCCGTCGGCCCGCACCGCGACGAGCACCCGACCATCGTCAGTGGCCGCCGGATTGGTCAGTTGCCGGAGATCATCGCGCCGCCAGAGTTCGCGGCCCGAACCGTCCTCGGAGGAGATGGCCACGACGGGGGAGGGGCCGGCGTCGTCGTCGTGATCATCCTCGGGGCCCCGCCACAACGTCGACGTGCGGCCCCCGGTGACTACCGTCCCGTCCGGCAGCACGGACGGCGGAAGGTCGGGGCGGTACCCCACCGGCGCCGTCCACAGGTGCGCGCCATCGGTGGTGGAGTAGGCGGCGAGGTCACCGTCGTCGGTGTGCACGTACGCCTCGGCCCGGTCGTTCGACAGGACCACCGGCACCCCGAGACGCCCCTCGGATAGCGGGACGCGCCACAGTTCCTCGAGGGCCCCGCCGTGCTCGTCGCCGGAGCCGCCCGAGTCGGAATCGCTCGAATTGAAACGGAGGGCGACCAGCTCGGGGTCGTCGGCACCGGGGGTCCACACGGTGACGTACGCGGTGGCCGTTGAGGTGTCCACCGCCGCCGGGCCGGGCACGGGACAGCCGCGCGCGCCGATCCCGCACCAGGGCAACCCGTAGCCGCGATCATCGGTCGCGATCGGACCGGCCAACCGCAGCTCCGGAGATGAATCCAGACCCGTGTGCGCGTTGACGACCCTGGCCGCGCCCTGATGGGAGATCACCAACAGGTGGCGCTTGTTGAGCAGCGTCACCGTGGTCGGCGTCCCCCTGGTCTGGACGAACCACCGGTTCTCACCCTCGGCGGCCAGGGCGCCGACCCCGCCGTACATCGGCACGAACAAAGACCCGCGCCCATCGACGGTCGCGGTGATACGCGGACCGTCGGTCGGCAGCCGCACACACCAGCGCTTGCGGCCGTCCTCGGCGGACAGGGCGAACAGATTGCAGCCGCGCTCGGAGATCGTGGCCTGATACGAGGTGCCGATGCCGTCCGACGAGGCGACGCCGATCGCCGGCGCTCCCAACGTGCGCGACCACACCAACTCCGGGGACTGCGACACCGACGAATGTGCGCGCCCCGAATTGGGCGGGCCGCCGGTCACCGACGACCAGCTCGCGGCCTGGGGGAGCCGCGCACCGCCGCTCTCGGTACTCGAGGTGCAGCCGGCGAGCAGACCCACCGCGACCGCGACGAGGCCCAGAGCCCGTACGGTGCGCGCTGTCGTTGCCGGTCCCACAGATCCCCCCCTCGTCTGCACTCCCGTGGTGAGAGTCACCGCATGACACTAGTCCGCTCCGGCGCACCGGCTTCGGTGGACGCACCGATGGCGGCCCCGATGCCGACGAGGACGCCGACCTCGATGCCGGCTTCGCGCCGGTTCCGTCGGCCGGGCAGGGGCGGGGGGAATCCCCGGCGATCAGAGCGCACACCGCACCACCCGCCACTACCGTGACGGACATCACGACCGCCCACACGAGAGGCCACACACTCCCGATGACTGCCGTATCTGGACTGGACACCGCACTGAGCCCGCTGGGATTCCTCGAGAAAGCGGCCAGGGTGTCGCCCGACAAGATCGCGGTGGTCGACGGCCCACGGCGGCAGACCTACGCCGAATTCGCCGAACGGGCCACGCGACTGGCCTCGCTGCTGAAGATGCGTGGCGTCGCGCGCGGTGACCGGGTCGGCGTTCTCGCACCGAACTCGGCCGAGGCGCTGCTCGCGCAGTTCGGAGTCCCACTGTCCGGGGGTGCCGTGGTCGCGCTCAACACCCGGCTCGCGCCCGCGGAGATCGCGTACATCGTCGAGCATGCCGGAATCGGGGTGCTCATCGCGGACGCGGACCTGCTGGCGGGACTGGGCGACGAGGTGCCCGAGCAGCTGAAGCTGATCCTGGTCGCCCCCGATGCCGACGGCACCCAACCGGACCCGGCCCGCTTCGGGCCGAAGGCCGAAGCGCTCGAGGAGGCCCTCGAGCTCGCGTCGCCGCAGCCGGTGCCCTGGACCGTCGACGACGAGGACTCGATCATCGCCGTCAACTACACCTCGGGGACCACCGGGCGACCCAAGGGCGTCATGTACACCCACCGTGGCGCCTACCTCAACGCGCTCGGCGAGATCGTCACCCAAAGTCTCGACGCCGACTCCCGGTATCTGTGGACGCTGCCGATGTTCCACTGCAACGGGTGGTGCACCACGTGGGCCCTGACCGGTGCGGCCGGAACACACGTCTGCCTGCGCGCGGTCCGCGGCGACGAGATCTGGCGGCTGTTCGACGCCGAGCGGGTCAACCGACTGGCCGGTGCCCCGGCGGTGCTGTCCACGATCGCCGACGACCCGGCGGCCCGGCCCGTGCAGGGGATCAGCATGGTCACCGCCGGCGCCCCGCCGTCACCGACCATCCTCCGGCGATTCGAGGACCTCGGGATCGACGTGACCCAGGTGTACGGGCTGACCGAGACCTACGGCCCCTTCACCGTGTGCACCCCGCAGCCGGGATGGGCCGACCTGGAACCCGACGATCGCGCTGCACTCAAGTCGCGGCAGGGGGTCGCGATGATCCACGCCGACACCGTCCGCGTCATCGAGCGCACGGCACCCGGGGAGACGACACTCGTCGACGTGCCGGCCGACGGCGTGACGATGGGCGAAGTGGTCATGACCGGCAACGGCGTGATGAAGGGCTACTTCCAGGACCCCGACGCCACCGCCGCAGCCTTCGCCGGAGGATGGTTCCACTCCGGTGACCTCGGCGTGATGCACCCGGACGGCTACGTCCAGTTGCTCGACCGGGCCAAGGACGTGGTGGTCTCCGGCGGCGAGAACATCTCGACGATCGAGGTCGAGCAGGCCATCGCCTCCCATCCGGACGTCATGGACTGTGCGGTCGTGTCCATGCCCGACGAGAAATGGGGCGAGCGGCCCAAGGCGTACGTGGTGGTGCGGCCCGGATCCGAACTCGACGAAAACAGCGTGATCGAGCACTGTCGGACCAGGATCGCGCGCTACAAGGTGCCCGGTGCCGTGGAGCTCACCGAGGCGTTGCCACGGACCTCCACCGGCAAGGTGCGCAAGAACGAACTCCGTGATGCGGCGTGGTCCGGTTGGGAAAAGCGCATCAACTGACTCACCCCGGAACTCCCTCCACCGGTCGCGGGACGTTATTGTGTGTCGAAGGACCATTATCCGGTGTGATCCGGTCACCTGACGGACTGCACCCAGCCCCGACTCGCAGGAGGTCGACGCAGGCCCATGACGAACATCGTCGTACTGATCAAGCAGGTTCCCGATACGTACTCAGAGCGCAAGCTCTCCGATGGGGACTTCACCCTCGACCGCGAGGCCGCGGACGCGGTCTTGGACGAGATCAACGAGAAGGCCGTCGAGCAGGCCCTCCAGATCAAGGAGGCCGGAGAGGGCGAGGTGACCGTCCTGTGTGCCGGTCCGGACCGCGCCACCGAGGCCATCCGTAAGGCACTGTCCATGGGAGCGGACAAGGCTGTCCACCTCAACGACGAGTCGCTGCACGGTTCCGACCTCGTCCAGACCTCGTGGGCACTGGCCAACGTTCTCAACGGCATGGGCGATATCGATCTGATCATCTGTGGCAACGAGGCCACCGACGGTCGCATGGGCGCGGTCCCCGCGCTCCTGGCCGAGTACCTGGGCAAGCCGCAGCTGACCCACATGCGCACTCTCGAGGTCGCCGACGGCGTCGCCCGTGGCGAGCGCGAGACCGATGAGGGCGTCTTCGAGGTCGAGGCCGCACTGCCGGCCATCATTTCCGTGGGCGAGAAGATCAACGAGCCGCGGTTCCCGTCCTTCAAGGGCATCATGGCGGCCAAGAAGAAGCCGGTCGAGGTTCTGACCCTCGCCGACACCGCGGTCGAGGAAGGCCAGGTCGGCAAGGACAACGCGGCCTCCGCCGTCACGTCCTCCACCCCCAAGCCGCCGCGCACCGCGGGCGAGAAGGTCGCAGACGAGGGCGAGGGCGGCAACGACATCGCCAACTACCTCGTCGCCCAGAAGCTCATCTGATCCGAGCTCACCCGACCGACTCATCCCAGACTTTTCAAGGAGAATCCACCATGGCTGAAGTCCTCGTCGCGGTCGAGCATGTCGACGGCGAACTCAAGAAGGTCTCGCTCGAACTGCTCACCGCCGCTCGCACCCTCGGTGAGCCCGCCGCCGTCGTGTTCGGTGAAAGCGGCTCCGCCGCCGCCCTCACCGACGCCCTCAAGGCCGCCGGTGCGGAGAAGATCTACGTCGCCGAGGGCGACGCGGTCCAGAACTACCTGATCACCCCGAAGGTCGACGTCCTGGCCGGCCTCGCCGAGCAGGGTGCCGCCGCGGTGCTGCTCGCCGCCACCTTCGAGGGCAAGGAGGTCGCCGGTCGTGTGGCGGCGCGTACCGGCTCCGGCATCCTCGGTGACGTCATCGAGATTCGCGACAACGGTTCCGCAGTGCACTCGATCTTCGGTGGTGCCTACACCGTCGAGGCCACCGTCGCCGGTGACGTCCCCGTCTACACCGTCCGCCCCGGCTCCATCGAGGCCAACCCGACCGCCGGTGCCGGCGAGGTCGTCGAGGTCGAGGTCCCCGAGCCCGAGAACGCCGCCAAGGTGATCTCGCGCAACCCGATCGTCGGTGGTGACCGCCCCGAGCTCACCGAGGCCACCGTCGTGGTCGCCGGTGGTCGCGGCGTCGGCTCGGCCGAGAAGTTCGAAGAGGTCGTCGAGCCGCTCGCCGATTCGCTCAAGGGCGCTGTCGGTGCCTCGCGTGCCGCGGTCGACTCCGGCTACTACCCGGGCCAGTTCCAGGTCGGTCAGACCGGCAAGACAGTCTCGCCGCAGCTCTACATCGCCCTGGGTATCTCTGGCGCCATCCAGCACCGCGCCGGCATGCAGACCTCCAAGACGATCGTTGCGGTCAACAAGGACGAAGAGGCCCCGATCTTCGAGATCGCGGACTACGGCATCGTCGGCGACCTGTTCAACGTCGCGCCGCAGCTCACCGAGGCCGTCAACGCCCGCAAGTGAGTCGCGACTGAGCCGCCGCGCACGCGGCGGTAGCAGGCCCCACCCGAACCCCGGCACCCCTGCGGTGCCGGGGTTCGGCGTGTTCCGGCGTATCCTTGCCAGCGATATGCGCACCACCCGCACCGTCCACTATCTGGACCACGCCGCCACCACCCCGATGCGACCGGCCGCCGTCGCCGCCTACGCCGAGGCAGCCTCCACGGTCGGCAATGCCTCGTCGCTCCACGGCTCAGGTCGCCGGGCACGTCGGCGCGTCGAAGAGGCTCGCGAACTGTTGGCCCACCACCTCGGATGTCGGCCCTCTGAGGTCGTGTTCACCTCCGGAGGCACGGAGGCCGACAACCTCGCGGTACTCGGACTGGCGACCGCCGCGGCCGGTGACGTCGTGGCCGTGAGTGCCGCAGAGCACCACTCGGTCCTCGACGCCGCGGAGCACCTGTCGAGCGAGCGGGGCGGCCGCAAGGATGTCCGAGTTCTCCCAGTCGACGACCGGGGTGTCGTCCGGCCCGACACCGTACGAGAGCTGTCCGAGAACCTCGGACCGCGCCTCGCATTGGTCGCGACGATGCTGGCGAACAACGAGATCGGGAGCATCACCGACGTCGCGGCCGTCGCCGAGCCCGCGCTGTCCGCCGGGGCCGCGGTGCACACGGATGCCGTTCAGGCGGTGGGACACATTCCTGTGAATTTCGAGGCACTCGGAGTGACCTCGTTGAGCCTGTCCGCCCATAAATTCGGAGGCCCGCTCGGCGTCGGGGCACTGTTGCTCGACCGTGGTGCCGAGTGCCGACCGATCGGTTTCGGGGGCGGTCAGGAACGCGACCTCCGATCCGGTTCGGTCGACGTGCCGGGAGTGGTGGCGATGGCTGCGGCTCTCGATGAGGCCGTCCGCGAAATGGAGTCCGAGGCGCAGCGATTGGCCGCACTGCGGGACCGACTCGTCGAGGGCGTCCTGGAGACCGTTCCCGGCGTGATCGGCAACGGTGGCGGGCAGCGGTTGCCGGGGATCGCTAATCTCACCTTCCCGGGATGCTCCGGGGAGTCGCTCATCTTGCTGCTGGACGCCGCAGGAATCGAGTGTTCGACCGGATCTGCCTGCACTGCGGGAGTCGCCGAGCCCAGCCACGTCCTGCTCGCGACCGGAGCCGACGAGGCAGCGGCCCGCAGTAGCCTCAGACTGAGTCTGGGATACACCACAACCGAGTCCGACGTAGACGAGGCGATCGCTGCACTCGGGCCAGCCGCCGAGCGTGCGCGGGTCGCCGGACTCGGCCTTTCAGGGGCAGGAGCGAGCGCATCATGAGAGTTCTGGCAGCGATGAGCGGGGGAGTGGACTCTGCGGTGGCCGCCGCCAGGGCAGTTGCCGCCGGACACGACGTGGTGGGCGTCCACTTGGCGCTCAGCGCCGATCCCGCGACACTGCGGACAGGGTCACGGGGCTGCTGCTCGCGAGAAGACGCCGGCGACGCCCGACGGGTCGCAGACCTGCTGGGCATCCCGTTCTATGTGTGGGACTTCGCCGAACGATTCCGTGCGGATGTGATCGACGACTTCGTCGAGTCATACGCCCGCGGTGAGACCCCCAACCCGTGTCTTCGTTGCAATGAGCGCATCAAGTTCGAAGCTCTCCTGGAACGCGGTATGGCCCTCGGTTTCGACGCGGTCGCCACCGGACACTACGCCCGGCTCTCCCATGAGGAGCTGACCGACGGCACCACCCGGCCGGTACTGCGTCGGGCCGTCGACGACGCCAAGGACCAGTCCTACGTCCTCGGTGTCCTCACCCCCCGACAGCTGTCTCATTCGATGTTCCCGCTCGGGGACACACCCAAGTCTCAGATCCGTGCGGAAGCCGAGGCCGCAGGATTCTCGGTGGCATCCAAGCCCGACAGTCACGACATCTGCTTTATCCCGTCAGGGGATACGCAGGCTTTCCTCGGCAAGCACATCGGTGTCCGGCCGGGGGCAATGGTCGATGCGGATTCGGGTCAGGAGCTCGGTCAGCATGAGGGCGTCCACGGATTCACCATCGGACAACGCAAGGGACTCGGTCTTCCCGGGCCCGCGCCGGACGGACGACCCCGATACGTCACCGCGATCGACGCCGACACCGGGACGGTGACTGTGGGCGGCGCCGATCACCTTCTGTCGGCCTCGATGACGGCCACCTCCCCGTACTGGCTGGTCGACAGTGACATAACGGAGACCGAGTGCCGGGTCCAGATCCGCGCCCACGGCGAGGCGACCCCGGGATATGTCAGACGCCTTGGCGACGGCCCGGACGCCCGCTTCGAGATCACACTCGACACGCCAGTCCGGGGTGTGGCCCCGGGACAGGCCGCAGTGCTCTACCGCCCCGAGGCCGAGGGCGACCGTGTGCTGGGCAGCGGGACGATCTCCGCGGCTCGGCCGGTCACGGACACCCCGTGAACCCGGTGGTTCCGGCCAGCACCGGCCCGGGCCCGATGCCGGGCGCCGATCCCCGGGAAGCAGCCCGAATCGTGATGGGCGAATGTCACGGCCTCCCCTTCCTCCCGGAACTCACTGGACGGGGTCCGGGTGCGGATCTCGTCGGACGGACCCTGGCGATGCTCGTGGATCTGCCGGTCGACATCTCCCCGCGCGGGTGGCGTCTCGCGCAGTCGCCGGGACGACTGGCGCGACTTGCCACGGACCTGCTGGACCGTGACGGCGACGCACTCGAGGAGGCCGATGAACTCGCCCGAGACCCGGAAGCCGAAACGCCGCCTGTCGCCCGACGACTTCAGGTTCGCGTGGTGGGCCCCTGGTCCCTGGCCGCGGGACTGGAACTTCCGGGCGGATACCCGGTTCTCACCGACCGCGGCGCACGCCGGGACCTGGCTGTCTCGCTCGCCGAGGGCGCCGGCCGGTGGGCGACTCGTGCAGCCGGTCGACTCAGGGCGAGAACCCGGATCGTGCTCGATGAACCATTGCTCTGGAGGGTCGCCGCCGGCACGGTTCCCGCCCCGAGTCATTTCGACCCGGTACCGGCCGTGCCCGCGGAGCAACTCTCGCTCGCACTGTGTCGATTCGCCGATGCCCTGCGGACGGTCGGCGTCGACGAGGTGTTGCTCCGGGTGCCGACGAGCTCCGGCCCCGATGCTCCCGCACGTTTTTCGGCGATCGCCCAGACACCCCAGGGCGAGACCCCACTGGACGGACTGTGCGTGCAGGCTGAACCGCTGTACGCGGCCCGGCAGCATGACGCACTCGATGCCGCCGGGACAGTACTGGGCGACGGTCGGCGGCTCCAACTCGAGGGAGCAGCCGGAATGGCCCGGCAGATCAGTAGCCCGGATGAGGCCGAACGTGCAGCACACGCGCTGCTCGGCCTACTGGACCGCCTGGCCGCGCCACGCTACGAGAGCCTGAACAGACTGATCCTGACCCCCACCGAATCCCAGATGTCGGACCCGGTGTCCGCCACCAGGGCACTGACCGGAGCAAGGCTGCTGGCAGACACCGCACCACGCGTCGCTGAGTGATCCCCCAATGGGCTCACCGTTCAACAGTTCAATGCGGTGGCCCGGATCGGCGCTGGGTTGCGCCGCGGCCGATACACGGTGCATGGCGCGACGCAGCCCTGAGCGGAAGGCCGGTGTCAGATGGCCGCGACGGGCCAAGCGGTGTTGACCCCGGATGCGTCCTTACCGGTCCTCTCCAGATACTGCGCGAAGTCACGTTGACGAGCCTCATGCCAGCGCGCCTGCTGCGCGTTGACCTCGCGCCAATCCGCTGCTGCCAGATCGGGGAGATTGCCGAGGAACTTCCACGCGAGGCGGGCGGCGGCGAGAGCATCCGCAGATGCTTCATGGGCATCCTCCAAACGCACCCCGTGGAATTCACACACGGCGCCGAGGGTGCGCTTGCCCTTGCGGTACGGATCCGCTGCGCGGTCGATGACGAACGGGTCGACGACAGGGCCCGTCACTTCGAAAGAGGGATCCCATCTGCGAAGGATCGTCAGGTCGAAACTCGCATTGAACACGACCAGCGCGCGTCCCTCCCGCCAGCCCGCGCGGATACCCTCCACGGTCTCGGCGATCACCTCGGCATGGGGCCGACCATTGGCCCGGGCGTGCTCCGTGGTGATCCCGTGGACCTCAGTGGCGCCGGCGGGGATCTCGATACCCGGATCAGCGAGCCAGCTCTGATCCTGCTTCCGGGCGCCGTCGACGGCCAGAAGCGCGGAGGTGACGACGTGGGCGGTGCGCGGATCGGGGCCGGTCGTCTCGAGATCGAAAGCGAGCAGACGATTGCGGTCGATGGTGACGGAGGACTGGATATCGGTTGTCATGCTCACACCGTAGGGCAGTGGTCCGACAGTCAGGTTGCGGTCGGGTCTAGCCTGTTGACGTGAGTGAACCGATCGAGAGCAGTGAGCCCATCGGCACGGCGGACATCCCGCCCGAGATTCGACACGCCTGGAACGATCTCGCCGAGACCGTGCGTGATCACCAGTTCCGCTATTACGTCAGGGACGCACCGATCGTCTCGGATGCGGAGTTCGACACCCTGTTCCGGGAACTCCAGGAACTCGAGGAACGACATCCGGGGCTGCGGGGACCGGACTCGCCGACCCAGCTCGTCGGCGGCGGGTTCTCCACCGACTTCGCGCCGGTCGAGCACCTCGAGCGGATGACGAGTCTGGACAACGTGTTCTCGGAGGAGGAGCTGCGGGAGTGGATCGCGTCCGCGGTGGAGCAGGCCAATGTCACCGAGGAGGAGTTGCCGTTCCTGTGCGAGGTCAAGATCGACGGCGTTGCGCTCGATCTCGTCTACCGCGACGGCAAACTCGTCAGCGCCGCCACCCGCGGCGACGGCCGTACCGGGGAGGACGTCACACTCAACGCCCGGACGATCGAGGACATCCCGGTGACGCTCACCGCGGCCGAAGGGCGTCCGGTGCCGACGCTGCTCGAGGTCAGGGGAGAAGTCTTCTTCCGGGTCGAGGATTTTGCCGACCTCAACGCCGGGCTGGTCGCCGAGGGCAAACCGCCGTTCGCGAACCCCCGCAACAGTGCGGCGGGATCGCTGCGGCAGAAGAATCCGGCGATCACAGCCCAGCGAAAGCTGCGTATGTATTGCCACGGACTCGGAGCAGTGGAGGGAGCCTCGTTCGACAGCCTGCATGACGTCTACCTCGCCCTCGCCGAATGGGGGCTGCCGGTCTCGCCCTACACCGCGCCCGCCACCGGTGCCGCGGAGGTGCTCGAGCGGGTTCGTTACTGGGGAGAGCATCGCAGTGACCCCGAGCACGAGATCGACGGGCTCGTGGTGAAGATCGACGACCGCGGGGTGCAGCGTCGGCTGGGCCAGACCTCGCGAGCGCCGAGGTGGGCGATCGCGTTCAAGTACCCGCCCGAGGAAGTGATGACGACGCTGCTCGACATCCGGGTCTCGGTCGGCCGTACCGGGAGGGTCACCCCGTTCGCCTATATGGAGCCCGTTCTCGTGGCCGGTTCGACGGTCTCGCTGGCCACGCTGCACAACCAGACCGAGGTGACGCGCAAGGGTGTCCTGATCGGGGACACCGTCGTGATCCGCAAGGCGGGCGACGTGATCCCGGAGGTGCTCGGCCCGGTGGTGGAGCGGCGGGACGGCACAGAGCGGGAGTTCGTGTTCCCCGAGCGGTGCCCGGAATGCGACACGGTGCTGGCACCGGCCAAGGAAGGTGATGCCGACTGGCGCTGCCCCAACCAGCGGTCGTGCCCGGCGCAGTTGCGGGAGCGACTGTTCTACCTCGCCTCCCGAAACGCGTTGGACATCGAGGCGCTCGGATACGAGGGAGCCTCGGACCTGCTGGCCAGTGGGGTGCTCGAGAACGAGGCCGGGCTGTTCGAGCTCACCGAGGCGGATCTGCTCCGGACCGACCTCTACACCCGTACGGTCAAGGCCACGCGAAAGCAGATCGACGAGGGCGCCGAGCCGGAGCGGATCGCGCTCAGCGAGAACGGCCGCAAATTGATTGCGAATCTGGCGACCGCGAGCGATCGCCCGCTGTGGCGGGTTCTGGTCGCGCTGTCGATCCGACACGTCGGCCCGACCGCGGCGAGAGCGCTCGCGACGCGCTTCCAGACAATGGGAGCGATCCGGGCGGCGACCGAGGAGGAATTGGCAGAGACCGACGGCGTGGGTGGCACTATCGCCGCGTCCGTCGTCGAGTGGTTTGACGTCGACTGGCATCGAGAGATCGTCGACCGCTGGACCGCCGCCGGGGTCTCGATGGCCGACGAGCGTGACGAGTCGGTGCCGCGCACCCTCGAGGGGTTGACGATCGTCGCGACGGGCTCGCTGGAAGGGTTCACCCGCGACGGGATCAAGGAAGCGATCATCTCCCGGGGCGGTAAGGCCTCGAGCTCGGTGTCCAAGAAAACCGACTACGTGGTGGTGGGGGACAACCCCGGATCCAAGGCGACCAAGGCCGAGGAATTGGGGCTGACCATCCTCGATGAGGCCGCCTTCGTCGAGTTGCTGGAGAACGGGCCGGCCGGGGATGACGACACCGATCAGGAGGAGACCGACGGGTGACGGCAGGGCATCCCGTGACGCAATTGGCGCAGTTTCCGTGGCCGCTGATCCTCGGAGGACTCCTCGGCCTGGTGCTGAGCCTTGCGGCCGTCCGGTGGGGCGCGCGACGGACCGCGAGTCAGGGCGTCGTGGTGCATCTGGCCGCCTCGCTGGCAGGGGCATCAGCGGGGGCATTCGCCGGTCTGGTGTGGATGTGGGTAGACCCGATGGCGCGGTCGTTCGCCTGCCTCTACGCCTGTCAGGAGGGCATGCAGTTCCTGTCGAACGAGCAGTTCCGCCAGATCACCCTCATGGCGGACCTGGCGTGGGTTCTACCGCTCATTGCCCTTGTGTCTGGTGCCGTGGCGCTGTGGGCATCGCGGCGTGACAGAAGACGTCCGGGCGGGGATCAGCCGGCCTGAAGCGTGCGGAGAATTCCGGTGAGGTAGCCGAGCCGGGCGATCTCCGAAGGCCGGAACGAGGGGCCACCGGGACGGCCCACCACGACGACGGTCCCGTCCATCAGCGGCGCAGCGGCGAGAGCGGTGTCCATCGCCGTCCAGGCCGCCGGCACGGTGTCGTCGTCGTCCCCGATCGCGATGGCCCGATCCAGGCCGCACAACGGCTCCACCCGCCCGGCCTCCGATGTCGGGGCGGACTCGCCACGCGCGACCACCTGGCAGGTCTCACCCGAGACGTCGACCACCAGGGCCCATCCGACACGCAACGCCGACGGCAGCTCGTCGGCGAGCAACTGGTTGGCCTCGGCACCAGCGCTGGCCACCGCATCGATCAGTTCGAGCTCACGGTGCGCGTCGAGGATGCCGCCGAACGGGCGGAGGGAATCGACCACCACACCGTCCAGCCGCTCGGCCGCGGTGATGAGCGTGTCCGGGAAGGTGCCGTGGGGGACATTCACCACGATGTCGTCCACCGCGACCCCGTCGAAACGGTCCACCACGTCCAGGCTGATGATGTCCGCGCCCTCGGAACCGAGCTCCATCGCGAGGTGTCCGAGGCTTCCCGGGCGGTCGGGAAGGAGGACACGGAGCAGATATGACATGACGCCATTGTGCCGCACCGAGCCGGGCTGACTAGGCTGGGCCGGTACCGACCACGTCACCGAAAGGGGCAGGCACGTGACCTCGATCTCACGCGGGGACGTCGCCCATCTGGCCAGGCTCTCTCGCCTGGATCTGAGCGACTCCGAGCTGGATTCTTACGCACAGCAGCTCACCGACATCCTCGTCCACGTGCAGGCGGTGTCCGAGGTTGCCGCGGACGACGTCCCGGCGATGAGCCATCCCACCGCGATCAGCAATGTCTACCGCGACGACGTCGTGGCACCGGGGCTGAGCCCCGAGCAGGCGCTCGACCAGGCCCCGGCCTCGGACCAGCAGCGCTTTGAGGTTCCGCAGATCCTGGGAGAGGACGCATGACCGATCTGACCACCGCCACGGCCGCCGAGCTCGCAGGGCGGATCGCCGCCCGCGAGGTCTCCTCGGAAGAGGTCACCCGGGCGCACCTGGACCGGATCGCCGAGGTTGACGGCGAGATCAACGCCTACCTCCATGTCGGGGGAGACGAGGCGCTCGAGGCCGCCCGGGCCGTCGACGCCCGGCTGGCCGGTGGCGAGGAGCTCGGCCCGTTGGCCGGAGTGCCGGTCGCGCTCAAGGACGTGTTCACCACGACCGACGCCCCGACAACGTGCGCGTCCAAGATGCTCGACGGATACATGTCACCGTACGACGCGACGGTCACCTCGCGGCTGCGCGCCGCGGGCATTCCGATCCTTGGCAAGACGAACCTGGACGAGTTCGCGATGGGCTCCTCCACCGAGAACTCCGCCTACGGCCCCACCAAGAACCCCTGGGACCACACCCGCACGCCCGGCGGATCCGGCGGCGGTTCGGCCGCAGCACTGGCGTCCCACCAGGCGCCGCTCGCTGTCGGCACGGACACCGGCGGCTCCATCCGGCAGCCCGCCGCGCTCACCGCGACCGTCGGGGTCAAGCCCACCTACGGCACGGTCTCCAGGCACGGGCTGGTCGCCTCCGCCTCGTCGCTGGACCAGGGCGGACCCTGCGCCCGGACGGTCGAGGACGCGGCCCTGCTGCACCAGGTGATCGCCGGACATGATCCGAGCGACTCGACGAGCCTGAACGTGGCCATCGACGACATGGTGGCGGCGGCCCGCGAGGGCGCACGCGGCGACCTCAAGGGAGTGCGCGTCGGCGTGGTCCGTGAGCTCGGCGGCGAGGGCTACCAGGCCGGCGTCGAGGCGGCGTTCCAGTCCGCGGTGGAGACCCTGCGCGGTCTCGGAGCCGAGGTCGTGGAGGTCTCGTGCCCCAACTTCCAGTACGCCCTGCCCGCCTACTACCTCATCCTGCCGTCCGAGGTCTCCAGTAACCTCGCGCGATTCGACGCCATGCGCTACGGACTGCGCACCGGTGACGGATCCGCGGACCAGGTGATGGCCGCCAGCCGCGCGGAGGGCCTCGGCCCCGAGGTCAAGCGACGGATCATGCTCGGCACCTACGCCCTGTCGGCTGGCTACTACGACGCCTTCTACGGTCAGGCGCAGAAGATCCGGACGCTCATCGCCCGCGATTTCGACGCGGCCTACGAGAAGGTCGACGTCCTGGTCTCGCCCACCACGCCCACCACCGCGTTCCCGCTCGGGGACAAGGTGTCGGACCCGGTCGCGATGTACAAGTTCGACCTGTGCACGCTGCCGCTGAACCTGGCGGGCCACTGCGGCATGTCTGTGCCGACCGGTCTCGTCGACGGCCTGCCGACCGGAATGCAGATCATGGCCCCGGCCCTGGCCGACGAGCGTCTGTACCGGGTCGGTGCGGCGTTCGAGGCCGCGAGGGGTGCGATCGCGTGACCGTGGTCCCCGAGCGGGACGCATGGAAGGCCCTCGCAGCCCTGGTCATCGGGTTCTTCATGATCCTGGTCGACCAGACGATCGTCGCGGTGGCCACCGAGTCCTTCGTCACGGGGCTCGGCGCCACCACGAACCAGGTCATCTGGGTCACCAGCGCCTACCTGCTCGCGTATGTGGTCCCCCTGCTGTTCACCGGACGGCTGGGGGACCAGATCGGCCCGCGCACGGTGGCCATCGCGGGGCTGGTGGTCTTCACCGGGGCCTCACTCTGGTGCGGTCTCGCGCCCGATATCGAGGCCCTCATCGTGGCGAGGGTCTTCCAGGGCATCGGTGCCGCGCTGCTGACACCACAGTCGCTCAGCGTCATCACCCGCGTGTTCGCGCCCGCCCGCCGCGGCGCCGCGATGGGGGCGTGGGGAGCGGTCGCGGGAATCGCGTCCGTGGTCGGGCCGATCCTCGGCGGAGTGCTCATCGACCTGTTCGACTGGCGCTGGATCTTCTTCGTCAACATCCCCTTCGGAATCCTCGCCGTGATCCTGGTGTGGCTGTGGGTGCCCGAGTTGGGAACGCGGTCCCACTCCTACGACATACCGGGAATCCTGATGTCGGCGGTGGGGATGTTCCTGCTGGTGTTCGGCATCCAGCAAGGCGAGTCCCACGGTTGGGGCGCCACGACCGGTGCGCTGATCGCGGCCGGACTGCTCGGCCTTGCGGTGTTCCTGTGGTGGCAGTCGCGGATCCGCACCGAGCCGCTGGTGCCTCTACGGCTGTTCCGGGACCGCAACTTCTCGATCGGCAACTTCGGTGTCTCCACGATCGGGTTCGTCACGGCCGGCACCATGGTCCCGCTGATGTTCTATCTGCAGGGCGTCAAGGGACTGTCGCCCACCCAGGCCGGCCTCATGCTGTTGCCGATGGCGGTGGTGGCGGGGATCCTCGCGCCCGTCGTGGGCGGGCTCTCCGATCGCCTCGACCCGCGCATCTTCACCGGGGTCGGCTACTTCTCGTACGCGATCTCGATGTTCTGGCTTGCGCTGGGCATGGATTCCCAGTCCTCGATCCCGATGCTGCTCGGCCCCATCGCCCTGATGGGGGTGGCCAACGGGTGCGTCTGGGCGCCCACGTCCTCCACCGCGATGCGCAGGTTGGACCTGGAGTCGGCGGGTGCCGGATCGGGTGTCTACAACACGACGCGTCAGGTCGGTGCGGTGCTCGGGTCCGCGGCGATCGGCGCCCTGATGCAGGCCCGCCTCGTCGCCCACGGGGACGTCGGTCAGGCGGTCGCGGACTCGATGTTCCTGCCCGCGGTCGTGGTCCTGTTGGGCGGTCTGGCCACGATGTGGTTCCGAACAGGTGGGCCGGTCGATGGACAGGCCGGTGAACAGTCGGTGAGCACGGCGCGGTGACCCCGGTTCGTCCCTAGACTGCTGGGGAACCGAGAGGAGCTCCACGTGCGAATTGGCGTGCTCACCGCCGGCGGCGACTGCCCCGGACTCAACGCTGTGATCCGGGCGCTGGTCCGGACCGCTCACTCCGAGTACGACTCGCCGGTCCTGGGTTTCCAGGACGGGTGGTCCGGGCTGGTGGATGATCGTGCGGTCCCGTTGTACGACGACGAGGAGATCGACCGCCTGCTGCTGCGCGGTGGCACCGTGCTCGGAACGGGGCGTCTCAACCCGGATATCCTCACGGCCAGTCTGCCGGAGATCCGGCAGACGATCTCTCGGCACTCTCTCGACGCGTTGGTCGCCATCGGTGGCGACGGAACCCTCAAGGCCGCCCGGTGGCTCACCGAGAACGGCATCCCGGTGGTGGGGGTGCCCAAGACCATTGACAACGACGTGGGCGGGACCGACTACACCTTCGGGTTCGACACCGCGGTGTCGATCGCCTCGGACGCGATCGACCGACTGCACACCACTGCGGAGTCCCATGAGCGCGTGATGCTCGTGGAGGTCATGGGCCGACACGCGGGGTGGATCGCGCTGCATGCCGGGCTGGCGTCCGGGGCACACATGATCGTCATCCCCGAGGTCCCGTTCGACATCGATTACGTCTGCAAGGTCATGAGGCGTCGGTTCCAGATGGGCGAGGCCTACGGGATCTGCGTGGTGGCCGAGGGCGCCACCCCCATTGAGGGTTCCGGGATGACGCTCCGCGAGGGCGGCATCGATCAGTTCGGTCATCAGGTCTTCACCGGGGTCGCCGACCAGATGGCGGCCGCGATCACCGAACGGATGGACCGGGACGTGCGCACGACCGTGCTCGGGCACATCCAGCGTGGTGGCACACCCACCGCGTATGACCGGGTCCTGGCGACCCGGTTCGGTGTCCACGCGGCGCACGCCGTCCACCGCGGTGACTTCGGTCAGATCGTGGCCCTGCGGGGCGAGTCGATCGCGATGGTGCCGGTAGAGGAGGCGGTGGCCGTTCTCAAGACCGTTCCCGAGGACCGCTACCGCGAGGCCGCCTGCCTCTTCGGCTAGATTGTTGCGCATGGAGTTCACCGAGGTCGTGTCACGTTTCGATCCCGTCATGGGTATGGAGGTGCACGTCGAGCTGCACACCGCCACCAAGATGTTCTGCGGTTGTCCGACCGCATTCGGGGCTGAGCCCAACACACAGGTGTGTCCGGTGTGCATCGGCCTGCCCGGCGCCCTGCCCGTCGTCAACCGCCAGGCGGTCGAGTGGGCGATCAAGATCGGTCTGGCGCTGAACTGCTCGATCGCCCCGCACAGTCGCTTCGCCCGGAAGAACTACTTCTACCCGGACCAGCCGAAGAACTACCAGATCTCGCAGTACGACGAGCCGATCGCGCACGACGGCTACCTGGACGTCGAGCTCGAGGACGGTACGACCTGGCGGGTCGACATCGAGCGTGCCCATATGGAGGAGGACACCGGCAAGTCCACCCACGTGGGGTCGGCGTCGGGTCGGATCCACGGCGCCACCCACTCGCTGCTGGACTTCAACCGGGCCGGCGTGCCGCTGATCGAGATCGTCTCCAAGCCGATCGTCGGCGCGGGGGAGCGGGCACCCGAGATCGCCCGCGCCTACGTCTCCGCACTCCGCGACCTGCTCAAGAGCCTCGACGTGTCCGACGTCCGCATGGACCAGGGGTCGATGCGGTGCGACGCGAACGTCTCACTCATGCCGAAGGGCACCACCGAGTTCGGCACGCGCACCGAGACGAAGAACGTCAACTCCCTCAAGAGCGTCGAGGTGGCCGTCCGGTACGAGATGTGCCGCCAGGCCGACGTGCTCACCGAGGGCGGCGAGGTCGTGCTGGAGACCCGCCATTTCCAGGAGGGCGACGGCACCACCACCGCCGGACGCCCCAAGGAGTCCGCCGAGGACTACCGCTACTTCCCGGACCCGGACCTGGCCCCCGTCGAGCCGTCGGAGGACCTCGTCGAGCAGATCCGTGCGGACCTGCCCGAGTTGCCGTGGGTCCGCCGTGCGCGGGTCCAGGCGGAGTGGGGAGTCTCCGATGAGGAGATGCGGGACCTCGTCAACGCCGGTGCCCTGGACCTGATCCTGGCGACCGTCGATGCCGGCGCCTCACCGACCGAGGCGCGGTCCTGGTGGGTGTCTTACCTGTCCCAGCAGGCAAACAAGCGGGGGGTCGAGCTGTCGGCACTCCAGATCACCCCGGCGCAGGTGGCCCGGGTGATCGAGCTGGTCTCCGAGGGCAAGCTCACCAACAAGCTCGGCCGGCAGGTCGTCGACGCCGTCCTCGACGGCGAGGGCGAGCCCGATCAGATCGTCGCGGACAAGGGCCTCGAGGTGGTCCGCGACGACTCGGCCCTCCAGGCGGCCGTCGACGAGGCGCTCGCGGCGCAGCCGGATATCGCGGACAAGATCCGCTCCGGCAAGGTCCAGGCCGCCGGCGCGATCGTCGGTGCGGTCATGAAGGCCACGCGCGGCCAGGCCGACCCGGCCCGCGTCAAGGAACTGGTCATCGCCGCCTGCAGCTAGGGCGAACCGCACGTCCAGCGTGTCGCGGTCGTCCACCGCGCACTCTCGCAGGACGTGCCTGTGGCGCACACCGCCAGCGGGGCGAAAGCCAACCGGCCGGGTCCATGAGGGCCCGGCCGGCGTCGTTGTCGTCGTCGTAAAATCTCTCTCCCGCGCCGACCCCGGGCCACCTCCCGGCTACATCCGGGCGTCCCCACCGCCACCGGACTGCGGCAGGATCACCGCGCGGTCATCGGTGGGCACCGGCGTGCCGCCCATCTTGTTGGTGGTCCCGGCGAGCAGGATCCCGTCGCCGATCGCGGTGAGCCCCGTCAACCGGCCGTACTCACCCTCGGCGAGCGGCTCCGGCTGCCCGGTGGCGGCCCCGCCGGAGGTCTGGACCGTATCGACGCGCTCGGCGTTCGGAAGGGCGATCGACAGCGTGCCCTCGGCGGCCGCACAGCCGCCCGCCTGACGCTGATCCGGCCACGTCCACACGACGCGATCAGGCGTGCGCAGCGCCGCACCGCGGTCCGAGACGGTGGACAGGAACACCTCGTCCGCATGGGTGCACACCGCCGTCACCCGGCCCAGCCCCGTGGCCAGCACCTCGGGGTTCTCGGCGCGGCCGATGCCCGTGAAACCAGGGAACCGCACCAGCTCGTCCCCGGCCGCCACCGTGAGGACCTTGTCGACGAACGCCAGACCGCCGGACTCCGCCGGCGGGAGCTCGGCCACCGTCCGCGGCGTGTCCCCGCGCGCGAGACGCTCGACGCGGGTCGGACCGTCGCCCACGACCAGCAGGTACACCAGGCGATCCTCCGCGTAGTCCGGTGACGGCGTCACCGCGGCTACCCGGCCGCCACGCGGGTCGACCCGCCCGAACTCCTCCGGCTCGGTCTCCGGCGCGACGATCTTGATCCCACCCGTGGATTCGGCCACCAGGGCCTTGTCCCCGATGGACGCGACCGACACGGCCGGCTCCAGGCAGGTCGCGATGACCGCAGGATCCGGATCGACACACGGGCCGGTCTCGGGTTCAGGGGCGGGCGACTGCGAACCGGACGTGGGCGGCGGCATCTGTGAGCTCGGCGGTGGCGACGGCGGGGGTGCCCCCTGCCCCGGACCCGGAGCGGGGGTGAACGGATCGTCCAGCCGGTCATCGAATCTCGCGCAGCCGGACACCACCAGCACCAGTGCGAGAAGCAGCGAGATCGATCTCATGCCGACTAGAGTACGGCCCGCCGTGTCCTCGGTGCGCGCGTGGCGGGCTGCGCCTACAGTCGATTCGTGACTTCCTCAAAGCCCGGAGATGACGCCCGTACCGAGATCATCCACGACGTCGACTACCCGTTGGACGTCCCCGCCGCGTCGGGGTCGTCCTCCGGGGACGCGGCGACCACGGCGTTCCCCGCGGCGACGTCGGCCACCACGGCGTTCCCCGCCGCAGGCGGTACGGACTACTCGCAGTTCGCCGAGTCCGGCGGGTACGACATGTCGACGCCGCTGCCCTTCGGTGAGGAGCCCACCACGATCGCGCCTGGTCCGCGCGATGACATCGGCAGGCGCGGAACCACCGACCTGGGCCTGTTCATCCTGCGCGTAACCGTGGGCGTGCTGCTCACCCTGCGGGGTCTGCAGAAGCTGTTCGGACTGTTCAACGGGCCCGGCATCGACGGGATGACGGCGACGCTGACCGAGGCCGGGTTTGAGCAGGCGCGACTGCTGGCGATCGCCGGCGGTGCGGTCGAGCTGGTGGGCGGGATCATGCTCGTGGTCGGCCTCGCCACCCCGATGGCCGTGGCGGGCCTGCTCGGCCTCGTCGGGCTCATCATCGCCATCACCATGACCGGGAGCGAGCCGGTGCCGCTGCTCGGCGAGACCACGCGAGGCCTGGAAGCGTCGGTCCTCTATGCAGCCGCCCTGCTCGCCCTGCTGTTCACCGGGCCCGGACGGTGGGCCCTGGACCGCAAGTGGGGATGGTCGCATCGGCCGCGGTTCAGCGGAATCATCTGGCTGGTGATCGTGGCCGTGATCGTCGGACTGGTCTGGTACTTCCTCAACGGCACCAACCCGCTGACCTCGAGTGGCAACAGCGCCCCGGTCACCGCGGGCTGATCGCGCTGCGGTGACCGGGGCGACCCGGGACTGCTGGTAGTGCCGGGAACCGCGTCCCCGGCCCGGCGTTTCTAGTCCGGAAGGATGCGGACGGCGCCCTTGTCGGCCGAGGAGGCCATCGAGGCGTAGGCGCGCAGCGCCGTGGAGACCTGGCGGTCACGCTTCACCGGGCGCCAGGGGAGGGCGCCCTTGTCCTGACGACGACGAGACAGCTCCTCGTCGCTGACATCGACCGAGATCGACCGCGTCTCCACGTCGATCGTCACGATGTCCCCGTCGCGCACCAGCCCGATGGGGCCACCCGCGGCGGCTTCGGGGGCGATGTGCCCGATGGACAGGCCCGAGGAGCCGCCGGAGAAGCGGCCGTCCGTGATGAGCGCGCACTTGGTGCCGAGGCCCGCGCCCTTGATGAATGCGGTCGGGTGGAGCATCTCCTGCATCCCCGGACCGCCCGCCGGACCCTCGTAGAGCACCACCAGGACCTCGCCCGGTTGCAGCTGCTTGCCCAGGATGGCCGACACGGCCTCCTCCTGGGACTCGACGACCCGCGCCGGGCCAGAGAAGTGGAAGTTCTCCTCGGACACACCTGCCGTCTTGAAGACGGAGCCGTTGGGGGCGATGTTGCCGCGCAGCACCGCCAGGCCGCCCTCCTCGGTGGCCGGATGCTCCACCGAGTGGATGCAGCCGTTCTCGGAGTCGGTGTCCAGAGACGCCCAGCGATTGTCGGTCGAGAACGGCTCGATGGTGCGAACGCCGCCCGGCGCCGCGTGGAACAGTTCGATGGCCTTCTCGGTGGCTGTGCCGCTACGGATGTCCCAGTCGGCGATGTACTGCTCGAGGTTCGGCGAATGCACCGAGTGGACATCCGTGTCCAGGAGCCCGCCGCGGTAGAGCTCGCCGAGGATCGCCGGGATGCCGCCGGCGCGGTGGACGTGCTCCATGTAGAAGTCGGAGTTGGGGGCGACCTTCGCCAGGCACGGGACGCGGCGGGAGATCTCCTCGATGTCGTGGAGATCGAAGTCGACCTCGCCCTCCTGGGCGGCGGCCAGGATGTGCAGGACCGTGTTGGTCGAGCCGCCCATCGCGACGTCCAGTGCCATCGCGTTGTTGAACGCCGACTTGGTGGCCACCGAGCGCGGCAGCACCGAGTCGTCGTCGTCGCGGTAGTAGCGCGTGCACAGGTCGACGATCAGTCGACCCGCCTCGGCGAACAGCTCACGCCGGGCGCTGTGGGTGGCCAAGGTCGACCCGTTGCCGGGCAACGACAGGCCCAGGGCCTCGGTGAGACAGTTCATGGAATTGGCGGTGAACATGCCCGAACACGAGCCACAGGTGGGGCAGGCGGACCGTTCGATCGCATCGAGATTCTCGTCGTTGATGGCCGAGTTCGCCGAGGCGGAAATCGCGGTGATGAGGTCGGATCCGGCCCTGACCACACCGTCGACGACCACGGAGAAGCCCGATTCCATGGGGCCACCGGAGACGAACACCGTGGGGATGTTCAGGCGCATCGCCGCATTGAGCATGCCCGGTGTGATCTTGTCGCAGTTGGAAATACACACCAGCGCGTCTGCGGTGTGGGCATTGACCATGTACTCCACCGAGTCGGCGATGATCTCTCGGCTCGGCAGGGAATAGAGCATGCCGGCGTGGCCCATCGCGATCCCGTCGTCCACGGCGATCGTGTGGAACTCGCGGGCGACGCCCCCGGCCTCGGCGATCTGCTCGGCGACGATCTCGCCGACGTTCTTCAGGTGCACGTGGCCGGGCACGAACTGGGTGTAGGAGTTGGCGATCGCGATGATCGGCTTACCGAAGTCCGAGTCCGTCATGCCGGTTGCGCGCCACAGGGCGCGAGCACCTGCAGCGTTGCGTCCGGCGGTACTGGTTCGTGACCTCAGGGGCGGCATGTGACCTCGATCCGGTTCGGTGACGTGAGTCGGCGTCAACTGAATGTGGCTGCGGCGCTCGACTCTGGCGAGGGGGAATTCGCGCCGTGACCACTACACGATACGCCCCGGTACGGGGTTACTCTTCTCACGGTCGACCCTTCGGCCGGCACGTGAAGAGAAGGAATGGGGATCCGCATGACTGATTCCGGGCAGACCTCAGGGCACACCGGCGGCGTGCGTGAGTTCGCCTCGCACTCCGCGGGCGCGATCGTCGTGGTTTGTGGGCTGTTCTTCCTGCTGGCGTTCATGTACCTGGGCGGTACAGCCGACCCGCAGTCGCATGCTCGTCACGTCCCGGTCGCCGTGGTGAACGAGGACGAGGGCGCTACTCTGCAGACCCCGGTCGGGCCACGCAATCTCGACGTGGGGACGCAGATCACCGCCGGCCTGTTGCAGGGCAATGACTGGGGCAAGCTCAGGTTGCATGTCGTTGATGCACAGGAGGCGGATGACGGGCTGAAGGACGGTTCGTTCTTCGGTGCCGTGCGGATCCCACCGGAGCTGAGTCAGCAGGTGGTCGATCTCGTCGAGGCCGCGGCTACTGAGGAGGGGGAGTCCGGTGAACCCCCGGCCCGGGCGGCGGTCACCCTGCAGTACTCGCCCCGGGTCTCGATCGTGTCCGGCCAGGTCATGAACACGGTCGCCGATCGATTGCAGGACTCTCTCCACGAGAACATGGGGGCCCGGCTCGTCGACGATTCGTCGTTGCTGGCCGAGGCGGAGGGGCGGACCATCGGTGCCGCGGCCACCCTGGCGCTGCAGTACCCGGTGCAGGTCGACGTGGTGGAGTGGAATCCGCTCCCGGACGGGGTGTCCAACGCCTCGCTGCCGATGTTCTACGCGTTGATCGTGATCCTCGCCGGGTTCACGGGAGCCATGATCATCCACAATCTCCTGGATGCCCGCCTGGGCTTCATCCCATTGGAGATCGGTCCGCTCGCCCTCCACGTCCACGTCGCACCGTTCGGGCGATTGCAGACCCTGCTGCGGAAATGGGTCGTGACCGTGATCACGGCGCCACTGGTTTCGGTGTTGTGTCTGTGGGTCGCGGACATCATCGGGATGACGGGCTACGACGCCTGGCACATGTTCTGGTTCTCGAGCCTGGTGATCGTGTCGGTGGGCGTGTGTGCCCACTCGATCCTCGCGGCCATCGGCAACGCGGGGTTGTTGGTCAATCTGGTGCTGTTCGTGGTGCTGGGTATCCCGACCTCCGGCGGAGCCACGCCCACCCAGATGCTCCCGCAGGTGTTCGTGTGGATCGGCTCCTTCCAGCCGATGCACCAGGCATACCTCGGATTGCGATCGATCATGTTCTTCGGATCGAGTTGGGACGCCGGACTCGGTCATGCCGTCTGGGTGCTCGTCGGATGGTGCGTGGCCGGGCTTGTGCTGGGCGTGGCGGTCACCTTGCTGTACGAGCGGATGGGACTACGACGACAAGCGGTGGTCGATCGGGTGCCCGCCAATCAGGGCGTGAGCAGTGGCCTGCCGCTGCGAAATGGTTCCCGGGTGCGTCGCGGCGAAGGCGGATCAGTCGTCGCCGGGGGCCGGGGCGCTGTAGGGGTCGCGGATCCGTCCGTCGCTGGCACGGGAGAGTCGGGGCAGGTCGTGGAACGAGACGCCGCCCATCGGGAGTGAATCGTCGTCGACCGTGACGAGGCGGGCGAACCCCTTCTTGGGGAACATCACACCCTTGACCTGATCCCACGGGATGGTCCGCCGGTAGCGCCAGGTCGACACACGGACGCCTTCCTCGTCGAGCCTGGTCGACGTCCGTGCGACCCACCAGCCGAAGGCGAGGGGGAGCAGGATCAGCCAGCCGAGCGCGAGCGGATAGGTGGTGACCGGCCAGGCGATCGCCAGGAGGAACACCAGGATGACGATGTACGACATGGGGTTGACCCGAAATAGTGCCCGGTCGCGGGGGGTGGACTCCGGAAGGGGGGCTCTGAATGACGCGCTCATGATGCCCGCCAGTCTCTCATGGTCCACATAGTGGGATTAGGTTTCCACGAATTGACGCTGCGGCCGACGTCCCCCTAATGTTGTCCGCATGACAACACGGAACGGTCTCGTACTCGGCCGGCGCGTCGGCGCCTGAGCCGTCACCTGGCTTCTCGACGACGCGCACCCTCGCCGGCCCCATGGCCGTCGGGGGTTTTTTGTTGCCGGGTACCCGCGGGCCGACCGGACCGCGGAGGGCGACAAACCACTGCTCCACGACCAGCATGAAGGATAGTTGAAGTGAGCGCACCAACGGCACAGCCCGGACCACGTCCGGGTGCAGAGCAGAAGACCCGGTCGGTGGTCCCTGAGCGGATGACCGGAGCACAGGCGGTTGTCCGGTCTCTTGAGGAGATCGGCACCGAGGTGGTCTTCGGCATTCCCGGCGGAGCCATCCTGCCGGTCTACGACCCGCTGTACGACTCGGCGAAGGTCCGGCACGTTCTCGTGCGTCATGAACAGGGCGCCGGCCACGCGGCGACGGGTTACGCCCAGGCCACGGGCAAGGTCGGTGTCTGCATGGCCACCTCCGGCCCCGGCGCGACCAACCTGGTCACGCCCCTGGCCGACGCGCAGATGGACTCGGTCCCGATCGTTGCCATCACCGGTCAGGTCGGCACGGCGCTCATCGGAACGGACGGCTTCCAGGAAGCCGACATCTCCGGCATCACCATGCCGATCACCAAGCACAATTTCCTGGTCTCCCACGGCGATGACATCCCACGGATGATCGCCGAGGCCTTCCACATCGCACAGTCCGGTCGTCCGGGTGCGGTGCTCGTGGACATCCCCAAGGACGTCCTGCAGGGCGAGATGACGTTCTCGTGGCCGCCGGAGATGAAGCTGCCCGGCTATCGTCCGGTCACCAAGCCGCACGGCAAGCAGATCCGTGAAGCCGCCCGGATGATCGACAAGGCCGAGCGTCCGGTGCTCTACGTCGGTGGCGGCGTGATCAAGGCCGACGCCTCCGCGGAACTGATGGAGCTGGCAGAGCTCACCGGTATCCCCGTGGTCACCACCCTCATGGCGCGGGGAGCGTTCCCCGATTCGCACCGTCTCCACTACGGCATGCCCGGCATGCACGGCGCCGTCGCGGCGGTCGCCGCACTGCAGCGTTCCGACCTGCTCATCACGCTGGGCGCACGGTTTGATGACCGTGTGACCGGACGGCTGGACACCTTCGCCCCCGATGCGAAGGTTATCCACGCGGACATCGACCCGGCCGAGATCGGCAAGAACAGGGCCGTGGACGTGCCGATCGTCGGTGACATCAGGGAGGTCCTCGTCGAGCTGGTGGCCACGCTCCGTGGCGACAGTGGCTCGGGTTCCCTGAGCGCGCCCGCGGCCTGGGTGTCGCAGCTGGACGAGATCCGCGACGAATACCCGCTGGGTTACGGCCCGCAGTCCGACGGGTCCCTGTCGCCCGAGTACGTCATCGAACGACTCAGCGCCGCAGCCGGACCCGACGCCATCTACTGTGCTGGCGTCGGCCAGCACCAGATGTGGGCGGCACAGTTCGTCCAGTACGAGAAGCCGCGCACGTGGCTCAACTCGGGCGGACTCGGGACGATGGGCTACTCGGTCCCCGCCGCGATGGGCGCCAAGTTCGGTCGACCCGACGCTGAGGTGTGGTCGATCGATGGTGATGGCTGCTTCCAGATGACCAACCAAGAGCTCGCCACCTGTGCGATCGAGGGTGCGCCCATCAAGGTCGCCCTGATCAACAACGGCAACCTCGGCATGGTCCGGCAGTGGCAGACACTGTTCTACGAGGAGCGGTACTCGCAGACCGACCTGTCGACGCACTCGCTGCACATCCCGGACTTCGTCAAGCTCGGCGAGGCCCTCGGGTGCGTGGCGCTCCGCTGCGAGCGCGCCGAGGACGTCGACGACGTGATCGCCCAGGCACGCGCGATCAACGACCGCCCGGTCCTCATCGACTTCATCGTGGGCAAGGACGCCCAGGTGTGGCCGATGGTCGCAGCCGGCACGTCCAACGACGAGATCATGGCGGCCCGGGACATCCGGCCGCTGTTCGACGACGAAGACTCCGCGGCCGACGAGCCCGCGGAGATCCACGAGGCGACCGAGCGGATCGATGCCGCGGTGCTCGCCGCCCAGGAGGAGGACCAGTGACCGCTCGCTCCCACACCCTGAGCGTTCTGGTGGAGGACAAGCCGGGCGTGCTCGCACGCGTGGCATCCCTGTTCTCCCGGCGCGGATTCAACATCGAGTCGCTCGCCGTCGGCCCGACCGAGACCGACGGCCTGTCGCGGATGACGATCGTCGTCAACGTCGAGGACTTCCCGCTCGAGCAGGTGACCAAGCAGCTCAACAAACTCGTCAACGTCATCAAGATCGTCGAGCAGGACCCGGGCGGTTCGGTGTCCCGCGAGCTCACCCTCATCAAGGTCCGCGCCGACGCGACCAACCGCGGCCAGATCGTGGAGATCGCGAGCCTGTTCCGCGCCCACGTCGTCGACGTGGCGCCGGAGTCGGTCATCCTCGAGGCCACCGGCACGCCGGACAAGCTCGACGCGCTCCTGCGCATGCTCGACGGCTACGGTATCCGCGAGATCGTGCAGTCCGGCATGGTCGCGCTGGGACGCGGCCCCAAGTCCATTACCACCACTCGATAGTCTCGACTTCTGACTACCACTCTCTAGAAGGGAATCCACCATGGCAGTGGAGATGTTCTACGACGACGCGGCTGACCTGTCGCTCATCCAGGGCCGCAAGGTCGCCGTCATCGGATACGGCTCGCAGGGCCACGCGCACTCGCTGAGCCTGCGCGACTCCGGGGTCGAGGTCGCCATCGGCCTGCGCGAGGGCTCAAAGTCCCGCGCCAAGGCCGAGGAGGCCGGTCTCAAGGTCATGACCGCTGCGGAGGCCGCCAAGTGGGCCGACGTGGTCATGCTCCTGGCCCCCGACACCTCGCAGGCGAAGATCTTCACCGAGGACATCGAGCCCAACCTGAACGACGGCGACGCGCTGTTCTTCGGCCACGGCCTGAACATCCACTTCGACCTGATCAAGCCGGCGGACAACATCACGATCGCGATGGTCGCGCCCAAGGGCCCCGGCCACCTGGTGCGTCGTCAGTTCGTCGACGGCAAGGGCGTCCCGGCGCTCATCGCCGTCGAGCAGGACCCGAAGGGTGAGGGCGAGGCCCTCGCGCTGTCCTACGCCAAGGCCATCGGCGGCACCCGCGCCGGCGTCATCAAGACCACCTTCAAGGACGAGACCGAGACCGACCTGTTCGGTGAGCAGGCCGTGCTCTGCGGCGGCACCGAGGAGCTCGTCAAGACGGGCTTCGAGGTCATGGTCGAGGCCGGCTACGAGCCCGAGCTCGCCTACTTCGAGGTGCTCCACGAGCTCAAGCTCATCGTTGACCTCATGTATGAGGGTGGCATCGCCCGCATGAACTACTCGGTGTCCGACACCGCCGAGTTCGGCGGCTACCTCTCCGGCCCGCGCGTCATCGACGCCGGTACCAAGGAGCGCATGAAGGAGATCCTCGCCGACATCCAGAACGGCGAGTTCACCAAGCGTCTCGTGGCCAACGTCGAGGGCGGGAACAAGGAGCTCGAGGGCCTGCGCAAGGAGAACGCCGAGCACCCGATCGAGGTCACCGGCCAGAAGCTCCGCGACCTCATGAGCTGGGTGGATCGTCCCATTACGGAGACCGCCTGAGTGTTGCCGGGGCAATCCCGGTGAGCGCCCTGTAGCGTGCATCGGGATTCAGATCCCGAGTGCTTGGAGGACCGCCGTGCGTCACATCAACCGAGGTGTGGGTGCGGCGGTCCTCGCCATTTCCCTGGCGGCCTCCCTGGTCGCGTGCACGTCGGACGGATCCGGCGACGCCGCGGGGGTCGAGGTGACCGAGGCCCAGGGGCCGAAGGTCGCCGAGGACGCGGACGGGACCGGGGTGGAGACCTCGGAGTTGTTGCTGGAGTCCGCGCCGGTGGTCGTCGTCGCCGCCCCCGACGCCGAGGCGCAGGCGCGTGGCGCCTCGGTGGCCGTCGGGCTGCGCGCGCCCATGTTCACCGCCGTTCCGGGCGGGGACGAGGAACTGGCCGAGGAGGTCACGCGGCTCGGCGCCGAGCGGGTGCTGCGGGTCGGCGAGGTGGGATTCGAGTACGACGACGGCGAGGTCGTCGACGCCCCGACGGAACGCTCCGACCTGGAGACGTTCACGGGCATTTCCTTCGCCGGTGAGGACGATATCGCCGAGTCACGGATCGACGACGTCACGGTGCACCAGAACCCAGGGTCGCCGCTACTGATGCGGTCAGGCGAGTCGTCGGTGTCCGACGAGGGAGACGGAGCAGACGGCGGCGAGAACGACGGAGCCGACGGTGCCTCGACAGATGTTGAGCCATTCGAGGTCGGCGCGCCCGCCTGGGAGGGCGACGACGCTCCGAGGGTTCTCGTTCACGACGACACCCCGGTCGCCTCTGTTGCCACCGCGGTGGCGACCGGCGCCGCGGTCACTCACCTCCGCGCACCGGACCCGCGAGTGGACGGCGGTTCGGTGGAGGCCGTGCGTGACGCGGAGGTGGTGTACGCGTTGGGCCCCGACTGGGGTGATGACGACCAGCTCGCGGAGCGGATCGAACTGGCCCGGACGGTGCCCGAGTTGCCCGGTGGCGGACAGTTGATGTTCCCGGGCCGGCGATTCGTGGCCGCCTACGGCTCCCCGTTCACGACGGCGCTGGGAATCCTCGGCGAGCAGGGGCCCGAGGAGAGCGTGGACCGGGTGGAGGAGCTGGTCGAGCAGTACCAGCCGCATTCCCCGGAGCCGGTCATCCCCGCGTTCGAGATCATCGGCACCGTCGCCGCCGGCGGCCCCGGCGACAACGGGATGTACACCAACGAGTGGGATCCGCAGGAGTTCGCCCCGCTGGTCGACGCGATCACCGACGCCGGCGGCTACGCCGTCATCGACCTCCAGCCGGGCAGGGCTGATCTGCTCGACCAGGCCAAGATCTTCGAGGAGATGCTCAAGCGCCCCGGGGTCGGCCTGGCACTTGACCCGGAGTGGAAGCTTCAGGACGGGCAGCAGCCCGGCGCCCAGATCGGGGCGGTGGACGCCGAGGAGATCAATCGCGTGATCGAGTGGCTCGCTGACCTGACCAAGGAATCCGGTGGGCCCCAGAAGCTGCTGATCCTGCACCAGTTCAGCACGGCGATGATCACGAACCGGGACCAGATCGACACCTCGCGTCCGGAGTTGGCCATCGCGCTCCACGCTGACGGCCACGGCACCCCGGATCTGAAGCTGGGGACCTGGGATCAGTTGCGTGCCGGCCTGTCGCCCGACATCTGGCTCGCGTGGAAGAACTTCTACGACGAGGACACCCCGACCTTCACGCCGGAGCAGACGATGGCGGTCGAGCCCCGGCCGTGGTTCGTCTCCTACCAGTGATCGATTCCCGGTAGATCTCAGGCGCCCGCCCGGGCGCGCAGGATCCGCTCGGAGACGTGCGCTCCGGCCATGCCGTGAACACCGGGGCCGGGCGGGGTTGACCCAGAGGCGTGCCACACGCCCGGGATGCCGGTGGCGAACGGATCCACCCGGGGGACGGGACGGGCGATCAGCCCTCGGAGGTCCACGCGTCCCGCAGCGATATCCCCGCCGACATAGTTGGCATTATGCGTGGACATCCGCGCCGCAGGAGTGCAGTGCGTCGCCACCACCACGTCGCGTATCCCCGGTGCGACCGCCTCCAGTGCCACGAGAACCTGTTCGGTCTGGTCCCGTTCGGAGAAGGCGGGGACGTGCGCGTAGGTCCACAGCGGCCTGCGTCCGTCGGGGGTGATACGTGAGGGGTCGGTGACCCAGGGCTGAGAGACCAGGATCATCGGATCGTCGGCGTGGCGGCCGGCCGCCACCTCATGTTCCGCACGACGAATCCCCGCGGCGTCGCCACCGAGATGGACGGTGCCCGCATCCCGGAGTCGGGGATCGCGCCAGGGAACCGGACCAGACAAGACCAGATCGACCTTCGCCGCCGCGCCGCCCACGGGGGCGCGGACCAAGCGACGGGCACGGCGGGCGGTGGCCGGTGACGGACAGGACGCCAGCAGGACGGATCCGAGGCCTCGAGCGGAGGTGGTGAACACGACCTCGGGTGCGTCGAGTCGGGACAGATCGCCTACGCGGAATCCGGTCCGGATCTCCCCACCGGCGCGCCGGAGCGCGTCGGCGAGTGCGGTCGTGATCGCCCCGCTTCCGCCGACCGGAAGGGGCCAGCCATGGGGAGCGTGAAGCAGCGTTCCGAGGACGAGCCCGACGGCGGTGGCCGCCGGGGATCCGAGTGGAGTGATGGCGTGCGCGGAGATTCCGGACAGCAGCGTCCGCCCGTCCGGTCCCAGTCCGTCGCCCAGTCCTGCCCGGGGGTGTGCTCGGACGAACGTCGCGGCGAGCGCCGCCGTGGCCTGGATCGGGGGCAACGAACGTTGGTCGGACAGTGCGGCGGCGGTCACCTCGTAAGGCCGGCGGGCGAGCGGCCCCATGAGCGACAGCCATGCGGCCGACTCTCTTGCCGAGCCCAGCCCGGCGGCGAGGGTATCCGGGGTGGGGCCCGCCGGCATGACGATCGCGTCCCTTCCGGGCAGTGCATGCGCGAGCTGGACCGGGGGAGTGCGCATTTCGACTCCATGCGCGGACAGGTCGAACTCACGGAAGAAGGGCGATGCCCCGGCCATCGGATGTACCGCCGAGCAGGGGTCGACCAGCACTCCGTCCCAGTGCCCGGCTTCCAGTGCGTTCGCACGGTCCGCATCGTCGAGCAGGTCGACCATGGGAAGGGTCCGGCAACCGCCACCGACACCGTCCTGCTCCTCCACCACCACGACGCTGCGCCCGGCCCGCGCGCACAGAAGCGCAGCCGCGAGACCGTTCGGGCCGGACCCCACGACGATCACGTCCGCACGAACCCGCTCACCCCCGCTCATCCGAACACCTCCAGACCGTAGTGGCGACGAAGTTCCTCCAGCAGATCCTCCTGGCGACGCGCCTGATCCGCCAAGCCGAGCAGGAGGCCGCGGGTGTCGTCCGGGTGGACAGTGTCGTCGTCGTTGTCATCATCGTCGGGGACACGAACTGCGCCGGAGTGAACACCGTCGGCCACCCATGATCCCGCGAGTAGTTCCCACATCGATCTCTTGGCCACCACCAGGGTCCGCAGGCTCTCCAATAACCCGAGCCTGGTCAGGGGTTCGCGAAGGAGCGGCCCCGCCGGGAGCGCCGCGAAGGTGACCGCCGTCGTCACCCGGACGAGCCGGCGTCCCGGTGTCCCCAGCGGTGAAATGCGCGCCAACAAGTGCCTCGCGGTGGCGATCTCCATGTCGAACTGGGCGCGCAGAGGGCGGATCCGGTCCCGGTCGGCGGGATCGACCGCACTGATGCACCTGTCGAGGAGGGTCCGGCCCAGCGCGGCACCGTACAGGTGGGCGCGCAGATACGTGGCAGCCGCGGCCCGTCCACGCGCGGGCGGCCGAGGCTCGGACCGCGACCTCGGGACCCCGCCGGGCGCGGACATCGAACGGGGGGAACGGGCCATGAGGTGACCTTCCGATCATCGGGTGGTGGTCGCGCCGCAGGCGAGGCCCGGGGTATGACTTCTGTCACGGTAGGCGCGCGTGGGGGCGCTGGCCACTGGTAGAGCGAGCGGGTCGGTGGCATAGACTGGCCGTACCCGAATTGACACTGAGGAGTTCCCACTGTGACAGCATCCGGACGTCCCGTCGTCCTCATCGCCGACAAACTCGCCCAGTCGACCGTCGATGCGCTCGGCGACGCCGTCGAGGTCCGATGGGTCGACGGCCCGGATCGCCCCAAGCTCCTCGAGGCGGTCAAGGACGCCGACGCGATCCTGGTGCGTTCGGCCACGACCGTCGACGCCGAGGTGCTCGCCGCCGCCCCGAACCTCAAGATCATCGGTCGTGCCGGCGTCGGCCTGGACAACGTCGAGATCCCCGCCGCCACCGAGCGCGGCGTCATGGTGGTCAACGCGCCCACCTCCAACATCCACTCCGCCGCCGAGCACGCCGTCGCGCTGCTCATGGCCGCCTGCCGCCAGATCCCGGCCGCCGACGCGACGCTGCGTGAGCACACGTGGAAGCGCAGTTCCTTCAACGGTGTCGAGCTGCTCGGCAAGACCGTCGGCGTGGTGGGCCTCGGCCGTATCGGCCAGCTCGTGGCGCAGCGTCTGGCCGCTTTCGAGACCAACCTCATCGCCTACGACCCGTACCTGCCGGCCGCCCGTGCCGCGCAGCTCGGCATCGAGCTCGTGGACATCGACGAGCTGGTCTCGCGCGCGGACATCATCACGATGCACCTGCCCAAGACCAAGGAGACCGCCGGTCTCTTCGACGCCGACCGTCTGGCCCGCGCGAAGGACGGCGTCGTGATCGTCAACGCCGCCCGCGGCGGCCTCATCGTCGAGTCCGCTCTGGTGGATGCACTGAATTCCGGCAAGGTCCGCGCCGCCGCGCTCGACGTGTTCGATACCGAGCCCTGCACCGACTCGCCGCTGTTCGAGCTTCCCAACACCGTCGTCACCCCGCACCTGGGTGCCTCGACGGCCGAGGCCCAGGATCGTGCCGGCACCGACGTCGCCCGCAGCGTCCTGCTCGCCCTGCGCGGCGAGTTCGTCCCCGACGCCGTCAACGTTTCCGGCGGACCGGTCGGCGACGAGGTCGCCCCCTGGCTCGACCTGGTCCGCAAGGTCGGCCTCGTGGCCGGCCACCTGTGCCCGGGCGTGCCGACCACCGTCAAGGTCGAGGTCGCGGGCGAGCTCGCCGCCGAGTCGGTCGATGTGCTCGGACTTGCCGCCCTGCGCGGCATGTTCTCCGCCATCACCGACGAGCCGGCCACGTTCGTCAACGTCGGCCAGATGGCCGAGCAGCGCGGCGTCACGCACTCGGTGGAGACCCGTAGCGAGTCCAAGTCGTACCGCAGCACCATCTCCGTCACCACCGTGACCGCCGACGGTGCGAGCGCGATCGTCACCGGCACGCTGTCCGGCCTGGAGAAGGTCCAGAAGATCGTGCGGATCAACGACCGTGGCTTCGACATGCGTGCCGAGGGCCAGAACCTCTTCGTCCAATACGCGGACCGGCCCGGCGTGCTCGGTCGCGTCGGCTCGATCCTCGGCGGCGAGGGCATCGACATCCAGGCCGCAGCCCTGAGCCAGGACGCGACCGGCGAGGGTGCCTCGCTGATCCTGCGTGTCGACCGCGCGGTGGCCGAGCCCACCATCGACCGGATCGTGTCCGAGCTCAGCGCCACCGCCACCCAGATCAACCTGGACTAGAAGCGAAAAGGAACCGACGAAGCCCATGAAGCTGGCAGTCATCCCCGGAGACGGGATCGGTGTCGAGGTCACGGCCGAGGCGCTCAAGGTCCTGGACGCCCTCGTCCCGGGAGTAGAGAAGACCGAGTACGACCTCGGTGCGCGCCGCTACCTGCGCAACGGTGAGACCCTCACCGATTCCGACATCGCGAGCCTCAAGGAACACGACGTGATCCTGCTCGGTGCGATCGGCGACCCCCGATCCGTGCCGGCCGGTGTGCTCGAGCGGGGCATGCTGCTCCCGCTGCGTTTCGCCCTCGACCACCACGTCAACCTGCGGCCGTCCAAGCTGTACCCGGGATCGGCGACCCCGCTCAAGAATCCGGGCGAGATCGACTTCGTCGTCGTCCGCGAGGGCACCGAGGGCCTCTACACCGGTAACGGAGGCGCCATCCGGGTGGGCACCCCCCACGAGATGGGGACCGAGACCTCGGTCAACACCCGCTACGGCGTGGAGCGCGTCGTGCGCGACGCGTTCGCGCGCGCCGCGGCGCGGCGCGGCAAGCTCACGCTGGTCCACAAGACCAACGTGCTGGTCAACGCCGGCGGCCTGTGGCAGCGCACGGTCGACGAGGTCGCCCCCGAGTTCTCGGACGTCGAGGTGGACTACTGCCACATCGACGCGGCTACCATCTACATGGTCACCGACCCCGCCCGCTTCGACGTGATCGTCACCGACAACCTGTTCGGCGACATCATCACCGACCTCGCGGCGGCCGTGACCGGCGGCATCGGGACCGCGGCGTCCGGAAACATCGACGCCTCGGGCACCAACCCGTCCATGTTCGAGCCGGTGCACGGCTCGGCCCCGGACATCGCCGGGCAGGGCAAAGCCGATCCGACGGCCGCGATCCTGTCGGTGGCGCTGCTCCTGCGTCACGTGGGCAAGACCGCCGAGGCTGATCGTGTCGAGGCCGCCGTCGAGGCCGATCTCGGTTCGCGCGGCGAGGCGCCCGTCGTCACCTCCGAGGTCGGCGACCGGATCGTGGCGGCACTCACCAGCTAGACACTCTCGGCCCGGCTCCTGACGCCGGTGCTGGGACCTCGGGCCCGCGGGTGCGATTCACGCCAAGTGGATCACACCGCGGGCCGTCGGCGTTCACAGTGGTGTCATGGATGTCGAACTGGTCGAGGTGCGGGACTTTCTCGCGCGATGCGCTCCTTTCGATGAACTCGCCCCGTCGATCCTGGACCGGCTGCCCGCCAGGTTGACGCAGCGATATCACCGGCGCGGCAGCACGATCGTCGGTGCGGGCCAGCCCAATGACACCCTGCACATCATCCGCTCGGGGGCAGTGGAGATCTGCGACCCGGATGGCCGGCTGCTCGACACCCGCGACGAGGGCGACTGCTTCGGCTACTCGACGCTGGCCAGCGCGATCCCCTCGCGGTACCGGATGGAGGCGGTGGCCGACACGCTGCTGCTCGAGATGTCTCGGGAGGTCTTCGATGAGGTGGCCGCCGAACACCCCGTGTTGCGGGACTTCTTCGCGGCGCGGAGCGACAAGGTCCGTCAGGACCTAGCCTCGGTGCGGGTCGCGGCAGCCGGCGGCGACGTTCTCGCCACGCCGGTCGGTGAACTGCTGACCCGGGACGCCGTGACCATCGGCCCGGACGCGAGCATCCGCGAGGCCGCGCAGCTCATGACCTCCCGGCGCGTCTCGGCGCTGCTGGTGGTCGATGCGGGCCGGGTGATCGGGATCTTCACCGACCGGGATCTGCGCTCCAAGGTGGTGGCGGCGGACGCCGACACGCGGGCGCCGGTGTCGACCATCATGAGCCCCGAGCCGGTCTCGGTGGACGCGCGTACCCGTGCGTTCGATGCGGCATTGGTCCAGATCGAGCGAGGCGTCCACCATCTCCCCGTGCTCGACGGCGATGCGCCGATGGGCATGGTCACGACCAGCGACCTCCTGCGACTGGCCCAGGGGGATCCGGTGTACCTGGCGGCGCGGATCTCCCGGGCGGCCGATGCGGATGCCGTCGCCGAGCTCGCCGGCCGCGTGCCCGGGCTCGTGGAAGAGTTCGTGCGCCGGGGGACCGCGCCACAAGACATCGGTCGGGTCGTCACCGCCACCGCGGACGCCGCCACACGTCGACTCATCGCCCTGGCCGAGGAGGAACTCGGTCCCGCGCCGGTGCCGTACTGCTGGGTGGGGCTCGGTTCGCAGGCCCGGGGCGAGCTCGGGGTGGCAAGCGATCAGGACAACGCGCTCGTCCTCGCGGATGAAGAGGGGCGGGCGCCCGGCGCGGACGCCTACTTTTCGGCGCTGGCGGACCGGGTCTGCCGCGGACTGGACCGGGCCGGCTTCGCGCTGTGCCCGGGGGAGGTGATGGCCAGCAATCCCGCATGGCGCCGGACCACGAGCGAGTGGATCACCCGGGTCGGCGACTGGATCGGCGCGCCGGAGGCTGACGCGATGCTGCACGCGCAGGTGTTCTTCGACCTCCGCGCCGTCCACGGCGACGCCGAGCTGCTCGCCCCGATCCGGCGGGAGATGCTCGAGCGGGCCCGTGGCAGCGCCCGGTTCCAGGCGCACCTGGCGCGGATCGCGTGCGAGTGGCAACCCCCGCTGGGGTTCTTCCGGGGCCTGGTGGTGGCGCGTCGCGGGGAGTACCGCAACACCCTCGAGATCAAGGCCGGCGGGATCGCCCCGGTCGTGCAGATCGCGCGTCTGCACGCGATCGCGGCCGGGGTGGACGAGGTGTCGACCCTCGACCGGCTCGACGCCGCGGCCCGCGCGGGGACGATCTCGCGCAATGACGCCGAGAACCTCGCCGAGGCCTTCCGATTCCTCCGCCGCCTCGCCTACCGGCACCATGCGCTGCAGATCGCGGAGGGCCGGCCCCAGGACAACAACGTCGATCCGCGGAGCCTGGGCAACAAGGACCGGCATCGCCTGCGGGCGGCGTTCCGCATCATCGCCACCGCGCAGGACGCGTTGTCCCTCAAGTACCGCGTGGGACAGATGTGATGACCTTTGGGTGGCATCGCGGGGAGCGCGCGCGGCGCCGCATGGCTGTGGCCGTACCCGAGGGTGGCCTGCGCCGCTTCCTCGAGGCGCCGGTGCCGGACCCCTCGACGCCGGTGGGTGAGATCCCGCTGCTGGCGGTCGATGTGGAGACGACCGGGTTGGACCCGCGGCGCGACAGGGTCCTCGCCGTGGGTTTCGTGCCCGTCGACGGGGCGCGGATCGTCCTGGGCGGGGCCGGATCCATGTTGGTGCGGGCCGACGTTTCCGGGGGCGACGACGACGGCGTGGGCCAGAGCGCAACCGTGCACGGCATCACCGATGACAGTCTCATCGGTGGCATGGAGGTGGCTGATGTCCTGGACCGGCTCTTCGATGCCGCCGCCGGGCGCGTGCTCCTCGCGCACTACAGCCCGATCGAGGTCGACTTCCTCGGCGCGTTGTGCCGGCGGGTGTACGGCGTCCGCCCGCCTCTTCTGGCCGTCGACACCCTCGAGTTGCACCGGCGGGTGTTGGGCGGCGGGATCGACATCGGGTTCACGGCCGATCCGAACCCGGATGACCTCCGTTTGTGGGGGGCCAGAAAGCGTTACGGGCTGCCGCGGTACCGGGCGCATGATGCGCTCGTCGACGCGGTGGCCTGCGCGGAGCTCTATCTCGCCCAGTTGGCGGAGTTGTCCGAGCGCGGGGCGCGCACTCTCCGGGACCTGCGAACGGCCTAGGATCGCGGGTATGCGTCTCGCCCGAATTGCCCACCCGCAGGGGTTCGCCTTCGTTGAGGTCCGCGGGGATGTGTCCGATCCGTCGTCGTTGACGTGCGCGGAGATCTCCGAGCACCCCTTCGGCACCCCCGAGTTCACCGGCCGCGAGTGGCCGCTCGCCGACGTCCGTCTTCTCGCCCCGATCCTCGCCTCCAAGGTGGTGTGCGTCGGCAAGAACTACGCCGAGCACGCCGCCGAGATGGGCGGCGAAGCCCCGGCGGAGCCGTTGATCTTCCTCAAGCCCAACACCTCGGTCATCGGCCCCGAGGCCGCGATCGCGTACCCGCCGAGTTCGGAGCGGGTCGATTACGAGGGTGAGCTGGCCGTGGTGATCGGCCAGCCGTGCCGTGACGTCGCCGCCGCTCGCGCCCACGAGGTTATCCTCGGCTACACCTGCGCGAACGATGTGACCGCACGCGACCAGCAGCTGGCGGACGGCCAGTGGACGCGCGGCAAGGGCTACGACACGTTCTGTCCGCTCGGTCCGTGGATCGTCACCGACCTCGATCCCAACGGCCTGGATGTGCGCACCACCCTCACCAAGGACGGCGGGGATGCGGAGCTCAAGCAGGACGGCAACACGTCGCAGTTCATGCACACAGTCGGCGAGATCGTCGAGTATGTCAGCCGTGTCATGACCCTGCTCCCGGGCGATGTGGTCCTCACCGGCACGCCCGCGGGCGTGGGCCCGATGCTTCCGGGCGACCGGGTCACCGTGGAGATCGAGGGGATCGGCTCACTGAGCAACCCCGTCGTCGACCGCTAGGCGGTGCCGGTCACGAGGCGTTGAACGCCCTGAGCACGGTGCGCAGTTTGGCACCGGTTTCGGCGACCTCGGCGTCGGGGTCGGAGTCGGCCACGATCCCGCCGCCGGCCCAGGCAATGGCGCCGCGGCGGTCGGCGTCGATTTCGGCGCACCGGATCGACACCATCCAGTCGCCGTCCCCGTCCGCGTCGGACCAGCCGATGGCGCCGGCGTAGAAACCGCGGGGACCTTCGATGCCGGCGATGAGTCGCCGCGCTTCGTCCGTCGGCGTCCCGCACACCGCCGGCGTGGGATGGACGGCGAGTGCGAGGTCCAGGGCGGTGGTCCGGGGGTCTGAGATACGGCCCCTGATGCGTGTGCCGAGATGCCACATCTCCCGTGTCGAGGTCAGCGAGGGGCGCTCGGGGATCTCGAGATCGGTGCACAACGGGGCGAGCGCGTGCGCGATCGAGTCCACGACAAACGCGTGCTCGAACGCGTCCTTGCCCGAGTCCCGCAGCGCCCGCGCCGAGGCCTGATCGGTGGCGGGATCGGCATCTCGGGGGGCTGATCCGGCCAGTGGGTGGCATTCGACCTGGTCGCCGCGGCGCCGCACCAGCAGTTCCGGACTCGACCCCACGAGCACCCGCCCGGCGTAGGCGTCGCCGGCGGGGGAGAGGTCGACCAGGAACCCGTCGGCGGCCGGGCTCGAGTCGATGAGGGAGGCACACACCGCGTGCGGATCGAGCGGCCGGTCGGCGACCAGCCGGACGGCCCGAGCCAGCACGACCTTGCCCACGCTCCCCGCTTTGATCCCGGAGATCGCGCTCGACACTCGGGCGCGGTGCACGGCCGGGATCGGGATCTCCTCGGCCACGCGGGCCTCGCTGCGGATCCCACGGAAATAGGCCGGGGGTTCCAGAGGCCCGTCGGTGCGGACGACCAATTCCGGTTCCATGAGCGCGGCGGGGGCATCCGGCTCGAACCCGATGGCACCGACGACCAGCCCGCAGGAACCGTCACGCAGGGCGAGGGCCGCATCGCCCGGGTCGGTGAACGTCCGCAGGGCACCCTGGGTGCGCAGTGACCCGGTCGGGCGCGAGAGCAGGAAGTCCGGCGCGGTGACGGGGCGACCGACGTCGGGGTGTTGCCCTGACGCCACGGCCCGCCTCCCTCTGCTCCCCGAACCCCGTGGTTCCACGCGCTGACGGCGTCCACGAGTACCCGGTCGATCCTAGGCCGGTCCTCCCCGGGGGTGCGAGCCGGGATCGTCACTAGGATGTTCGGTATGACCGCCTCGAACGTTCGCGTCCGCTTTTGTCCGTCCCCCACGGGAACCCCGCATGTGGGCCTCGTCCGCACCGCCCTGTTCAACTGGGCTCATGCCCGGCACACGGGTGGGACGTTCGTCTTCCGGATCGAGGACACCGACGCCGCCCGCGACTCCGAGGAGTCCTACACCGCGCTTCTCGATGCCTTGCGCTGGTTGGGACTGGACTGGGACGAGGGCCCCGAGGTCGGGGGCCCGTACGCCCCCTACCGCCAGTCCGAGCGACGCGACCTCCATCTCGACGTCGTCCGGCAGCTCGTCGAGGCGGGTGAGGCCTACGAGTCGTTCTCCACGGCTGAGGAGGTCGAGGCCCGCCACGTCGCGGCCGGGCGGGACCCCAAGCTCGGGTACGACGGCTTCGACCGCGATCTCACCGAGGAGCAGAAGCAGGCCTACCGAGACGAGGGTCGTGGCGCCGTGATCCGCCTCCGGATGCCGGACGAGGACCTGTCGTGGGACGACCTCGTCCGCGGCGAGACGGTGTTCAAGGCCGGCACCGTTCCCGACTTCGCCCTGACCCGCGGTAACGGGATCCCGCTGTACACGCTCGTCAATCCGGTTGATGACGCGCTGATGAAGATCACCCACGTTCTTCGGGGCGAGGACCTGCTCAGCTCCACCCCCCGCCAGATCGCCCTGTACCGGGCTCTCCAGCGCATCGGTGTCGCCGATGCCGTCCCCGAGTTCGGGCACCTGCCGTTCGTCATGGGCGACGGCAACAAGAAACTGTCCAAGCGCGATCCGCAGTCGGACCTGTTCCTGCACCGCGAGCGCGGGATGGTGCCCGAGGGGCTCCTCAACTACCTCGCGCTGCTGGGCTGGGGCCTGTCTGAGGACCGCGACGTGTTCTCCCTGTCGGAGATGGTCGACGCGTTCGACGTGCGTCAGGTCAATGCCAACCCGGCACGGTTCGACCAGAAGAAGGCCGACGCGATCAACGCCGAGCACATCCGGCTGTTGCCTCCGGAGGAGTTCGCACGCAGGCTGCGGGAGTTCCTCGTCGAGCATCCCTCCGAGGACGGACTGACATTCCCGGAGAGCCTGGACGGCGACCGTTGGGCGATCGTGGCAGAGCTGCTCCATACGCGCATCGTGGTCCTGTCCGACGCCTGGAAACTGATTCGATTCCTCGTCGTCGACGAGGACGAGTTCACCGTCGATCCGCAGTCCGCGGCCAAGAACCTCAAGGCGGAGGCCCGTGAGGTCGTGGACGCGGCAGTCGCCGCGCTGGAGGCGCTCACGGAGTGGACCACCGCGTCGATCGAGGCCGCACTGTCCGGCGCGCTGGTGGAGGATCTGGGCATCAAGCCGCGTAAGGCCTACGGCCCGGTGCGCGTCGCCGTGACCGGTTCGCACATTTCGCCACCGCTGTTCGAGTCCCTCGAGCTGCTCGGCCGGGAGGCCACCATCGCGCGTCTGAAGGCGGCGCCGATCGCGGACTGATCAGGCGATTTGCTATTCACTCTCGAAGTTTTGTAATCTCTTCGACGTCGCCAAAAAGCGGCGAAGAAGTGAATAACAGTGGCCTATGGTGTAATTGGCAACACAGCTGATTCTGGTTCAGTCGTTCTAGGTTCGAGTCCTGGTAGGCCAGCTGAACACTCCGCGCGAGTGTTCACGCGAGCGGATTCTCCGCGAATCCGTGTCCAGGCCCCCGTCGTCTAGCGGCCTAGGACGCCGCCCTCTCACGGCGGTAGCGTGGGTTCGAATCCCATCGGGGGTACACAATATCGACGCCCGGAGCATTTTGCTCCGGGCGTCGTTTGCGTTCGGGTGCCGGGAGTCCCGTCGTGCCCGATACCTATACAAGACCCCCGGAGGTCGGTGCGCGACCCCCGGGAGCCCGCGATCAGTCGATGGTCTCTTTGAGCTTGTCCTCGCGAATGAACATCAGCATGACGGTCGCGACCACGAGGAGCGGCACCACGACGTGGTAGATGGGCACCAGGGCGTCGTTGTACGCGCTGACGATCGCGTCGTGCAGCGGCCCGGGAAGCCCGGCGAGGATTTCCGGGCTCATCGAGTTGGCGGCGCCGGACCCGTCGGCGAAGCCCGCAGCGGCCTCGGCGCCCTCGGGACCCATGGTCTGGGCGGCGACAGGGATACGTTCCCCCAGGAGGTCGGCGAGTCGACTGACGAAGACCGTCCCGACGACAGCCGAACCCAGGGTTCCGCCGATCTGGCGGAAGAAGTTGTTGGATGCGGTGGCGGTGCCGACGATGGCGATCGGGAACGAGTTCTGCACGATGAGGACCAGCAGCTGCATGCACAGGCCCAGCCCGAAACCGAACACGAACAGGACGACCCCGAGGTGCACGAGGCTGTCGCCGGAGTGGAGTGAGCCGATCAGCCACAGTCCGACGGCCATGACCACCGTGCCGGCCACCGGGTACCACTTGTACCGGCCGGTGCGGCTGACGATGTTGCCCACGACGATGGAGGTGCCCATCATGCCGACCATCATCGGGGTCATCATGAGGCCGGCCGCGGTGGGACTGAGGCCGTGGACCATCTGGATATAGGTGGGCATGTACGCGAGGCATCCGAACATCGCCACACCGATGATCAGGCCCGCCGCGGTGGTCAGCGTGTAGTTCCGCTCGCGGAACAGGGTCATGGGGATCAACGGATCCGAGGTGCGCAGCTCGACGAGCACGAACGCGATCGCGCTGACGAGGAAGAGCACGCCCAGTCCGAGGATGACCGGATCGGTCCATTCGAACCGGTGGCCACCCCAGGACGAGACGAGGATGAGCGCCGTGGTCCCCGTGGCCATGAGAATCGTGCCGACCCAGTCCGTCTGTCGGCCGGCACCGCGCCGGGGCAGGTGCAGATAGATCACGGACACGATCAACGCGATGAAGCAGATGGGCAGGTTGAACCACAGCGCCCAGCGCCAGCCGGGTCCCTCCGTGAAGAAGCCGCCCAGGAGCGGACCGAGCACGGAGGACAGGCCGAAGACGGCGCCCATGATCCCCATATATCGGCCGCGCTGGCGGGCCGGCACCACGTCCGCGACGATCGCCTGGGACAAGACCATGAGCCCGCCGCCGCCCAGGCCCTGCACGGCCCGCGCCACGATGAGCACGTCGATGCTCCAGGCCAGTGCGCCGAGGAGCGAGCCGGCGGAGAACAGCAGGATCGCGACGACGAACAGCGGCTTGCGGCCGATCTGGTCGCCGAGCTTGCCGTACACCGGCAGGCCGATCGTCATGGTGAGTAGATAGACGGTGATGACCCAGCTCATGCGGTCCACGCCACCGAGGTCGGCGACGATCGTCGGAAGTGCGGTGGCGAAGATCATCTGCCCCAGGGAGACGATCAGCATCCCGAGCATCAGAGAGGTGAAGACCATCGGCACATTGTGCTGGGGAGTGGCCGGTGTGGCGTCGGGTTCTGCCCGCTCCTGCGTCGAGGGGCTGGTGGTGTCGGTCATTGAAGACTCCCTGTAGGTGCAGTGACGAGGCGCGCGAGTTGATCGAGGGCGGTGAGGCACTCGTCGATGAGGCTGTCGAGGGTGGCGGCTTCCCTCGTGAGCCAGGTGGACAGGCCGAGGTTGCCGGAGGCGGCGACCAGTGCCACGCAGGCGCGGGCCTCGGCCTCGGCGGGCACTCGGGGCAGTCGCCTGAGCGAGGGGTGGAGTTCGAAGAGCTCGGTGATGAGGTGCACCAGTCGGAGTTGGAACCGCGACGATGCGGTCATCCGTGTGACGGCGAGGTCCGGGTGCTGGACGAAGATCTCACGGCGACGCTGCAGCAGGATCGTCGTCTGTGTGTCGTCTCCGGCGCGGGCAGCGGCGAAGGTCGCGAGGAAGAGGGACAGGAGCGCGCGCGGGACGTCGGGGTCGGCGCGGTCGAGGAACTCGACGCGATCGACGTCCGTGACATCTCCCGGAATCGATCCCGTCACGGCCGACTCCTTGGAGGCGACATAGTTGAAGAACGTGCGTTTGGAGATCTCCGCGACGGCACAGATCTGATCCACGGTCACGTCGTCGTAGCCGTGCTCGAGTACGAGGGAGGTCGCGGCGTCCTCGATGGCCGCCATGGTTGCGCGCCTCTTGCGTTCACGGAGCGAATCGACGTCGGGTGGGGAAGGCATGACGGAAAGCATAGCGAAGAGTGCACTGAGTGCATACTTTCACCAAGTGAAGAGGATGTGCCTGCCGGTTTGTCATTCGGAAAGTGCTCTGTTTATAGTTGTTGAGCACTAAGCCCCCGTCGTCTAGCGGCCTAGGACGCCGCCCTCTCACGGCGGTAGCGTGGGTTCGAATCCCATCGGGGGTACCAGGGAAATGTCCCGGCTCGTCCACGACAACGAGTCGGGACATTCTGCATTTGCACCGCGTGGCAGGATCGCCGACGTGACTCCGCGACGTTCACCGCTCCACCTCGCCCTGGCCGGTGCGATCACGATCGGCTTGGCGGCCGGGTGTGCGGGCGCCGACGGGCCGGAAGGTCAGTCGCCTGAGTCTCCGGCGGTGACGACGACGGCGACCTCGGCGACCTCGGCAACGACAGCGACGGCATTGCCGTCAGGTGCCGAGGCGTCCGCATCGGGATCAGCCGGCTCACCCCAGCCGGTCCGCACTGTCACCCCGGATGCGCCAGCGAAACAGGTCATGCCCCTGTCCTCGGCTGACCTCGACGTCCTGCTCGCACTCGAGCTCGAGCCCACCGCAGCCTGGGCGGTTGATGGCACTGGTCCGAGGCCGTGGCGGCAGCACCCCGCACCCGCCGGGCCGGAATGGGACGAGGCGGGGATGCCCAGCCTGCGGTCGCTACTGCCATTCGGGGCCGAGGCGTTCGCGATGGCCGCAGCTGATGTCTCCGAGTCGCAATTGCGCGCCTATGAAGGTTTGGCGGCGGTGATCGTCGACCCGGAGGGTCGACCCGGCTGGCGCGACCATCTCAACCTGATGGCAGACACGGTCGGCCGCGATCCCGCTTCGGCCGCGGCGTCCACCGAGGACGACCTCGAGGCGTGGGCCGAGAAACAGCGGCGGCTGGGTGTGGAGGACTTCGTCGTCGTCGTGGGAACGGGCGCCTACCCCGACACCCCCGTCGCCACACTCGCCGCGGACTCGCCCCTGGGCGCCGAGATCCGAGCGCTGGGATTCGGCGTCATCTCCCACCCCGAACCCGTGTCATACCGGGACCTGCGGGGGCCCGGAGTCCAGGTCGTCAGGGTGGATCCGCGCGACGAGGATCTGGTGGCCGCCGTCCGTCAGCCGAGCGTGAGCAGTTTGCCCTGGGCGCTCGATCGACTAGTCGCCGGGCGGCGCCCCGCCTGATCCGCGGCTCGTTCGGTGATGGCGGGAAACGTTCGGGGCTAGAGGCGCTGTCCGATCGCATCCGCCGCGTCGAGCAGGTCGGAGGCCCAGCGCACTCCCGGGCGGCGTCCGATGCGATCGACCGGCCCGGACACGGAGATCGCCGCTACGACGGCGCCGGACGCATCGCGGATAGGGGCCGAGATCGACGCCACGCCGGCCTCGCGTTCGGCGACCGACTGCGCCCACCCACGCCGACGGATCTCGGCGAGGTGGCGCTCGGTGTACACCGCATCGGCGAGAAGCGCGCGCTGGGTCGCCGCATCGGCCCACGCGGCAAGGACCTTCGCGCCGGAACCGCGGGTCATGGGCAGGACGGCCCCGACCGGAACGGTGTCGCGCAGGCCGGTCAGCGGTTCGGCGGAGGCCACGCACACGCGACGGTCGCCGTCGCGTCGGTACACCTGGACGCTCTCGTCCGTCGACTCGCGGAGACGGGGGAGGACTGCCGAGGCGGCCTCGGCGAGCGGGTCCGGGAGATTGGCGGCGAGCTTGGCCAGTCCGGGGCCCAGCGTCCACACGCCCGACTCGTCCCGGGCCAGGAGGCGGTGCACCTCGAGGCCGACTGCGAGCCGGTGCGCGGTCGCCCGGGGCAGTCCGGTGCGCTCGCACAAATCGGAGAGAACACAGGGCTGTTCGGCCACCGCATGGAGCACGGTCATCGCTTTGTCAAGGACACCGATCCCGCTATACTGTCTCACAGTTCGACTATAGCGTCCTACATGGTGAGAATCCACCGTTTACTTACCTGGGGCGTGGACTTGGAGACGTGATGAGCGAGACGGTAACCGGAAGCGGTCGGCCGCGGACCCTGGCGGAGAAGGTCTGGGACGACCATGTGGTCGCCCGGGGAGAGGGCGAGGGTGAGGCACGCCAGCCCGACCTCATCTTCATCGACCTGCATCTTATCCACGAGGTGACCAGTCCCCAGGCGTTCGACGGACTTCGACTCGCGGGGCGTCAACTGCGTCGTCCCGACCTCACGCTGGCGACCGAGGATCACAATGTGCCCACCGACATCGTCGGCGGCGCGGTCAACCTCATCGCCGACCAGACCTCGCGCACGCAGATCGAGACGCTGCGCCGCAACTGCGAGGAGTTCGGCGTCCGGCTGTACCCGATGGGTGATCTCGAGCAGGGCATCGTCCACGTGGTGGGCCCCCAGCTCGGCCTCACCCAGCCGGGCATGACGGTCGTGTGCGGAGACTCGCACACCTCGACGCACGGCGCGTTCGGCTCCATCGCCATGGGGATCGGTACCTCCGAGGTGGAGCACGTCATGGCCACCCAAACCCTGTCGCTGCGCCCCTTCAAGACCATGGCGATCACGGTCACGGGCGAGCTGGCCCCCGGCGTCACGGCCAAGGACCTGATCCTGGCCGTGATCTCCAAGATCGGTACCGGCGGCGGCCAGGGGCACATCATCGAGTACCGCGGTGAAGCCATTGAGAAGCTCTCGATGGAGGCGCGCATGACCGTGTGCAACATGAGCATCGAGGCCGGCGCGCGCGCCGGCATGATCGCCCCGGACCAGACCACCTTTGACTACCTGCAGGGGCGTCCCCATGCGCCGGCCGGCGCAGAGTGGGATGCGGCCGTCGAGTACTGGCGGGGCCTGCGGACCGACGACGACGCCGTGTTCGACACCGAGGTCGTAATCGACGGATCCGCCCTGACGCCGTTCGTCACCTGGGGCACCAACCCGGGCCAGGGTGTCCCGCTGGGCGAGAATGTGCCGGTGCCGGACTCTTTCACCGACGAGTCCGAGCGGATCGCCGCCGAGAACGCACTCGAGTACATGGATCTTCAGGCCGGCACCCCGATGCGGGAAGTGCCCGTCGACGTGGTCTTCGTGGGGTCCTGCACCAACGGTCGCATCGAGGACCTGAGGGCCGTGGCCGAGGTCATCGAAGGGCGCACGCTCGCCGACGGTGTCCAGATGCTCGTCGTCCCCGGGTCCATGCGCGTGCGGGAACAGGCCGAGGCCGAGGGGCTCGACTCGATCTTCACCGAGTTCGGAGCCGAGTGGCGCCAGCCCGGATGCTCGATGTGCCTGGGAATGAACCCGGACTCACTCCAGCCCGGCCAGCGGTGTGCCTCCACCTCGAACCGCAACTTCGAGGGCCGCCAGGGCAAGGGTGCGCGAACCCACCTGGTCAGCCCGGCCGTCGCCGCGGCCACCGCCGTGCGTGGTCGGTTCTCCTCACCCGCCGACCTCGAGCCCGTGAAGGGGGCCTGACGATCATGGACGCGATCACTACTCACACCGGAATCGGTGCACCGCTGCGCCGCTCGAACGTGGACACCGATCAGATCATCCCGGCCGTCTACCTCAAGCGTGTCACCCGCACGGGTTTCGAGGACGGACTGTTCTCTTCCTGGCGCGCCAACGAGCCGGATTTTGTCCTCAACCGCGCACCGTACGACAAGGCCTCGGTGCTTGTGGCCGGACCGGACTTCGGGACCGGCTCGTCCCGCGAACATGCGGTCTGGGCGCTCATGGACTTCGGCTTCCGGGTTGTCATCTCCTCCCGCTTCGCCGATATCTTCCGGGGCAATGCCGGCAAATCCGGCCTCGTCGCCGCCCAGGTGGAGCAGGAGAACGTAGAGCTCCTCTGGAAGGTCATGGACGAGCAGCCCGGAATCGAGCTGACCGTCGATCTGGGGTCCCGCACCGTTTCTGCGGGAGATGTCACCGTCCCGTTCGACATCGACGACTACACCCGTTGGCGGTTGATGGAGGGCCTGGACGACATCGGGCTGACGCTGCGGCGCGAGGACCTCATCGAGGAATACGAGGGTCGACGTCCGGCGTTCAAGCCGGTCACGACCCCTAACTGACCGAGTCGCGGCGCGTTGACGATGCCAGATGCTCGACGCGCCGCACCGGGTCAGCCGGGGCGCGACCGGTCAGCCGAAACTTAATGTTGCGCTAACAACCGTTTTGGCTTCACGGCGGGCTTTTGTGTGAGTATGCTTATCCGTACTGGCTGCGGACAGGTTCCGTCACAGCGATACTCACCCGAAGGGGGCCCACGTGAATAAGGCTGATCTGATCGAAGAACTCGCTGATCGTATGGGTGGTGACCACCAGCTCGCAACCGAGGCGCTGGAGAACACTCTCGACATCATCGTTAGGACCGTCGCCTCCGGTGAATCGATCACTATCATGGGCTTCGGCATCTTCGAGAAGAAGGCCCGCGCGGCGCGGGTCGCTCGCAACCCGCACACCGGTGAGTCGATCCCCGTTCCTCCCACCTCGTCGCCCGTGTTCCGGCCCGGTCAGTACTTCAAGTCGGTCATCCAGGGCACCGAGAAGCTGCCGGAGGGACGACTGGCAGCCAAGCGGTCTAGTTCGCACCAGTCGTTCGGCAGCCTGACCAAGAACGGTGTTGACCACCGGGACAAGGTCAGCTGAGACGCGTCGAGATCTCAACGTTCGGGCTGACGACAGCCCGAAGGCCGGGTCGACCACGCCGTCGGTACGGTCACAAAATCATCAGCGCGGCCCCGCCAGAATCCTGACGGGGCCGTGCTGAATGCATTTCCGGTAGTCGCGGGCTCGACGTCTGCCTGCGATCAATGCACGGGCAATGGACTGCGGTAGTAGTCGGCGTAGAGCAGAGTGGTGCCGGAGAATCCGAGCCCCCATGTGCCGGCCTTCTTCGTGGACGTGTCGCCGAGGTCGAGGCCCGCAGCAGCGGCCAGGTCGTCGAGCATCCCCGGAATGGCGGTGCCCTGCGAGCAGATCGCCGCGACACCGTCGCCGGAAACCGCGATCTCGACGAGTCGGGACACCGCTGTCTCCGGCGAATCCAGATATGCCTCATCGCTCAGCGCGGATTCGATGGCCACGTCGACCCCGAGTTCATCCGCGAGGGGCGCAAGGGTCTGCTCGCACCTGACACGCGGCGCGCTGTAGAGGCGGCGGACCCCGAACGCCCCCAGCATCGGAACCAGCATCTCGGCTTGGGTTCGTCCGGACTTTTCCAGAGGTCGGAGCGTGTCGTCGCCGCTCCACTCACTTCTGTCTCCGGCTTTGGCGTGGCGGACGAGCAGTAAGACGTTCTCAACCGGTGGGGCGTCGCCGAACTTGGTGAGTATCTTCCGGTCCAGGGGATAGGTGACCAGTGACTTGGCCTCGTCGATGGGGAGCCATCGAATTTCGTCCACCTCGGCGTTGGGTTCGAACTCGCCTCCAAAATCGCGAGCCGACCAGTAGGTGACCTCTTTGCGCGTATTCTCCTTCAGCGGATACGCCGTGGTCCCGATGAGGGACTCGAGCGCCGATTCCGAGCCGGTCTCCTCGAGGATCTCGCGGACGGCGGTGGTGGGCAACGACTCGCCGGAGTCGACCTTGCCCTTCGGAAGCGACCAATCGTCGTACCGCGAACGGTGCACCACCACACAGACTGGGACACCGTTTTCCATGCGGTACAACACCGCACCGGCAGCGGGGATGACCCGCACCTTCGACTTGATTTTTGCTTTGCTCATCGGTGACGGAACCCCGTGTGTTCGGCTGCCATGCGTTCCTGGTGGTCGACCGACTCGGCCCAGTCCTCCGCGGCGGGCATCCGGACCCACGTGGAATCGGGCTGGAGATGGAAACTGCGAGTCGCCGGATCGAGCGCTGAGGTGAAGATGCGATTCACCTGCGCCTTGAGGCGTGGGTCGGTCACCGTGGCCATGACCTCGACGCGGCGGTCCAGATTTCGGTGCATCATGTCGGCACTGCCGATCAGCACCTCGTCCGCGCCACGGAAATGCAGGATCCGTGAATGCTCCAGGAATCGTCCGAGGATGGATCGCACATGGATGTTCTCGCTCAGTCCCGGCACACCCGCCCGCAGAGAGCAGATGCCGCGCACCACGATGTCGACCTGGACCCCTGCCTGCGATGCGCGGTATAGCGTGTCGATCACCTGCTCGTCGACCAGGGCGTTGGCCTTGAGCCGGATGCCGGCCTCGCGGCCCTCGGCGGCCAGGGCGATCTCGTTCTCGATTCGCTCGATGATTCCCGAGCGGATCCCCTCCGGGGCCACGAGCAGTCGACGGTACTTACTGACGTTGGAGAACCCGGTGAGGTGATTGAATAGATCGGTCAGATCCGACACCACGTCCTCGTCGGCGGTGAACAGGCCTACGTCCTCGTAGAGACGGGCCGTCTTGGGGTTGTAGTTGCCGGTTCCGATGTGGGCGTACCGCTGCAGGCGGTCACCCTCCTTGCGGACCACCAGGCAGGTCTTGCAGTGGGTCTTCAGTCCCAGGAGTCCGTACACCACGTGCACGCCGGCCTGCTCGAGCTCGCGCGCCCACCGAATGTTGTTCTGCTCGTCGAAGCGGGCCTTGATCTCGACCAGCGCGACGACCTGCTTACCGGCGGCAGCAGCGTCGACGAGCGCATTGACGATCGGTGAATCGCCCGAGGTGCGGTACAGCGTCTGCTTGATCGCCAGGACATTGTCATCCGCGGCCGCCTGCTCGATGAACCGTTGCACCGTGGTGGCGAACGAGTCGTAGGGATGCTCGACGAGGACATCGGATTCCTGGAGGGAATCGAAGATGTTTCGTGCGGTCTCCCGCTCGCCGAACGCCGGTGGGGTCGCCGGCACCATCGCCGGGTCCTTGAGATCCGGCAGTTCGAGTCCGTGGATCTGCCACAGCCCAGTGAGGTCGAGCAGGCCGCCGAATCGGATCACGTCTCCCGATTCGACATCGAGCTCGCGCTGAAGGATGCGCAGCATGCGCGGTGTCGTGTCCTCCGCGATCTCCAGCCGAACGGCGGAACCGAAGCGACGGCGAGCCAACTCACGCTCGAGGGCTTGCAGCAAGTCCTCGTCGCGGTCTTCCTCCACCTCCATGTCGGCGTTGCGGGTCACGCGGAACACGTGATGCTCGACGATCTCCATCCCCTGGAACAACTCGCTCAGATGAGCGGCGATGACCTCTTCTGCGGGGACGAACGCGAACTCCTCGGAGTCCTGACGCTCCACACGGAGGAAGCGGGGCACGTTGTGCGGGATCTTGACCCGGGCGAAGTGCTCCATTCCGGAATCGATGCTGCGGATGATCACCGCGAGATTGAGGCTCAACCCCGAAATGTAGGGGAAGGGGTGTGCGGGGTCCACGGCGAGTGGCGTGAGAACGGGGAAGATCTGATTGCGGAACAGCTCCGACATCTCGAAGCGCTCATCCGCCGTCAGCACCGACCACGGCAGGATCTTGATGCCGTTCGACTCGAGCTCAGGCCGGATCTCGTCGTTGAAGAGTCGCGACTGCTCATCGCAGAGTTCGCGGGTTCGAATGCTGATGCGGCTGAGCTGCTCTGCAGGAGTTCGGCCATCGGCGGAACGGACCGACAGGCCGGTCTTGTCACGACGCTTGAGGCCGGCAACCCGGACCATGTAGAACTCGTCGAGGTTCGAGGCGAAGATCGCGAGGAATTTCGCCCGCTCCAGGAGTGGGAGCGATTTCTCCCCGGCTAGAGCCAACACCCGTGCGTTGAAGTCGAGCCAACTGAGCTCACGGTTGAGGTAGCGGTCACGAGGGCGCGGTAGGCCCTGAAGGGCAACGTCGTCGACTGTCACCAGACCATTGTGGCTGATTCCGCGTGGACTCGGCAGGAGGGTTGACCGAGTTGCTCGCGGAGGGTCTTCGCGGTGGCGAGTCCGACCTGCCTCCCGGCCAGCCGGATCACGTCCGAGGGGATGTCGACGTCGCGGGAGGCCGCTCCACCGGAGCGCTCGTCAACGCTGAGCGTCACCGCCCCCTGGCGTAGGAAATTGGCCGCGGATCCCGGACCGAACAGGCACACCCGGTCGGTACCCGCAGTCCACATCGCCATTGTCGTGCCCTCGCCGCGGTGATCAACCACCACTGAATGACGGTGCTGGGATGCCGAGTCGAGAATCCGGGTCAGGATCCGTGAATCAAGCTCGGGCAGGTCGGCGGCGACGACGGCGACTGCGCCGGTGAGTCCGGTCAGAGCGCCCGCAAGCGCCGCATTCAGTGGATCCGACTGCAACGTGATCGCGGAGTCTGCCGCTGTCCGATGCCCCGATTCGGTGACGAACTTCGCCCCGAGATCCGTGGCCAGGGCAGCGACGTCGGGATCGGTGGAGACAACTTTGACGGCGGAGACGGAGGGGCATTCACGGCAGGCGGTGATCACATCGGTGGCCATCGCCACGACGAGCGCGCGACGTTGCAGGGGCGAGAGTGTCGACCCCAGGCGGCTTTTGGCGCGGGCCAGCGACTTGACGGGGACGACGATCGTCCAGCCGCCCCCGATGCCCTCCGGATCGCCAATTTCGTTCATCGCTCGCCATCCTGCCAGCACCGCCTCGGAAACGTCCCGCGCCGGGTAGCGTCAGACCGTGATAAGCCCCGGGCGGGGCACCAGGGCGACACGAGTGGGGAGACGACCATGGCGCGGATCGCAGTGATGGGTGCGGGTTCGTGGGGGACCGCGGTGGGCAAGGTTCTCGCCGACGCCGGTTCCGAGGTGGTCATGTGGGCCAGGCGGGAGGAAGCCGCCGCCGACATCAATGAAAATCACAGCAACAGCAAGTACCTCCCGGACGTCGTTCTGCCGCCGACGGTCACCGCCTCCACAGATCCGGCGCAGGTTCTCGACGGTGCGCAGGAGGTCGTCCTCGCGGTTCCGTCGCAGAGTCTGCGGGCCAATCTCGACAACTGGGTAGATCTCTTCACCCCGGGGGTCGGCGTCATCTCGTTGGCCAAGGGCATCGAGACCGGCACGCTCAAGAGGATCAGTGAGGTCGTGTCCGAGGTGGCGGGTCTGCCGGACGGACAGATCGCCGTACTGTCCGGACCCAATCTCGCACGGGAGGTCGCCGCAGGGCAGCCGGCCGCGACCGTGATCGCATGTTCCGATGAGGCGCGTGCGACCCGTCTCCAGGACGCGTTCTCCACGGGCTACTTCCGGCCGTACACCAACAGCGACGTGATCGGCTGCGAGATCGGTGGTGCGACGAAGAACGTGATCGCCCTCGTGTGCGGGATCGCCTCGGGAATGGGACTCGGAGACAACACCGCGGCGACGCTCGTGACGCGCGGTCTGGCGGAATCGACCAGGCTCGGCGTCGCACTGGGCGCGAACCAGATGACCTTCGCCGGCTTGGCCGGGCTGGGCGACCTTGTCGCCACCTGTACCTCGCCGCTGTCGCGGAACCGGACCTTCGGTGAGCGCCTGGGCATGGGGGAGAACCTCGAGCAGGCGCAGGCCGCGACCAACGGTCAGGTGGCCGAGGGCGTCAAATCCTGCAGCTCCATCCGGGAGCTCAGCCATCGGGTGGGCGTGGAGATGCCGCTCACCGAGGCGGTGCACGAGATCTGCCACGAAGGCGGTAACGCCGTCGAGGTGGCGGTGCGCCTCATGAGCCGGAGCACCAAGCCCGAGTAGCCTCGGTGCGGTGAACCGCACCACCGTTGCCGTCCTCTACGGCGGTCGCAGCACGGAACACTCCGTCAGCTGCGTGTCCGCCGGCGCCGTCATCTCTCATCTCGACAGGTCCCGGTATGACGTCATCCCCGTGGGGATCACGTCGACCGGCACATGGACTCTGGGCACCGATGATGTCTCGACCCTCCAGATAGTCGATCGGGAGATGCCGGTCGTCGATGCGGGGCGTCCGCAGGTCGCGCTGGGCTTGTCCACCGAGGACCGGGGAGTGCTGCGGTACGTGGACGGCGACAGGGCCGGCGAGGAGATCGCGCGGATCGATGTGGTGTTCCCGGTCATGCACGGCACGTTCGCCGAGGACGGCACCATCCAGGGACTGCTCGAACTCTCCGGGCTCCCGTACGTGGGACCGGGCGTGTTCGCCAGCGCCGCCGGGATGGACAAGGAGTTCACCAAGGTGGTGCTCGGCGCGGCCGGGCTGCCGATCGGACAGCAGGTCGTTCTGCGTCCGGGTACCGAGAAGCTGACGAAGGCGGAGCAGGACGACCTCGGGATGCCGCTGTTCGTCAAGCCCGCCCGTGGGGGTTCGTCGATCGGAATCTCCAAGGTCTCCCGGCCGGAGGACCTCGACGCGGCGATCGCCGAGGCGCGCCGGTTCGATCCGAAGGTGATCGTCGAGGCCGCGATCATCGGCCGTGAGGTCGAGTGCGGAGTCCTGGAGTACTCGGACGGTCGGGTCGAGGCCAGCCTGCCGGCCGAGCTCCACATCCCCGGGGAAACGACGGACCGGGAGGGGGAGAGCGAGGGCGACTCGTTCTACGACTTCAACACCAAGTACCTCGACGACGTCACCACGTTCGACCTGCCGGCGAAGCTCCCGGAGAACGAGATCGAGCAGCTCCGCGAACTCGCGGTGCGGGCGTTCCGCGCGATCGATGCCACGGGCCTGACCCGCGTCGACTTCTTCGTCACCGCCGACGGTCCGGTGATCAACGAGGTCAACACGATGCCGGGCTTCACCCCGATCTCCATGTATCCGCAGATGTGGGCCGCGACCGGTGTCGACTACCCGACGCTGCTGAGCGTGCTCGTGCAGACCGCGCTGGCCCGCGCCTGACGGTCGCCCAGCCGCACGAGTCACCTGACCCGCGGGCGGTCGTCCGCAGTCGGTCGTCCGCGGTGGTCAGCCCGCCGGCGCCGGGTTCGGTTCGGTCTCGTCGAGGGTCGCCGTCAGCGTGTCGGACAGGTCCTGGATGGGGCCGGTGCCACTGCCCTCGGGCAGGGTGACCGCCACGAACTCGGGCCGATCCACGGCCACCCAGGTCGACGCCGTGACCGCCGGGTTCGGATCCGGCTCGTTGAACCACTGGACCCCGTTGACCTCCTGCAGGCCGACGCCCACGACGAAGGTCGGCGGCGCGTCCAGGCCACAGCGGACGACGATCGGCTCGGCATCGGGCATCCGGTACGCCGCGACGCCGGGCGGTGCGGGCTCGGTGAGCGCGACCTGGTTCGCATCACCCAGGGCGGGCGGAAGGGCATCGATCAGTGCGGCGCATTCCTCGGTTTCGGCTCCTGGCGCCGGCAGTGGCACGGCCGCATACGGCTCGCTGGCGGCTTCCTGCGCGGCGTCGTCGCCGACAGTGCGCACCATCATCAGGGCCACGATCAGCACGATCAGGGGAATGGCCACCCCGGCGACCACCACGGGGATGGGGACGGGCCGCACGACCTCCTGGTCCCCGGAAGGCTTCGAGGCCTTCCTGGGGCCAGCGTTGTATCGCTCCTGCAGATCCGGGTCCGTCGAAGCCACCGGCGTCGTCCTTCCTCCCACGGGCGGACGCCGCCCGGGCGACCGCTAACCTGACGGCAACGCTACAGACCCGCGCCGGCACCCCCGGCGCGGGACTCCACCCGAAAGGGGAACTACCGAGGTGACCGATCGGGCCGTGACCGTGGCAGAGGCCGGCGAGGCCGCCGTCCTCGAGGTGCTCAGCGGGGCCGCGGGGGACGTGGGGGATGACCCGGTCGGCAACGGTGACGACGCCGCCGTCCTGGGCCCGGCCGACGCCACGGTGGTGACCACCGACATGCTCGTCGAGGGCACCCATTTCCGGTTGGACCTGACGAACTGGCGCGACCTCGGCCGGCGGGCCGTCGCCCAGAACGTGTCCGACGTGCTGGCCATGGGCGCCGATTGTTCGCGGATCCTCGTCGCGCTCGCCGTGCCCGGCCACACCGAGATGGACCAGATTGCACACCTCGCGGCGGGAATTCATGCCGAGGCCGCCCGGTCCGGTGCGGTGGTGGTGGGCGGCGATCTCACCAGTGCCGGCGTCGTCGTCGTCGGGGTCACCGCCATCGGCACCCTCCCGCGCGGGGCCGCCCCGCTGCGGATCGACGGCGCGCGCCCCGGGGACCGCATCGGTCTCACCGGCCTGCC
>NZ_JAALDM010000235.1 GCF_014144865.1 Dietzia aerolata | reverse complement strand
ACCCGGGTCGCCGGGGTCACCCGGGTCGCCGGCGCCCTCGCCCCACGTGCCCAGGTCGTCAAACGTGTCCGTGGGGAACGCCGTCCACTCGGCGGCCGGGCCAAAGGTGTCGAACGGGTCGGTGTCCGCCGACGAGCCCTGGTTCCGGCGCAGCGTGGCGTCGATCGTGGTGACGTCGCCGCTGGTCCAGGCGCTGCCCGGGGCCTCGCCGACGCGGCCGAACGAGTCCACCACGGTCTCGCCGTGGTAGAGAACGATCGCATCATCGCCGTTCCACAGCCCCGCGCCGCTCGCCTGGTCCACAGGGAAGGTCGCGCGGTTGCTGCCGTAGACGAAGGAGTCACCGGGGGCGAGGGTTCCGGTCAGAGCTTCCGACGACGACGTCGTGTTCCCATTCGAGAAGACGTGCACCGAATATTCGGACAGATTGACCTCGGCCTCACCTGTATTGGTGATCTCTATGCCCTTATTGAAGCGCGACCCCTCGACGTACTCCGTGATGAGCAGCGGGGCGGCAGTAGCCTGGATGGCGGGCTGTGCGGTGGCAGCGGGTCCTGCGACAGCCAAGGAGCCGGCGAGCGCGAGTGCCATGGCACCGGCAGCGGCCCGAGACCTCAAATGCGTGGGATTCATTATCTGAAGAGCGTCCTCGGGTGGGCGTGGAATTGACCCGGCTCACGCTAGGCAGGCCCCGCGACCACTTCCCCACCCTCAGGTTTCCCTCAGATGAATTGCCGCCGTACAGATGTGGGCCGGATCATTCGACCTGGCGACTACGTCTCGACCTCTGAATTCGTTTGAGCCACGAAGTGTGTCGTACCCGTGGTGTCTACTGATGGTGCGGCCGGAACCTCCGGGTTCGGGCCAGCTCCCGGCGGCGTTGCCCGACGCCGGACCCCTCCACGAGAGGAGACACCATGCCCATGACATGGACCCCCACCGTCGACCGCGCACTCGCGGTGGCCGCCCGCGCCCATGAGGGCCAGACCCGCAAGGACGACCCGACCCCGTACATCGCTCACCCTGTCGCGGTGGCGATGATCGTGTCCGACTTCACCGAGGATGAGGACGTGGTGGTAGCCGCGATACTCCACGATGTCCTGGAAGACGTACCGCCGTCGGTGTACTCGGCGGAGGACATGACGGCCGAGTTCGGCGAGCGCGTCACCGAGATGGTGCGCGGGGTGTCGGAGGAGAAGACGGCCGGTGAGGAAACGCCACCGTGGCGGGTGCGCAAGGAGGGCTACCTCTCGCAGCTGGCCGAGGACTCTCAGGAGTGCTTGCTCATCTCGGCCGCGGACAAAATTCACAACCTGCGTTCCATGGCGGTGGCGCACGATCGGCAGGGCGAGGCCATGTGGGGCCTGTTCAACGCCGGGCCGGCCGAGAAGCTCTGGTTCTACGGTGCGATCGCCGACACCGTGTCCGAGCGGCTCGGCGATTGTGCCGCGTCGCGCGAGCTGCGCAGGGCGGTTGACGACGTGGCGTCGCTCGCCCCGGGGGCCTGAATGGCCACCCGGGATCAACTGTCCGGCCCGGACAGTCTCGCCCCGGGCCGACAATCCGATCCGTGGGACGCCTTCGGTCGAGACCTGAGCAGACTGTTGCGCGACCCCACCGCCGTCGGTGCGTTGGAGTTCTCAGCTCCCGGGAACGGGACCGACGGCCAGGACCGTTGCCTACTGCAGCGCGCTGGGGACGAGTCGGCCTGGGTCTCCCTCCGGCCGGGCAGTGAGACGCTGATCGAGGAGATGATCGTCTGGAACGACCGGTCTGAGCCGGACGAGCTCGCCCGCGCGGTGATGGAAGCCTGCCGGGATCGGCTCGGCGTCCCGCATCCTCAGTTGCTCACGCTGCGGGGTGAGGGAACTCTCGGCCGGCGCACCGGCCCCCTGCGTCTTGTCCGAACCGACTCCGTCCCGGTCGGGCAGGACCCAGCAGACGATCCGAGTCCGGTCGACGTGGCTGTGGAGGTCTCCGACCACGAGGACGCCCGCGACCGGTACGAGGCACTGGTCGAGCGGGTCACCGGGCATCCCTGTGTTGTGGACGATGACGGACACCTGGTGTTCGACCACGTCGGACACCAGATCCACATCGAGTTCCGCGAGGATCTTCCCTACGCCCACATCCGGGCCTGGGTTGCTCGCGGGGTGCGCTCCCGGGCCGAGGCGGCACTCGAAATCGCCCGACTGAACCTCGCCGATCCACACACCACCTGGGTTCTCGACGGCCGGCACGTTCTCCAGCGCACCACCGTTCCGGTCAGCCCGTTCCTCCCCCGGCACGCCCAGGGTGCACTCGAGCACTTCCTCTACACGTTCGCGTGCACGCGGGACCAGATCGCACACAAGCTCGGTCCTCGCTGACGTGCAGTGTCCGTGTCACCGGGTCCACAGCGTGACGATCTCCTGGTCAGAGATCAGCTCTCCACTCTGATAGATCGCCATTCTGTCCTCCCAGATCTGGTAGATGACCCCGCCGTTCACCACCGTGGCTTCACCATCCTTCACGGTGGGATCGGCGACCTCCAGACCCAAGCCGCTGGCGGAGCCCCGGTAGTAGTAGCGCCCGGTGTCACTATCGGTGCAGATCGAGAACGACGCTTGGGACGACCGACCGATCATCACGGCGTCGTCGCCGGACCGGCATCGGGACTGACGGTTATCGATCCAGCCAGACGAATCAGCACCCGCCGGATAGTCCGAGTTACGGGACGATTGCGAGGAACCCGATTGTGAAGACTGGGCATCCCGAGTGACGGTCACGGTGGCCTCACCCTGCGACGCATCGCCACCGAGCGTGTTCGGCACGGTCTGCCACCCGGAGGTGGTGTCACCCGACGCCGCCTGCCCCGCCCCACCTGCTCCAGCGGAGTCCGGGCGCAGGAAGAAGTAAACCAATGCGCCCGCCAAGCCCAGCACCACCACGATCAACATCGACACGACCGCGGTCATGAGCCCCGAGGAACCGCCGCCGGACCCGCGCTTGCCACCCATCGGCGGCGCTGGAGCGTAGCCGTACGAAGAACCGTTCTGCGCAGGATCAGCCCACCCCCAGTGTCCAGCCGAGGTGTCATCCCAACCCGGCTGGTCCTGCCACCCGTGGGTGTCGTCCCACCCCTGGCCACCCGTGTTGTCCGGCCCATCAGCCCAGCCGCCGCCACCGCCGCCGTGCGCCATCGAGACACCCTTCCGCTCCCCGAGCCCATCGCTCACAAGCCGACCACACACCGCAATTCCGCACCGATCACCCCGACCTGTCGTACCCGTGGGGCACCATGGCGGAGTGACCGGATTTCAGGCCCATTCCACCGCCGTCGCGGACGAGGTACGTCGGCTTCGAGCAGACGATCCCCTCGCCCGCATCACAGTGATCGTGCCATCATTCGGGGCCGCTCGGGACCTCGTCCGTTCCCTCGCACTCACCGGTGGCGCGGCGAACGTGACGGTCCGAACGGCGACCCAGGTCGTTGCCGAGCTGTCAGGACCGGTGCTGGCCCCTCGAGCGGCACTGCCGTTCCCACTACTCGCCGCGGCCGTCGACACCGCATTGGATGCCGACGCCGGACGGTTGGAGGCCGTGGCTTCAGAACCGGTCACCGGTCAGGCTATTGCTCGTGCCTGCCAACGACTGGGAACGGTCGAACCGGGATCAGTCTCGCCCGATACGCCGCTTCAAGCAGAGGTACTACGACTGTCCGCCGACGCGCACACGAGGACCGGATCGTCGTATTACACGCAGTTCGAGGCCGTGAGCACAGCGCTCGACCATCTGGATCGACTGGGGCGGGTGATCGTCGCAGCTCCGCTACGCGGGACCTCCATCGAGCGCCGACTGCGCGCTGCCCTCGAGGCCCGCGGGGTGACCGTGATTCCGGGGACCGGCTCGGAGAACCTTGCCTCCGCCGCGGAACCGGATACAGATGATGCGGTGACCGGCACCCACGTGCTGCATGCCTCGGATTCGGACGATGAGATCCGTGCTGTGGTCCGCTACGTCCGCTCGCGGATCGCAGGCGGGGTTCCGGGGCATCGGATCGGCGTGTACTACCCGTCACCCGACCCTTACCAGCGCCTGTTGCACCGGGCGTTCGCAGAGGCCGGCATCGCCGTCTACGGTCCGTCGGACTCCGGCGTCGGGCGCTCCGCCGCCGGCCGCTCCCTCATCCGGTTGCTAGAGCTGGATGCCGATCTGATGGATCGGGCAGAGCTACTGTCCATCGTGGCCGAGGGGTCCGTGGGCGCGACCGACGAGAGCGGGAAGCAGGTGTCCTCGCGTCGGCTGGAATTGCTCACCCGCACCCGATTCCCCGTGATCGCCGGCACCGACTGGGGTCGCCTCGCGGACGCCCTCAGAGCAGCCCCGGATAGTTTCAGTGATCGCGACCGGGCGGCGGCCGTTGCGGTTCTGCGGCTGGTCACCCGGATCCGGGACGGGCTGCGCGCGGTCGATACCGCGACATCGTGGAACGAGACCGCTGACGCGGTGGCGGCGCTCATCACGGCTGTCTGCCGCCAGAGTCCTGACCGTGCGGCCGTGCTGGCGGTCATCGCCTCGTTGACAGACCTGGACTCCGTCGCACCGGCCATCACCCGGGACCGACTCGTGAGCGCTCTGGCCGCCCGCCTCGACCCGATCACCGACAGAGTCGGGGACGAGGGCGCGGGCGTCGCACTGGGCCCGATCGACGACGCCGTGGGCCGCGATCTGGACACCGTGTGCATCGTCGGAATGGCGGAGGGTTTGCTGCCGGTACTGCAACGGCCCGACCCCCTCCTGCCGGAAGGCGCTGTCGACCTGCCTCCGGCCGAGCATCTCGACGAGCGATACCGGGTCCTGCAGCTCGCCCTGGCAGCCGGTTCCGAACACCGACTGTGTTCGTTTCCCCGGGGTTCGATGCGCGGTGGTGGGGACCGCATTCCCTCCCGCTGGCTCCTTCCCACGCTGTCGCGTCTGGCAGACACGAAAGTGCACGCAACCCGATGGCAAGCGGCCGCGGCGTCCTGCCCGACCGTCACCGCGGTGCCATCCTTCGTAGACGGGGTCCTCGCCCCGCCCTCTGTGCTGGGCTCGGATCCGGCGACATTTGCCGAACTGCGTATACGGCAGCTCGCGGGCAACGCCTGGCGAGTAGGCGACGACGCACCCGATCTGCTCGTTCGCGCCCACCAGCTTCGTGGGGACCGCCGGTTCGGGCGGTTCACCAGATTCACCGGTGACGTCTCCACCGCAGCCGACCTGCTGACAGTGCTGGATCGCCCCCTCTCCCCGACTCGACTCGAGGACTGGGCGCAGAGCCCCTACTTGTTCTTCATCAGCACCATCCTGAGAGTCAGGGTCCTCGACGACCCGGCGGCGGCGATAGATATGGATGTCCGCGACTATGGCGACCTCGTCCACAGGATTCTTCAGCGCTACATCGACGAACGGCTCGCCACCGGATCCGGGCCGGACCAGGATCTCCTGAAGTCTGCACTCACGGCGGAGTGCGACGCCGCGGTCGCCGAATCCCCCGGCCTGGTCGCCTCGCTGTGGCGCAGGCGCGAGATGCTGTTGGGTGCCGAACTCGTCCGGTGGTTCAACGAGGATGCCTCGGACGCCGCTAACGGCTGGCGCCCCGTCGCGACCGAACTCGACTTCGGTCGGGCGGACTCTTCTGGTGAAGTCCTCGAGATTCCCTATGAGGTCACCACCACCGACGGCCGCACGACTCTCCTCCTCGCCGGGTCGATCGACCGCGTGGACAACAAGTCCGGCGCAGGGCGCGTCACTGACTACAAGACCGGCAAAGCACCTGACATGGAGAGCCGGCCAACCGCGGAAGACCCCACCCTCGCGGGCACGAAGTTCCAGTTGCCTCTCTACGCCGCCGCAGCCGCGACCGCCCGTGAGCTGCCCGTCAGCGAAGCTCGCTACTGGTACTGCACCGAGAAGGGCAACTTCGAGCAGATCGGTCTGCCGATCACGGACCAGGTGTTGGACCGTGTCCGCGAGGACGTCGGCAACCTCGTCGATGCATTTCAGCGTGGATGGTTCCCCCTCAAAGGCGGTCGAGGATCCTCTCGCGATCTCGCCGCACTCCTCGGGGCGTCCGACCTGGACGACGCCTGGGAAGCGCTCTCGCGTACCGAGCCAATGGCCACCCACCCCGCATTCGCCGGCCTCCTACTCGCCGACCAGACAGAGACCGAATCGGAGTCGCCCTCATGACCGCCCTGTCCGACCAGCCGGCCCGCGATCGAGTCGAGGGCGACACCTCCGCGACCCTCTTCGTCGAGGCCGGTGCCGGCACCGGCAAGACGTACGCACTCGTGCGGCGACTGAGCACCCTGCTCCTGGTCGATGCCATCCCCATCGAGCAGATCGCTGCCATCACGTTCACGGAAAAGGCCGCAGCAGAGCTGCGTGACCGGCTGCGGGTGTACCTCGTCGACGAACGGGACAAGGGCGCACCGCTTGCAGACAAAGCGCTTGCCGGGTTGGACACGGCTGCGATCGGAACGCTCCACTCCTTCGCCCTGCGCCTGCTCTCGGAGAACCCGCTCGAGGCCGGAATCCCGCCCCGAGCCACCGTCCAGCAGGACACGGCCGCGTCGGCCGCACTCGACGCGCTATGGCAGGAATGCGCACTTCTGCTGTTCGGTCAGGGTCCGTCCGCGTCCCGGGAGGGCGACCTGGCCAGGGCGGTCGACGAAGTCCTGGACTCCGGGGTGTCCCCCACCGCGTTCCACGAGCTCGTCGAGGCCCTCCACCGTGACTGGGATCGGCTGCCGACCGACCCGCTCCACGATGGCACGCCACTGCCGTCCACCCCTGACCTCAGTGAAGTCATCGCGGCGGCCACTGCGATCGTCGGCTGGAAAGAGGCCTGCCAGGACGAGTCGGACCTGCTGTACGCCACCCTCGGAAAGCACGAGACCTGGCTCGAGAACCTCCACACCTCACTGGCCGATCCCACCGCGTCGCCCACCTGGTCAGAACTGCTGGGTTCCCCTGAATCCGCTGGACGCGGCGGCAAGGGCGCGAACTGGGGCGGCAAAGAGGTGCTCGACGAAATCAAAGGCGAGATCAGGCAGCTACCCGCCACCTGCGAGAAAATCATGCTCGAGTACTGGACTCCCCGGATCCAGCTCATCGTCGACGCGCTGACCGTCGTGGTTCGTCGGCATGCGAATCAGCGGCAGCGCCGCGGCACCTTGGAATTCCATGACCAGCTGGTTCTGGCCCGCGACCTCCTCCATGTCCCGCAGGTCCGTGAGCGGGTACGCGAGCAGTACCGTCGCATCCTCATCGACGAGTTCCAGGACACCGACCCCATCCAGTTGGACCTGGCCGAACTGCTCACCAACGCGGTGGACGGGAGCGGACCGGAGTCCGGCCGGTTGTTCACCGTCGGAGATCCCAAGCAGTCCATCTACCGTTTCCGCCGGGCCGACATTTCCACCTACCTCCGCGCTCGCGGCAGTGACGACAGCACCGAGTCCGGGGTTGAGGTAGAACGCCTGAGCACCAACTTCCGCTGCTCGCGAGCGGTCCTGGACTGGGTGAATGAGGTGTTCACCGAGATTCTGGTGCCCTCTGAGGGAATCCAGCCCGAGTACCGGCCCCTAGAGGCGGCCCCAGGGCGACCGCCACACGATCCGGCGCACGGCCCGGCTCCGTTCGTGTTCCGATCCGAGGAACGCCCCCCGCAGTGCCCGACTGATGCCGGCGACGCGGATGTGCGGCACTGGACCGAGGCCGCTGATGTCGCCCGGGTCATCGCCACCGCCATCAAAGAGGGATGGACCCACGAGTCCAAAACCGGGCAGCAGACACCGTTGAAGCTGGGCGACATCGCGATCCTGTTGCCCGCACGAACGTCGCTACCGATGCTCGAGACCTGCCTCGACTACGCGGGGATTGATTTCCGGACCGAGGCCTCGTCGATCGTGTACGGAACCCCCGAGATCCGCGACCTGCTGCTGGCGGTACGCGCGATGGCAAACACGGCCGACGAGGCCTCCCTCGTCGGGGCACTGCGGTCACCACTGTTCGGTTGTGGCGACGACGACCTGCTGCGTTGGCATGCGGCCGGTGGCACCTGGTCACCGGTCGCGCGGACACCGGAGGAGCTCCTCGACTCGCCTGTGGCCGAGGCGATGGACTACCTCGCCGGCTTGTCTCGTGAGACCCGGCGGCCCGGTGAACTGCTGGAACGTCTGGTGAGCGACCGCATGGTCTTTGAGTCCGTCGCCGAATCACCACGGCGCCGGGACCTCTGGCGGCGTATCCGCTTCGTCATCGAGCACGCCTGGCAGTGGGAGGAATCGGCAGCAGATCCCGCACGCGCGGACCTGCGCGAATACGCCGATTGGGCACTATCACTCACGGCGGAGGACGCGAGGGTTCCTGAAGCGGCGATCCCCGAGATCGGCGTGGACGCGGTGCGGATCACCACCATCCACGCCTCGAAAGGGCTGGAGTACCCGATGGTGATCATCGCCGGGATGAGCCGCAAGGTCCGAGAGGTCGCGCCCCGACTTCTGTGGACCGAGGACGAGAAGTCGCTGCCCGTCGCGCGGTTCTCGGGAAATGTGTACGACCCGGCGCACGGCCCGGTCGCCGAGCGGGAGAAGGAGCATTCCCGAGCGGAGAGGATCCGGCTGCTGTACGTGGCAACGACCCGCGCGGAGAGCCGCCTCGCCGTGTCCGGTCACGGGTATGCGCTGTCCAAGCAGAACAAGCCACTCGCGATGTGGGGCGCACTGTTCGGCTCGGTCGTCGAGGAGCCAGACGCCCCCGCCCTCGTGGAGTTCGGTCCACGCCTTCTCCAGGCCGCACCGGTTCCCGCTGTCGACGTTCCCGATCCCGCCGAGTGGGCCGAGCGCAGTCGTGAAGTGACAGTCCGTTCGTCAGAACGTGCGGGTTGGTCGGCGACCCGAATCGTGCATCCGGCCGATCTCACCGATCCCGACGCCCAGGGCACACAGGGTGCGCACGACACGGCGGTGGGCACACAGCAGGACGAGGACGCCGCGACACGGATGCCCACCCTTCCGGAGCAACTCGCGACTGCATTGAGACAACGCTTCGACCCGGCGCCCACACGCGCCGAGGAACTGCCGGCCAAACCCAAGAACGCTCCGATCGCCGCCGGTCCAGACGTCGGCACAGCCGTGCATTACCTGGCCGAGCACTCGGATCTGGCAGGCTTGCACAGTTCAGAGACGGACGCCTCAGAGGCAGTGGCGCAGTGGCAGGACTGGGCCCGGGACCAGCTCGTCGCGCTGGGGTTGGGCGGAAGCCTGCGAAGTGCCCGTGCGCCCGATGCGGTCGCCGAGATGGTGTCGGTGGCCCGAACCGCACTCACCTCCGATCCCGTCCGCCGAGCCGCCGGTCTGCGGCACTGGGCCGAGCTTCCGGTGGCCGGACCGCTGACCACAGCCGACGGAACGACGGTCGCGGTGGATGGTGTCGTCGACCTCGTGGTCGATGAGCCCGACGGCACACTGTCGGTCATCGATTACAAGACCGACGTCAGCGTCACCACCGACACCGTCGACGAATACCTGCTGCAGCTGTGTGCCTACGCGGAACTGCTAGGTGTGACCACCGGCCGAGCCGTGTCACGCATCGAGCTGGTGTTCTGCCGCGGCCCGCAGGCGTCGGTGGTGACGCGTCAGCTCAGCTGAGGTTCGTCCACGCCACGCGGCCGTCGAGAACAGCACCGACGGCCGCGTCGCAGGGATCGCCGGCCGTCAGTGACCGATAAACCTCGACGAGCAGGTCCACGACCGAGTCCCACATTCGGTGCAGCGGCTCGTCGCCGCCATAGGCCCAAACCGATCCCGCGTCCTGATCGTCTCCGATGACGACCGCGTAACCGAAGCCCCGGCGGTCAGCAATCGGCCACAGTCGGGACGCCCAGTGGACACTCGAGGACGGCCGGGAACCGAGACCGCCGATGGCCATGGCCTTCTCGAACTGCGCCGACTGCGCATCGAACCCCTGGCCTGCAGTTAAGGGCTCAGCGAACGGGAACAGACCCTCGACCGAATCCAACCCGGTCCGGTGAAGGTGCCACAAAAGTGTGCGGATGCCGGTGGCGTCGTCGACCCCGCAACTGTCGAGAAGCATGCCCGCCGGATCCGACGAGGAACGGGGATCATCAGACCAGGCCAGACCTGCGGGCCGAGTCCCGATCAGCGAGGCAAGGGCGTCACACAGTTCCCCGAGCTGCTCGTCGAGCACCGTCGATGCCTCGTCCAGCTCGGACATCGAGCGGCGAACCCGCGAGGCGGAGTGCTGAGGCTGCGAGGCAGTGCCGGCCGGGGACTCCACGTCGGTCGGGAAGTCGGTCGTGGATGGGAACTCGGCCGCGACAGAGTTGTGGGCGGTGCAGGCATCCTGCGTGTTCTCCATCGCGGAACTGATCCCGGCGAGGATGCCGTCGAAGGTGGCACCGAAGTCGGCCTCCCACTGTTCGGCAGGGGCGGACACGGGCTCAGCGGAAGGCGCAGGCGCAGGCGCACCTGTTCCATCCGGGTCACTCGCTGCGACGGACGTCGAACCGAATTCCGGGGCGTACGCAGTGTCGGACGCCGTCCCGGGCGCCGGGTCGGCGACGACGGGCAGCACACCGGTCACGTCGGCGAGTAGGTCAATACGGGCGCGGCGGGCGTCGTCGAGCCGTCGACGCTCGGACCGGGTGAAAGACATCACCGGCAGGGTGAGAAGGAGCGCAGCCTGCCGGCCGGTGAAACCGAACTCGAACTTCAGTGTGCGGCGCGCCTCGACCGGGGATTCAGCATCCCGTATCGCGTCCATCACGGCGTCGAGGTCCTCGACCGCCAGCAAGATGGCCTCTGCCTCATCCCAGGCGCGTTCGAGATCGTCGCCGGGTCCGAACCATCCCCCATCAGCTCTTATCGCACCCACGTACGGCCCCGTTCTCTCACTTACATCCGGCCCAACCGGCACCGAACGTTCGGAATCCTACGCGCATTCCGCGCAGCGAAGCAGCTCCGCTTCAGTCAGCTTGCACACACCGCGGGAGCACTAGTCGGACCAGGCATCGGGCTCGTGGCAGACAATCGCGCGGAGTCCGTTTCCACTCGGTCAACAGAGCCGAACAGCGAACCCACGATCGCCCGGAGACTGCGACCCGCGTTGCCATTCCCTTAGAGTCGGACGTCAGTCCAGGACGGGCTCAGAGGCCCGAACACGCAGTTGTGACCGATATCTCCCAAATTGTTCGCGCCGCTGACCTGCGAAAACTCAACGACACAACGCT
>NZ_JAALDM010000234.1 GCF_014144865.1 Dietzia aerolata | reverse complement strand
GCATCCACATCCTGGGTCAGCTCGGCCAGCTGGTCCCGCATCGCGCCCTCGACGTTCGCGCGCGCCGTCTCATCGAACGCCACCACGCGGCCCACGGCCCGGTCCGCCGAGATGATGCGCAGCGGCGCGCCGTGATCGCGAGCCCACTGCGCTGCCCACGCCACCGCCCGGCGGGCATCGCGCGAGCCGTCATAACCGCACACCACCGGCCCTGTGGCCTGGGGGCTGGCGTTCTCGGCGGTCTGCGTCATGGCGTCCTCCTGCGGCGTCGTGATGTCGCGAGCAAGCCTAGTCGGAGCCCGCGCAGGAAGAAGGGGCGACGACGACAACGACCCCTCACCCGGCATTCCTCGCCGGCCTGACCGCGTCGGCTGATGATGCGGCCTCGGCGCCTCCTCGGTCTCCGTGGGTGGTCCGGGCGCTGTCGAGAAAAATTCTTAGAAGCGATTTCCTCCAAATCTGGACTAATTCCAGATTGCCTACTATGGTGGGTGCCATGACGACAGCAATGGAAGGGCCCGAAGAGTTACTTCGGGGCGCCGGGTTGAGGGTCACCTCTCCGCGGTTGGCCGTCCTCGTCGTCGTCGACACCAATCCGCACATCGCGGCGGAGGACGTGGCCACCAGCGTGCGGGAGCGGCTCGGCGCCGTCTCCACCCAGACCGTCTACGACGCTCTCCGGGTCTGCACCGCCGCCGGACTCATGCGGCGCATCGAACCGGCTGGGTCTCCGGCCCGGTACGAACGACGCACCGGCGACAACCACCATCACCTCATCTGCCGCCAATGCGGCCAGATCAAGGACGTCGACTGCGCGATCGGGCACGCCCCATGCCTCGACGCGGATGACGATCACGGCTTCGCGATTGATGAAGCCGAGGTCAACTACTGGGGCATATGTCCCGAATGTCAGGCGAGCGAGGCCCTTCTCGTCGCAGACTGAGATGCGGACCACATTTTCGACCCGGAACCTGAACCCCCAGGCCGGCAGTACCCAACCAGCACAATGAGGAGCGACCGACGTGACATCGCAGCATCCCGCTGACCGCGGAGTACGCAACATCGAGCCCAAGGCGCCCACCACCACCGATGGCGGCGTTCCGGTTCCGGACGACGAGAAGAGCGCCCAGATCGGCCGCCAGGGTCCGCAGCCGATCCACGACTTCTACCTCATCGAGAAGCTCGCGCACTTCAACCGCGAGAACGTCCCCGAGCGCATCCCGCACGCCAAGGGCTCCGGTGCCTTCGGCGAGTTCGAGACCACCGAGGACATCTCCGACATCACCCGCGCCGCCCTCTTCCAGAAGGGCGTCAAGACCCCCATGGTCGCGCGGTTCTCCACCGTCGCCGGCGAGAAGGGCAGCCCCGACACCTGGCGCGACCCCCGCGGCTTCGCCCTGAAGTTCTACACCACCGAGGGCAACTACGACATGGTCGGCAACAACACGCCGATCTTCTTCATCCGCGACGCCATCAAGTTCCCGGACTTCATCCACTCGCAGCGGCGCAAGAACGGCTCCGGCCTGCGCAACAACGCCATGCAGTGGGACTTCTGGACCCTCAGCCCCGAGTCCACCCACCAGGTCACCTGGCTCATGGGCGACCGCGGTATCCCCAAGACCTGGCGCCACATGGACGGCTTCAGCTCGCACACCTACCAGATGATCAACGCCGAGGGCGTGCGCCACTGGGTCAAGTTCCACTTCAAGACCAACCAGGGCATCGAGTTCCTCACCCAGGACGAGGCCGACACCCTCGCCGGGACCAACGGTGACTACCACCGCGAGGACCTGTGGAACTCCATCCGCGACGGCCAGTACCCGTCGTGGGACCTGTACCTGCAGGTGATGCCGGTCGATGAGGCCGAGGGCTACAAGTACAACCCCTTCGACCTCACCAAGACCTGGTCGCAGAAGGACTACCCACTGCGCAAGGTCGGCACCATGACCCTGAACCGCAACCCGCAGAACCACCACGCGCAGATCGAGCAGGCCGCGTTCGCGCCCACCAACATCGTGCCCGGCATCGGGTTCTCGCCCGACAAGATGCTGCTCGGTCGCGTGTTCGCGTACCCGGACATCCACCGCTACCGCATCGGCGCCAACTACCAGCAGCTGCCGGTCAACATGCCGCTCTCGCCGGTGAACTCCTACTCCAAGGAGGGCTCCATGGCGTACGAGTTCAACCACCCGGCGGTGCCCGAGTACCACCCGAACTCGATCGACGGACCCACCGCCGACCCGGCCAGGGCCTACGACTTCGGCGCCTGGGACACCGAGGGCTCCGAGGTCTTCCGCGGCCCCATCAAGAAGCACGCCGAGGACACCGATCAGGTCCAGGCGACGATCCTGTACCGCGAGGTCATGGACGACGCCGCCCGCGAGCGCCTGCACGGCAACATCGCCGGCCACGTCAGCGCGATCGACCCGTCCGAGACCGAGCTGCTCGAGCGCGTCTACGCGTACTGGACCGCCGTCGATCCCGACCTTGGTGCGGCCGTCAAGGCCAAGGTCGAGGCCGGCCCCCGCGGAAACCACCGCCTCAACGACTGAGGCACAGCGGCGCTCGCGCGCCGATCGGCGGTATAGCCGCCAGCGGGAGGGGCCGATCAGGGAACGGTCCCTCCCGCCGGTGTTTTTCTGCACCTTCGTCAGTTGACCTGAGTAGGCCCGGAGCGCCGGGCCGGAGTTGGCCCGGAATGCCGGGCCGGAGAGGAGCCATCATGGCCACACAGAACGGTCCCATCACCTCCTTCGTCCCCGCCGAGCACCAGGAGGCCGTGTCGGCCTCCCTGCAGGAGACGCTCGTCGACCTCATCGACCTGTCGCTGGTCGCCAAGCAGCTTCACTGGTCGGTCGTCGGCCCGCGCTTCCAGAGCGTGCACGTCGCGCTCGACGAGGTCGTTGACGACGCCCGCACCTTCACCGACGAGGTCGCCGAGCGCGCCACCGCCGTGGGCGTGAGCCCCGACGGCCGTGCCAAGACCGTCGCCTCCGATTCCGCACTCGACGAGGCCGCAGCCGACTGGTCCTCGGACGACAAGGTCATCCGGGTGATGACCGAGGCGCTCGCCGCGACCATCGTCCGTCTGCGCGGCAACATCTCCAAGGCCGGCGGCGACCCAATCACCGAGGACCTGCTCATCTCGATCAGCTCGCGCCTAGAGCAGCTCCACTGGATGTGGGAGGCCAAGTCGGCCTGACCAGCCTCCGCTGTTGCTCCGCCCGGTAGGTGGGGCGGCCGCGCCGGAGCCCGATTCCGTCTCGCGGGGTCGGGCTTCGTGCCGTTTTGGGCCGGCTGGGCCGACGAGAAGTGGGTTCGGCACGGACCTACTCGCACGATGCGGGCCGAACCTTCTTCTCGATGAGATCGGGACGGGATTGCCTGGCCAGACCAGCCCGGCAAGCCCAGTTCGGCCAGATGCACCAGCCCCGGAGGCCGCGGCGGGCCGGACCCGCTACAGTCCCAGCACCGCGCGGGCGATGAGGAAGTACACGATCAGCCCGGTCGCGTCGACGAAGGTGGAGATGAACGGGTTGGAGAACACCGCGGGGTCGGCGCGCACGGCACTGGCGAGCAGCGGCATGATCCCGCCCACCGAGGCCGCGATCGTGCACAGCGTGAGCAGGGTCAGCCCGATCACGAGCCCGAAGTCCATCCCGTAGACCAGGCCGGCGACGGCAAAGGCGACACCGCCGAGGATCAGCCCCAGGGTGAAGCCGGTGCGGGCCTCCTGCCACAGCACTCGCGCGACGTCTCTCTTGCGCACGTCGCCCAGGGCGAGGGCGCGCGTGACGGTGGTGGCCGCCTGGTTTCCGGTGTTGCCGCCAGTACCGATGATCAGCGGGACGAACAGCGAGAGCGCCACCACCTGCTCGAGGGTGGATTCGAAGACCTCCAGCACCTGCACTGTGAGCGTGGCGCCCAGGGCCAGGACGAGCAGCCACACGATGCGGGAACGCACGAGGGCGCGGAACGGGGTGGACAGGTACGGCCTGCCCAGCGGCTCGGCGCCACCCTGGCGGGCGACGTCCTCGGAGTCGGCGTCCTCGAGGATCTGCAGCGCGTCGTCAATGGTGAGGATCCCGACGAGCCGATCTTCCTTGTCGACGATCGGCATGACGATCAGGCGTTCGTCCGCGGCGCGGCGGGCGGCTGTCTCGTCCGACTCGATGGCCCGCGCGGACACGGCATCGTTCATGAGATCGCGGATCGGGGTCTCCGGGTCGGCCTTCATCACCGACCGTAGACCGACCATCCCCACGAGGTGTCGCTCGTTGTCGGTGACGGGCAGCGCGTAGATCGTCTCGGTCTGGTCGATCCGCTGCTTGACCCGCTCGAGCGTCTGCCCGGCCGTGGTGTCCGGGTGGGTGGACACGTACTCGGGGCTCATGCGGCGGCCGACGGAGCCGACCTGGTAGCCGAGCACCGCGGCGGTGAGGGCCTGCTCCTCCGGGTCGAGCTCCCGCATGAGGCGGTTGGCGACCTTGGCGGGCAGTTCGTCGATGAGGCCCGCGCGGTCGTCGGGGTCGAGCTCGGCGAAGATGTCCCGGACCTGCTCGTCATGCAGGTCGTGGATCAACTCCGACTGAAGGGGCGGGTCGAGGTCCTCGAACACGCTGCTCGCGGTGTCCTTGGCCAGGAGACGGAACATCACGCCCCGGTCCCTGGCCTCGGTCCGCTCGAGAACATCCACGACCAGCCACTGCGGCATCGTGGCCAAGGCCTCGCCCGCGGCGCGCAGGTCACCGTCGGCGATCAATCCGTCGATGTACCGCTCGGCGAGCGCGGGGTCGCGGGAGATCTGCGTGACCACGCCGCCGCCCGCAGCGTCTCCGCCAGCCGAATCGCCTGCCGGGTACGTGGACTCGTGGGATCCGCCTGAGGGGGCACTCACGTCACTGCACTCCTGAGAGATCGTCGTACGCGGTTCGGGGGTCGAGCTGAGGGTCGGCCCGGTAGGCAGCCCGGGCCAGCGTGATGGAGGCGACCGAGGTCACCACGACGGTCGCGCCGAACGCGACCAGCGCCATGATCAACCCCAGCCAGCGGAAACCGCCCGTGAGGTCGTTGACGTACGCGGCCACGATGAACAACATCATGCCTAATCCGGTCGCGACGGACAGTATGTTGATCCGGGTCAGCGCGTCGCGGGCCCGGTTCATGGCAACAGTCGCGACCAGGAAACACAGCGAACCCAGCAGCGCGGGGACACCGATCAGCAGATCGATCACGACTGGGTTTCCCATCGCACTCACCTCCGACCTCTCGACAGCAGCCGCGCCAACGCGACCGTGGACAGCACGCCGAGGAGCGAGCCGAGCATCACCACGTCCAGGGCGACCGCCGATCCCACGCGGATCACGAACATCACGAACAGTGCGACGGCACAGAAGTAGGTGAGGTCGGCCATCACGGCGCGGGTGGCGTCGCCCGGGCCACGGAAGGCGCGGTACGCCGCGACCAGCATGCTCGCCGCGACTATCACCGTGGCCAATGCCAGGAGAACGGTGAGTAAAGGACTCATTATTTCTCCCCTCGCAGTACGGACAGGGTGCGTTTCTCGGTCTCGGCGAGCAGCTCGATCATCTCCTCGCGCGGCCCACCGAGCACGACGTGCACCCACAGGTCGGTCTCGCCGATGACCGTCACCAGCGTGCCCGGCGTGACGGTGATCGCCCAGGCCAGCGCGGTCACCTCGAGGTCGGTGCGACTGCGCATCGGATACCGCACCAGCACCGGATCGCCCACAGGGCCGGGGGTCAGCGCCGTAACGGCCAGCGCCCACGACGACGCCACCACGTTCCACAGCAGCCACCCCAGCACGAGCGGGGCCCGCAGTATCCGCCCGATCACGAGACGCCTCCCACAGTTGTCGAGGTCAGCGCGTTGGGCCCGCCGAGCACCGCCTGCACGTACGCCGCCGTGTCGACCAGCCCGCCGACCGCCCGGTCGACCTCCGGGGCCACCGCGCCGTAGCCGAGGAACAGCGCCACCGAGACCGCGACGAGCGCCCCTCCCGGCACCAGCAGGCGGGCCGGAATCCGGGGGCGGGGGTGGATGGTCTCGTCGTCGTCAGATTTTCCTGGTGACTCACCGTCTGGCGCCACGTCGCGCCAGGCAATGCCTCGCCACAACCGCAGCGTCGCCACGAGGCCGATGAGGGACCCGAGGAGGACTACGACGACGGTGGCGATTCCCCACACCGTGCCGGGTTCGACGGCGGCGGACAAAACTTCCAGCTTGCCGATCAGACCCGAGGTGGGAGGCAGTCCGACGAGGGCGGCAATCGCTAGGACTAACAGCACGGCAAGCGGTCGCTCGCGGTGCCACAGATCGGTCAGTGTGCCGAGGCGGTCGCTGCGGTAGATGTGTTCGGCCGCACCGACGAGCATGATGAGCGCGCCGATGGTGACCATATGGTGGATCATGTAGACGATCGCCCCGCCCGGCGCGGATGCCACGACCAGCGCGGCGAGGATCACGCCCACGCCGGAGACCATCTGCCAGGCGAGAATCTCGCGGGCGTCGAACGGTGCGGCCGAGGCGATGGCGCCCCACAGGATCGTGATGAGTGCCACCACCAGGATGACGCGGCCCCACGCCGGGTCCAGGTCGAACGCCGTGGCCCAGATCCGGATGACCGCGTACAACGCGACCTTGGTGTGCAGTGCCGAGAACAGGGCCATCACGCCGGCCGAGGTGCCGGGGTAGGCGCGGGGGAGCCAGCCGTGGACCGGGACCGCGCCGGCCTTGATGCACAGCGCCATCACCACGATGCCCAGTGCGGCGGCGACCCGGCCGTCCTCACCTGCCGCACCGGCCAACGCGGCGAGGTTGACCGCCCCGGCGGAGGCGTAGACAAAGCCCACCCCGGCGAGCAGGACGGTGGAGGTGAGCAGGTTGACCACCACGAACAGTCGGCCCACGCCGAGCCGGCGCCAGCCGCCGGTCATGGCGATCAGCGCGTACGACGGCAGGAGCATGACCTCCACGAACACGAACAGGTTGAACAGGTCGCCCGTCAGCAGGGCACCGTTCGCGCCGGCCAGGAGCAGTAGCACCAGCGGGGCGAAGTAGCGGCTGCGGGCGAACTCGCCGGTGAGGTCGCAGAACAGGATCGACAGCGCGGCCACTACGCCTGTCGCGACGAGCATGAGCGCGGTGAACGAGTCGGAGACGATCGGGATCGCCACCCCCGGGATGAACCCGCCCACCTGTGTGGCGACGACCGGTTCGGTGTGGTGCTGCACCAGCAGGCCGAGCCCGGAGATCGCGGTGATCGTCGGCACGGCCAGCGCGAGTAGGCGGCCCACGATGCGCCAGGGCAGCATCGCGGCGAGCGCGGCCGCCATGACGGGCCCGGCGGCGAGCAGTGGCAGGAGCAGCGCGGTCATGCGTCACGCTCCTGTCCTGCGGTGGTGGGCGGTCCGGTGCTTGCGGAATCCGGGTCTGCCCGGGGCTCGTCGCCGGGGTCGGGGATGTCGTGGGTGTCGTCGTCGCGACTGACCACGGCCAGCGACAGCATGAACACGGTCACCGCCAGCGTGATGACGATCGCGGTCAACACGAATGCCTGGGGCAGTGGGTCGGCGGAGACGTCCGTGCTGTTGACGTCCGCGAGCGGTTCGCGACGCCACGCGGACACTCCGCTGGTGAGCAGCAGGAGGTTGACGGCGTGGCTGAACAGGCCGAGGCCGAAGATGACGCGGACCATGCCGCGCTGCATCATCAGGTAGACGCCGCCGCCGGTGAGGACACCGACCATGATCGCGAGGGTCATCGGGTCGCCTCCTCGGGCTGCTCGGACTTCGCGGACTGCTCGGACTTCGCGGGTCCCTCGGCGCGCTCGGCTGCGCGGTCGACCTGTCCGGTGTGGCCCGGCAGTTCGGTGCCGGGCACGGCGTCGACCGCCGTGCCGCCTGCGCCGAGCGTGTTGAACGCGGTCATGACCAACCCCAGTACGCCGGCGAAGACGCCGAGGTCGAAGATCAGCGCACTGGTGATGTGCTGGCCGAGGATGTACCAGTGGGCGGGCTCGAGGAACGCGCCGAGGGCGTAGCCGCCGACCCCGGTGAGGCCGGCCAGCATGAGTCCGCCGCCGATGAGCATCACCGGGGTGGACGGTCTACTGACCGGCGAGTCGGATTCGCGCGACAGGTAGTAGAGCGCGAACGCGCACGCGGCGACGAGCGCGGCGATGAACCCGCCGCCGGGCTCGTTGTGGCCGCGCCACAGCAGCATGATCGCGACGACGCCCAGGACCGGGGCCACAGTCCGCGACAGTAGTCGCAGTGGGGCGGTGTTCCGGGTGGCATCCTCCAGCGCGTTCGAGGCCCTGCCGTCCGACTTCTCGGTGCCGGGCAGGAAGTCGTCATCCTGATTGTCGACGGTCTGGTTGCTCGCGCGGGACCGGACCGAGCCGAGGACCGCGAGGATCGCGATGCCGGCCACACCGAGGACCGAGACCTCACCGAAGGTGTCGAGTGCACGGAACTCGACGAGGATCGTGTTGACCACGTTGGCGCCGCCGGTGATCTCCGGTCCGTTCTCGAGCAGGTACATGCCGATCGGGGAGCGCTCGCGGCGTCCGTTGAACACCAGCACGGCGGTGGTCGCGGCGAGTCCTGCGGCCACACCGAGCACGATCGCGGCATTGCGCCGCGCCCGGGTCGGGGCGATGAAGTCCTTGGGCAGTCGGCGTAGGACCAGCATGAACACGATGATGGTCAGCGCCTCGACGAGCAGCTGTGTCAGGCCCACGTCGGGGGCTCCGAGACCGAAGATCTGGACGGTCACCGCGATCCCGACCGCCGACAGCAGTACCACGGCGGCCAGCCGCGATTGCGCGGCACAGAGTCCGAGGACGGCGACCACCACGACGATCAGCAGTATCGAGTCGATCGTGCGGTTGAGGTTGCCGAGTTGGGGCGGCAGCGTCGCCCCGGTCGTCAGCGCCCACACGCCGAGCCCCAGGCCGTAGAGACACACGGTCGCGACGAGCGCGCCGGCGTGGCGGGCCGGGGAGTCCGAGGCAGTCGGCCGCAGCAGGGCCCGGCCGGCGCTGGAGACGGACCGCATCAGGGACTCGAGCAGCGAGGCACCGGTGAACGGCAGCAACTCGCGGGCCAGGGCCCGGTCAAGAGGCCGCCGCTGCCAGACGAGGAGTGCTCCCACGATCAGGATGAGGGCGGTGATACCGAGCTCAAGGGTGACGCCATGCCACAGGGACAGGTGCGGCTCGTATTCGAGGTCCGCCGGGTTGAAGTCGTCGGGCAGGGGCGGGCGGGCGATCCTGTCGTGATAGAGCGGCTGCCACCCGAGCGGCCCGGCCGCAGCCTTCGCGATCGCGGCGATCGGCGCGTCGAGGATGCCCACGAACATCGCGAGTGGCAGTCCGATGACCGCCGGAATCGCCGCCGGTAGCCACAGCCTGACCGGCGCCTCGTGCACGTCGGCCGCATCGGGGACGGTGGTCTGCGCCTCGCCGGCCACGGCTTCCGCGTCGGCCCCGGCCGCGCCACGGTCACGCTTGTAGAGCCCGAGGAATCCGCCCATGATGATGCGGGCGCAGTAGAGGAAGGTGAGGATTGCGCCGACCACCGCGGCCGCCAGCAGCACCGTCACCGCCGTGACGTGGCCGCCCGCCACGTCACTGAACGAGGTGAGCATGGATTCCTTGGACACGAAGCCCAGCGTCGGCGGGATACCGGCCATCGCGGCCGCCCCCAGGACGGTGGCTCCGAACGTCCACGGCATGCGCCGCCAGATCGGTCCGAGATCGCGGATATCGCGCGATCCGGCCTCGTGGTCCACCACGCCGACCAGCATGAACAGGCCCGACTTGAACAGTGCATGCGCGAGCGTGTGCAGCGCCGCCGCGGCGAGGGCGGCCTGAGTGCCGATGCCGATCGTGGCGATGATCCAGCCGAGCTGGCTGACCGTGGAGTAGGCCATGAGTTGCTTGAGGTCGGTCTTCTGCAGGGCGAACAGCGCAGCCATGATCGCCGTGCCCATGCCGACGGTCACGAGCAGCGCGTTCCACACCGCAACATCGTGGAAGATCGGCGAGAACCGCATGAGCAGGAAGATGCCGGCCTTGACCACTGCCGCGGCGTGCAGATACGCACTGACCGGGGTGATGGCGGCCATGGCGTCCGGCAGCCAGAAGTGGAACGGGAACTGGGCCGACTTGGTGAACGCCGCTACGGCCACCGCCACGGCGATCGCCGCCGTGAACCCCGAATCGGTGGCCCACACCTCGTGGCCGAGGATCTGCGAGATCGAGGTGGTCCCGGTGCGCAGCCACATCGCCACCACGGCCGCGAGCAGGACCAGCCCGCCGATGAACGTCAGCACCAGCGTGCGCAGCGCCGACGAGTACGCCTTTCGGCCCGAGTTGGCGATGAGCGCGAACGACGCCAGTGACGTCAGTTCCCAACAGATGAAGAGCAGGATCAGCGAATCGGTGAGGACCAGCCCCAGCATCGAGACCGTGAACAGGGTCATGAGCTGGTAGAAGCCGTAGTGCTGCGGACCCCGCCGCGGTCCCTCGCCGCTGCGGTCGAGCCCGGGCAGATACGACGTGGAGTAGATCAGCACGATCGCGCCGATCACCAGCGCGAGCATCGCGAAGAACAGCCCCGTGGGATCGGCGAACAGGTCCAGGGTCCAGTCGCGTGCCGGTACCCACGGGATGCGGACCACCTCGACGGGCATGTCCGCCATCGCCAGTGAGATCGGCGAGGTCAGCGCCACTGCTCCCAGGAGGTAGAGCGCTGCCAGGGGCCAGCCGGCCGCGCGGCCGAAGATGCGGGTCAGCGGCCATGCGAGCACGGTGGCCAGGCCTGCCGCGGTGAGTGCGAGGACGGGGCTCATGGCTCCTTTCCTGCGGGCCGCAGCGCGCGAGGTCTGACGCTGCGAGGGGGCAGCCGAGGGTGGTGACGGAGGCCACATCCGACGGCACGTCGGGTGTGCCCGATCTTGCAGGAGTTTAACAACCAACTCTGACGCAGATTCTGGGACGTGCCGATTGATCTGCGGGAACGGGGCCGAACAGCGGTTACTCTGCCCGCATGAGTCCCTCGAAGGCCCCCTCGAACACGCCGTCTGGTCAAGGCGCGACGGACGCCGAGGTGGACGAGAATAATACGGGCGACGACGACAAGACCGCCGGCGCAGAGCCCACCGACGCCGGGCCCGAAGGCACTGGGCCCGCTGACGCAGAGTCCGCCGACTCCGAGCGTGCCGACGCCGGTCCCGATCGCATCGGGCCCGACGACTCCGAGTCCGCCGGGCCGGGCCTGACGCGGCGCCTGCTCGGGCTGGTCCTCATCGTCGTCCCGCTCGCCCTCGCCGCCCTGTGGGCCGTGGTGGGCCCGACCCCGCAGACGGATGACGCCGCCGGCCAC
>NZ_JAALDM010000233.1 GCF_014144865.1 Dietzia aerolata | reverse complement strand
AGTTGCGGCCGTCGCCGGCGATGACCGCGGCGCGGATCTCGGGATCGGCGTCGAGCTCGGCCATCACGCGCGGCATCTCGGCCCAGAAATCCGGGCCCATCGCGTTGTTGCGGCCCGGGCCGATCAGGGTGACCTGGGCGACGTGCTTGTGCCGCGCCCCCTTGTCGATACGGACCGAGACGAACTCGCCGGGGGCGGGGGCAGAGGGGGTGCTGGAATCGCTCATGGCGTAGAGCCTGCCATGCGCCGACGCACTCGAGCCCCGCAGTCCCGGATCAGGCTCCGGAATTCGGCATGACGAGCCACAGGATCAGATAGATGAGCACCTGCGGCCCCGGCAGCAGCAGCGACGCCACGAACAACGCGCGGACCACCATCGGGTCGATCCCGACGTAGTCGGCAACGCCGCCGGCGACACCGCCGATCCACCGGTCCTGGGAACGGACGAGACGCTTGGGCTGGGAGGACGGAATGCTGGTCATGACGGGGCTCCTTCTCAGACGAGCAGTTCGGCGACCGAGGCACTGCGCGCGCCCGGGGTGATGCCGACGTTGTCGTCGTCGTGGTCGTGGGTTTTTGGTGGTGCGCCGGGGACCTCTCCCCCGGTGACTTCCACTCTCCTCCGCCCGCGCCCGTCCCACATCGGGGATCGTCCCTGATCTTGGGCCTGTGTCCGCCCCGAGACCCCTAGGGGTGCGCCGGGCGGGACCGCCGCGCAGTTGCCGGACAGTCCTCGCCATCTGCCGGACATTTCTGGCGAAAATCGGCCCGGATTCGCACCAGATGTCCGCCAACTGCCCCGTCGTGTCCGGCAACTCCCGGTTGGCACGGGGGTGCGGCGCGGTACGGGGCTGGCGAGGGGCGCGGCGCGGTACGGGGCTGGCGGGAGGAATTTTGACGACGACAACACCGCCCGACCGGCTACCGGATCAGGTGTGGAACTCTCCGCAGTCCACGGTGAGCGTCTGGCCGGTGACCGCCGACGAGCGGCCCGAGAGCAGGAACAGCACCGGGTCGACGATCTCCTGTTCGGTCGGCAGGCGGCGCAGGTCCATTTTCTCGGCCATGTGCTGGTAGACGTCGTTGGTGGAGCCGCCGTACTTCTCAGCCAGGGACTCGAAGTAGGCCTTGAGCGTGTCGCCGTAGATGTAGCCGGGCGCGACCGTGTTGACGCGGATGCCACGCGGGCCGAGCTCCGTGGCCAGCGAGTGGGCCAGCGCGACCAGGGCGGTCTTGGCGATCTTGTAGCCGGCGTAGCGCTCGCGGGAGTGGTGGATGACGGCCGAGGCCATCATGACCACCGAGCCGCGGCCGGCTTCGAGGAGGTCGGTGAACTCCTGCGTGGCGCGCAGGGCGCCCATCACCGAGAGGTCGATGCCGGCGGTGATCTGGGCGTGGTCGGTTTTCGCGAGCGGCTTCATGCTGGGCACCGCGAAGGCGCTGTTGACCAGGCCGTGGACGGCGTCGGTGTGCTGCTCGACGGTCTCACTCAGGGCGCGCACCGAGGCGGGGTCCGTGGCGTCGACCGTCGCGGCGATGGCCCGGCCGCCCGCCTCGGTCACCTCGGCGGCGAGCTGGTCCAGGCGCTCGCGGCTGCG
>NZ_JAALDM010000232.1 GCF_014144865.1 Dietzia aerolata | reverse complement strand
GCGGTCCGCCGCAGGCCCGATGAGGAGGAGCTTCGATGGCGAAGACCCCCGCAGTCCTGCTTGACCCAGCCACCTTCGACGGTCCGACGACCGACGATCCCGGCACCCCCGACGCCCAGGTATCGATCAGGGGGCGCAATGTCGAGGTGCCGGACCACTTCGCGACCCGGATCAACACGAAGCTCGCGAAGATCGAGAAGATGTCGCCGACGAACATCCAGCGGTTCGACGTGATCCTGTTGCACGAGAACAATCCGCGGTTGTCCAAGGTGAGTCAGCGTATCGAGATCACCGCCAAGGGTAAGGGCGGTGTGGCTCGAGCGGAGGCGGCCGAGGACACCTTCTACGGGGCACTCGAGTCCGCGGTGTCCAAGCTCGAACGTCAGATGCGCAAGGCGCGGACCCGCCGCAAGATCAGCCACTCCGGGCATCGTCGTCCGATGTCGGTCGCCGAGGCGACCGCCGAGGTGTCGGCCACCGCCGCGCCGGCCGAGGTTCTCGACGAGTACGAGCACGAGGTCGACGAGCAGTTGCCCGGTCAGATCGTGCGGCGCAAGGAGCACGACGGCACCCCGATGACGGTCGACGAGGCGCTGGAGAAGATGGAGCTGGTGGGGCACGACTTCTACCTGTTCCGTGACTCCGAGTCCGGTCGCGCCACCGTCGTCTACCGGCGTCACGCATTCGACTACGGTCTGATCACCTTGACCGAGGCCGAGGGCTGATAGCCCCGGTCCCCATCACCGAAGGGCGGTCCGGTCCGAGGAGGGCCGGACCGCCCTCGGCGTGTACGTACGGCTCGCAGCACCTAGGATGTGGGCTGGACCGGTGTGGTAACGCGCCGGTGTGAGAAAGAACTACCGACCACATCCCCGACCACGAGGACGTTCGAGACTGTGTCCATCCTTTCCAAGCTGCTCCGGGCCGGCGAGGGGCGAAAGCTCAAGAAGTACACCGCTCTCGCCGACTACGTGATGTCGCTCTCCGACGACGTGGAGAAGCTGAGCGACGACGAACTCGCCGCGAAGACCGATGAGTTCAAGGGCCGCGTGGCCGAGGGGGAGACACTCGACGACCTGCTGCCCGAGGCCTTCGCGGTCGCGCGCGAGGCCGCCTACCGCGTCCTGGGCCAGCGCCCCTACAAGGTGCAGGTCATCGGCGCCATCGTGCTGCACACCGGCGCGGTGGCCGAGATGAAGACCGGTGAGGGCAAGACCCTGACCTGTGTGCTTCCGGCGTACCTCAACGCCCTGTCGGGCAACGGCGTCCACGTCGTGACGGTCAACGACTACCTCGCCAAGCGTGACGCCGAGTGGATGGGCCGCGTGCACCGCTTCCTGGGACTGTCCGTCGGGGCGATCCTCAGCGGGATGACCCCCGTGCAGCGGCGTGAGTCCTACCACTCGGACATCACCTACGGCACGAACAACGAGTTCGGCTTCGACTACCTGCGCGACAACATGGCGCACGACACCGCGGAGTTGGTCCAGCGTGGCCACAACTACGCGATCGTCGACGAGGTCGACTCGATCCTCATCGACGAGGCGCGGACGCCGCTGATCATCTCCGGCCCGGCCGACGGCTCCAGCAAGTGGTACTCCGAGTTCGCGCGGATCGCGCCGATGCTGGAGGACGGCACCCACTACGAGGTCGACCGCAAGAAGCGCACCATCGGTGTGACCGAGGCCGGCGTCGAGTTCGTCGAGGACCAGCTGGGCATCGAGAACCTCTACGAGGCCGCCAACTCGCCGCTGGTGAGCTACCTGAACAACTCCATCAAGGCCAAGGAGCTGTTCACCAAGGACAAGGACTACATCGTCCGCGACGGCGACGTGATCATCGTCGACGAGTTCACGGGCCGCGTCCTCGACGGTCGCCGCTACAACGAGGGCATGCACCAGGCCATCGAGGCCAAGGAGCGGGTCGAGATCAAGGCCGAGAACCAGACGCTGGCCACGATCACCCTGCAGAACTACTTCCGGCTGTACGAGAAGCTCTCCGGCATGACAGGTACCGCCGAGACCGAGGCAGCCGAGCTGTACTCGATCTACAAGCTCGAGGTCATGCCGATCCCGACCAACCGGCCGATGGCCCGCGTGGACCAGGGCGACCTCATCTACAAGACGGAGGAGGCGAAGTTCGCCGCCGTCGTCGATGACATCGCCGAGCGGGTGGAGAAGAAGCAGCCCGTCCTCGTGGGTACCGCCTCCGTCGAGCGCAGTGAGCACCTGTCGCGGCTGCTGACCCGCAAGGGCGTCAAGCACCACGTCCTCAACGCCAAGTTCCACGCCTCCGAGGCGCAGATCGTCGCCCAGGCCGGTCGACCGGGCGCGGTCACCGTGGCCACCAACATGGCCGGTCGAGGCACCGACATCGTGCTGGGTGGCAACCCGGACATCATCGCCGACCTCAACCTGCGTGAGCGCGGACTCAACCCGGTGGACACCCCGGAGGAGTACGAGGCCGCATGGGACGAGGAGATCGAGCGCATGCGCGCGCTCACCAAGAAGGAAGCCGACACCGTCCGTGACGCCGGCGGCCTGTACGTGCTGGGCACCGAGCGGCACGACTCCCGGCGCATCGACAACCAGCTGCGCGGCCGTTCCGGCCGTCAGGGCGACCCCGGCGAGTCCCGTTTCTACCTGTCGCTCGGCGATGAGCTGATGCGACGCTTCAACGGCGCCACCGTCGAGGCGATCATGAACCGGCTCAACCTGCCGGACGACGTCCCGATTGAGGCCCGCATGGTCTCGAATGCGGTGAAGAACGCCCAGACCCAGGTCGAGTCCCAGAACTTCGAGATCCGCAAGGACGTTCTGAAGTACGACGAGGTCATGAACCAGCAGCGCACCGTGATCTACAAGGAGCGCAAGAAGATCCTCGAGGGTGAGGACATCACCGACCAGGTCGAGTCGATGATCTACCAGGTAGTCAGTGCCTACGTCGACGGCGCCACCGCCGAGGGATACGTCGAGGACTGGGACCTGGACAAGCTGTGGGAGGCGCTGGGGCAGCTGTACCCGGTGTCGATCAGCGCAGAGGACGTCATCGAGGGTGACGAGTACGGCTCCTCGGGCGACCTGAGCGCCAAGAACCTGCGTGACGCGGTCCTGGACGATGTGTTTGCCAAGTACGACGAGCGCGAGTCCGAGATCGAGGGCATCGGCGGCGAGGGCGCGATGCGCCAGCTCGAACGGTCGATCATGCTGCAGGTCCTCGACCGCAAGTGGCGCGAGCACCTGTACGAGATGGACTACCTCAAGGAGGGCATCGGCCTGCGGGCCATGGCCCAGCGTGACCCGCTCGTCGAGTACCAGCGCGAGGGTTACGACATGTTCTCCGGGATGATGGACGGAGTGCGCGAGGAGACGGTCGCGTTCCTGTTCAACGTCAAGGTCGAGGCCAACCAGCAGCGCAACTCGGTCTCCGCCCCGTCCGCCGCGCAGGCGGCCGCCCTGGCGGGTGCGAACCCGATCCTGCAGGCCGCCGGCACCGGTCGCGACGTCTCTGACGAGCAGATGCAGTTCTCCGGCCCGTCCGAGTCCGGCGACGCCCAGCTCGTCGACGAGTCCGGGGCGGGCAACCGCGCCGACCGGCGTGCCCAGGACAAGAAGGAGCGCGCCGAGCGCCGCGAGCGGGCGGCCCGCAC
>NZ_JAALDM010000231.1 GCF_014144865.1 Dietzia aerolata | reverse complement strand
GGTCAAGCCCCTGGTAGTGGTGTAACTGGTTTTTGATCCTTCGTTGGTGGTCAGGCTGGTATTTGCATCAGTTCATCGGTGGCCACCTCCGTCGTAGGGTTGGTGTCGGGGTTGGTGGTCAGGGTGAGTCGGCAGCGGTTCAGGACCTCCAGCCCGAGGTAGCGGCGGCCTTCGGCCCATTCGTCGGTCTGCTCGGCCAGGACGGCTCCGATGAGCCGGACGATGGCGTCCCGGTTGGGGAAGATCCCCACGACATCGGTGCGGCGGCGGATCTCGCGGTTGAGCCGTTCGGTGGGGTTGTTGGACCAGATCTGGCGCCACACGTCGTCGGGGAGCGCGGTGAATGCGAGCAGGTCCTCGCGGGCGTCGCCGAGGTGGTCGGCGACCTCGGGCAGTCGGCCTTCGGTGTACTCGGGCAGTCGGTCGAACTGCTCGTGCACCGCGGTGGCGGTGGGCTGGTCGTAGACGCTGTGAAGCATCGCTTTCACGGCCGGCCACATGCTTTTGGGGCAGGTGGCCATGAGGTTGGCGGCGTAGTGGGTGCGGCAGCGTTGCCGCGCGGCGCCGGGCAGGTTCGCTGCGATCGCCTCGACCAGTCCGGCGTGGGCATCGGAGGTCACCAACCGAACCCCGTCCAGGCTGCGGGCCACCAGGTCGGCGAAGAAGGTGTTCCACGAGGCCTTGGTCTCGCTGGTGGCCACCTGCATCCCGAGGACTTCGCGATGGCCGTCACCGTTGACCCCTGTGGCCAGCAGTACCGAGGCCTTGACGACCTGCTTGTTCTCGCGGACTTTGATCGTCAACGCATCGGCGGTGACGAACGTGAACGGGCCGGCCTCGTCCAGGCGGCGGTGCCTGAATGCTGCGACTTGCTCGTCCAGATCGGTGGCCATGCGGGAGACCTGCGATTTGGACAGTGAGTCGATACCCAGGGTCTTGACCAGTTTGTCCATTCGGCGGGTCGATACTCCGGCCAGGTAGCAGTCGGCGACGACTGTGATCAGGGCGGATTCGGCCCGCTTGCGGTGCTCGAGCAGCCACTCCGGAAAGTAGCTGCCCGAGCGCAGCTTGGG
>NZ_JAALDM010000230.1:253-2890 GCF_014144865.1 Dietzia aerolata | reverse complement strand
CCGGCTCGCGAACGCGGGCGCGGACCTCGCCACGCCGCCATTGGGGGCGCATCCGGAAATCATCGACCTCCTCGTGCGCCGGTATCGCGAATATGAGAACGAGGTCGGAGTAGATCCCGCCGGACAATAGCGGGATAGGGCTCGGAAATCCCGGTGGGGCCGCCGGCATCGGCCCTGATGACACCGCGATAACAGTGCGGCGTCGCAGGATCATCCGTGCTGACTGGTGACCGGGTTCGCACAGTGGCTGCGCGGGCGTTTCCCGGCGGCATACCCAGGTGTTTGTTCGTTTCTTTTCCGGTCAACTGCCCTGCGGGCTTCACCGAAATCACCTGTCACATGGTGTGTGAATCACCTCTTGTTTGATGAGCTGACAACATCCCCTCTCGGGGTCGCATTCGTCGGCAATTGTTCCCACTGATCACAGGGCGAGAATAAAGACAAAATTGATAAGTTCGGCAATGGCGCATAAGTCGTGCATAATGGGCGCGGTAACGAATTCGCCACTGCAGGGAGCAACAATGGCACAGCAGTTTCAGGTCCAGTACATCGACGATCTCGACGGCACCGACCTCGGAAGTGTGGCACACACAATCTCGTTCGCATTCGATGGTAAGGAATACTCCATTGATCTGAGCGATGAGAATGCCGCTCAGTTCCGTGAGGTCATGGCGCCTTACGTCGAGAATGGTCGCCGGGTTACCGGTACCAAGGCAAAGACGGCACGGAAGTCGACGAGCAAGGCGTCGTCCGGAGAAACCAAGGCTATCCGTGACTGGGCCCGGGATAACGGCTACGAGGTCTCCGACCGCGGCCGGATTCCCGCCGACATCATGGATGCGTACGCCGCTGCGAACTAGGCTTTTCGAACTAGGTTCACGAATCCGCTTTCCGGCACGGGCAGGTATTCAGCCTCGGAGAAGGGTCTCGCTGAACGAGAAGTAGAAACAGCACCGGCCGTGGGCCCACATCGTCGCCGAAATCGACGGATGTGGGCCCACTGCCATTTGCGTGAAAAGGGGTCGGCCGCCGCTTTCCTTCGAGACCGCGCCAGATCATCAGGGCGTCTTCGCGAACCGCGATACCTGAAGGCCCGAACGACGTCCGCCCTGAGTGAAAACGGGGTTGTTAGCCGACACGCCACGGTGCTATGACGGCATTATCGTCGTCGTCGTCGTAATCTTCCCCGGGTGACCACCTCCTCTACCCGCGCCTCCGTCCAGACGTCCGCCCCCACCCACGCGCAGTACGATGCGACGCTGCGCCGGGGGATCCTCGACGAGGCGCTTCGGCGGCTCCGCGACGGCGGGCCGGAGAACCTGGGGCTGCGGCCGCTCGCGGCGTCGCAGGGGACCTCCACCACCGCGATCTACACGATGTTCGGCGGTAAGGCCGGGCTGCTCGCGGCGGTCGGGGCCGAGGCGGACCGGCAGCTCGCCGACGAACTGCGCGGCTCCCTGCGCCACGACAGCGTGGAGGGCGACATGCGGTCCCTGTGCCGCGCTTATCGCCGTTGGGCGCTGGAGAACGAGGGCCTGTACGGGCTGGTCGTGGGCGAGCCGGTGCGGTCGCCACGTGGTGACATGGGTGGAGGGCCGGACGACGACGACAACGTCGACCCCCACTGGCGCGGCCCGCTGCTCGAGGTGGTGGACGCACTGGTCGACGAGGGCGTGTTCCGGACCGCCGACGTGCACGAGACCACGACCGCGATCTGGGCCTCACTGCACGGTGTGGTGTCGCTGGAGCTGAGCGTGTGGCGTGATTCGCCGAGTGCGGAGCAGTATTTCGAGACCCAGCTCGCGGCCATTCTGCGGTCGTGGACTGTGGGCGGCGCGGGCGGGGGCTCGAGTACAGGCTCGGACTCGGGCTCGGGTGGGGCCATGTCCCGCACCACGGTCGCGGGATGAGCGACGTGGGGGAGGCCGGCGCTGGAGGTGCCGGCGACACTGGCGACAAGCCCGCGCCGAAGGGCCCGTTCGCGTTCTTCACGCTCGATGACTCCGGCGCCTACGAACCAACCCCGTACGCGAAAAGTGCCTGGTCGGACGGGTTGCTCAACGGCCCGTCGGTGGTGGCCGCAGCGGCGCGCGAGCTGGAGCAGGCCCACGGCCGGGAAGGGTTTCAGCCCTCCCGGCTCACCGTGGACCTGTTCTCGCAGGTGCGGTTCGAGCCGCTGACCATCCGCACCGAGGCGGTTCGAGAGGGCAATCGGATCGTCGTGGCGGATGCGTTCGTCGAGCAGGGCGGTAAGACCGTCGCTCGCGCGACGCTGGTCCAGCTGCGCCGGGGCGAACAGCCGCCGGGCGAGGTGTGGCTGGCGGGCCGCTCGATGGAGCCACCCGCCGAGGCCGAGGCCGTGCGGCTGGCAGGCAGGTCTCGCGGCTGGTTCGGCAGCGTCGATTCCGACGGCGCGGCCCGGCCGTGGAGTAGGTCCATGGGCGATCACCAGGGCGCCGATCGTAAGCGGTTCTGGCTCCGGCCCCTCGATGTTGTCGCGGATGAGGAGGCCTCCCCGTTCCAGAGGTCGGTGACGCTCGGCGAGTCGACGAGCCTCATGGCGCACTGGGGAAGTGAGGGGATCGGGTTCATCAACGCCGACCTCACGGTGGCGCTGGCCAGGCTGCCGCAGACCGC
>NZ_JAALDM010000230.1:0-149 GCF_014144865.1 Dietzia aerolata | reverse complement strand
CCGGCACCGTGGTGGCGGTGTCCAACGCGGGTCGCCAGATCGATTTCTCCCAACGCGGCCTGATCAGAGACCGTCGTAAGGAAGGCTCGGACTCAGGCACCGGTCCGGGTTCAGGCTCGGGCCCGGACTCGGCCACAGGCTCGGACTCT
>NZ_JAALDM010000022.1 GCF_014144865.1 Dietzia aerolata | reverse complement strand
CATCCGCCGGCTTGGCTGCGGCCGCCGGCTTGGCTGCCGATGCGGGCGACGGGGTACGCGGATCCGCACCGGGTCGGGGACCGGGCTTACCCGCCGCACCCGGCTTGGGTGCGCTGGATCGACCGGACTTGGGGGCCTCCGCGGCGGCGTCCGTGCCGCCCGCCGGAGCCATCGACTCACGAAGACGCCGGACGACCGGGGCCTCGAGTGTCGACGACGCCGACTTGACGAATTCTCCCTGATCGCGGAGCTTCGTCAGAAGTTCTTTACTGGTGATACCGAACTCTTTTGCCAGTTCGTGTACCCGGGGCTTGCCTGCCACTGCTCTCCTCACTGCGAGGTCTTCACGGCAGGGCTGGCCGCGCGACCTCGGTCTACATTCGATGGACGTTCATCGCTGGAGCTTCACGGTGTGCTCATCGTGTCTGGTCCGTTCCTTTTCTTGTGCTCCCCCTACCGGACCATTCGGCCGGCGGGTGGTGTCTTGCTCTCGGCGAACCGCCTCGAACAACTCCGAGATCGCGTCTAGGGACACGTTCCCGGAAACTCGCAGGGCCCTGATGAAGGCCTTGCGGTCAAGTGCAGTCTTGATGCACCGTTCGTCACGGTGCACCCACGCTCCCCGACCTGACGCGCTGCGACGGGGATCAGGCGAGAGTGCCGCCGACTGCGGATCGTGAACGATCCGCAGAAGCCGGGAATCGGAATCCCGACCACGACAACCGACGCAGGTCCGAACCGGACCCGCCACCTCGGTCGGACTGGGTTGCCGGTCCTTACGTCCCCGCATCCATCCGCCTCGGTATCTCGCCGCCTCGCCCGCACACGGCGGGTGAACGTGAAGTCACTGTGACAACTGATCAGTCTACAGGTAACAGGGTGTCGACACTAACGGCGCGCCCGACCGCGTGGCAGCGGCCGCGCGCCGTGTCTCACTCGGCGTCGCTGTGGATGTCGATGCGCCACTGGGTGAGACGGTGCGCAAGCCTGGCGTTCTGGCCTTCCTTGCCGATGGCGAGCGAGAGCTGGTAATCGGGAACGACCACCCGGGCCGCGCGAGCAGCCTCGTCCGCCACCGTCACAGAGACAACCTTGGCCGGGGAAAGGGCGTTGCCGACGAACACGGTGGGGTCGTCGTCGTAGTCGACGATGTCGATCTTTTCTCCCCCCAGTTCCGACATGACCGCCCTGACCCGCGCACCGTTGGGGCCGATACACGCGCCCTTGGCGTTGAGACCGGACACCGTGGACTCCACGGCGATCTTGGTGCGGTGCCCGGCTTCCCGGGCGACGGCGGCGATACGAACCGAACCGTCGCCGATCTCCGGCACCTCCAGGGCGAACAATCCACGCACCAGGTCAGGGTGGGTCCGCGACAGGGACACCGACGCCCCGTGCGGTCCCTTGTGCACACCCACCACGTGGCACTTGATCCGGTCGCCGTGCGAATAGGTCTCGCCGGGTACCTGCTCGGCCGGAGCGATGGTGCCCTCGGTTCCGCCGGTCTCCGGTCCGATGTGGACGACGATGATGCCCTTGGCATTGGCACGGGAGTCCGACTGGATGACGCCACTGACGACCTCGCCCTCCCGGGTGATGAGGTCGCCGTAGATCTTCTCGGTTTCCGCTTCACGAAGCCGCTGCAGAATGATCTGGCGGGCTGTCGCCGCGGCGACACGGCCGAAGTCTGACGGGGTCGCGTCGAACTCGCCGATGCGGTTGCCCTCGTCATCGACCTCCGCTGCCATCACCGCGACGGTTCCGGCCTTGCGGTCCAGGACGATCCGGGCGACTCGGTGTGCATCGTCGGTCCGCTTGTAGGCGGTGAGGAGAGCGTTCTCGAGAGTCGAGACGAGATCATCCAGCGGGATTTCCCGTTCCTGCGACAGCATGTTCAGTGCCGCCATGTCGATATTCACCGATCGTCTCCTTCGTGAACGCCAGTCCCGGTCGCACCTGGATCCTGCAGCAGGTCGAGCTCATCCCGTGGCGCGGGATTGAATTCGACCCGGATCACCGCGCGGGCCACATCCTGTAACGGTACCGAGTCGACATTTATGCGACGACCTGCCCTCGACACGATTCGCACCGTCGCGGCTGCATCGTCGAGATCGCCGACCCGCCCGCGGGTCGGCCCCGAGGCTCCCTCGACATACTCGAGGTCGACCTGGCGACCGTGAGCACGGCGCCAGTGGCGGTGCTCGGTGAGCGGAGCGTCGACCCCACGACTGGTGATCTCGAGCGTGACCGCACGATTCGGGCCGCCCCACTGCTCGGCGAGTGGGTCCAGCTCCGTGGACAGGTTCGCGAGAGTGTCCAGTGACACTCCACCGTCGCCGTCCACGACTACGATCACGCGCCAGGTGGCGGCGCTGTCGTTCTCCCGGAGTTCCTCGAGGTCGAGTCCGCGGTCGGAGACCGCCTTGCGTATGTGGGCCCTGTCGGGCTCGGGGACGATCACTGTGCTCCTGGGGTGCGACTTTCGGGGGCCTATCCGGATCGCGGACGGGCCGGATCACTGTACCGCCTCGGCGCGAGTCGTTGCGCCCTGGCAGGATGTCGGGGTGCCATTCTCCTCCCCCGTCACCCTGTCGCGACGCCGGTTCCTCGCCGCGTCCGCCGGTGTCATGGGCGCAGTGGCCGTCACCGGTTGCACCGGTGAGGAGGGCGATGGCGTCTCGGATCCGGTTGTCGAGCTGATCCGGGCGGCAGAGCGGGATGCTCGCGAGTTCGCCGCGGCGGATACCTCCCACGGCAAATACGTCGACGCGCTCCGTCTTATCGCGGACGTTCGTCGCATTCACGCCGAGCGGCTGGCCGAGCTGGTCGAGACCCCGCCGGAATCAACCGCCGCCACCACCACGACAGCAGAGCCGGACTCCGTGGTCACCTGCCCTCCCGTTGGGGATGTCCGGGCCCGGCTTCGCACGGACTCCGGCCATGCCTCGGAGGTAGCGCTGGAATCGGAGGGCATCCGTGCCGAACTGACCGGCTCGGTGTCCGCGGCGTGCATTACGGCGGTGGAGGTGCTCCTGGCATGACCACTCCAGTTGGGCTGGCGGCCGAGGATGCCGCCGTGTACGGATACGGCTTGCTGCTCGCGTCCGCGGACAGCGGCATCATGGCGGCGGTCCGCCGTGAACTGACCGCGCATCGCGCGCGCCGCGATGCTGCAGAGGAGTTGTGGCCGGACTCCCCGCCGGCTCCGGTTGGTTACCTCACCGGCCCCGAGACTTCGACCGCCCCGGTACTACTGGCGATTCGCATCGAATCTGATTGCTGCGAAGCATGGCGGGTGCAGTTGGGCACGGCTGACACGTCCGAGCGACGCCAATTCTGCGTAGACGCGCTGACCGCCTCGGCGATCCAGTTGGCGCGGTGGAGGACGCTGGTCCCGGGCGCGCCGTTCGAGGCGCTGCCCGGGTTCCCACCGCCCGCCTGAGATGCTGGTCAGCTCCCGGCGCGGATACGACGGATGATTTCGTCCGCTGCGCCGTCGACCGCGATCTGGGTGACCTCACCGGTGGCCCGCTCCCGAAGCTCCACGGTGCCCTCAGACCACCCGCGGCCCACGACCACGACCCAGGGGACGCCGATGAGCTCTGCGTCCTTGAACTTCACGCCGGGCGAGGCCTTGCGCTCGTCGAAGAGGATATCCAGTCCGGACGCGTCGAAGGCCTCGACAAGCGTCCCTGCCCCGGTGATCGCGGCCTCGTCCTTGTTGGCGATGACGACGTGGACGTCCGCGGGTGCGGCCTCGGCGGGCCAGACCAGCCCCTTGTCGTCGGCGAACTGCTCGGCCAGGACCGCGACGAGACGCGAGACGCCGATTCCGTAGGAACCCATCGTGACCCGGACCGGCTTGCCGTTCTCGCCGAGCACATCAAAGCCGAAGGCATCGGTGTATTTGCGGCCCAACTGGAAGATGTGGCCGATCTCGATCCCGCGGGCCAGCGTCAGGGTGCCGTGGCCGCCGGGGGCGGGATCTCCCTCGCGCACTTCGGCCGCCTCGATCGTCCCGTCGGGGGTGAAGTCACGTCCGCAGACCAGGTTCACGTAGTGCTTTCCAGCGATGTCGGCACCGGCGAGCCACGAGGTGCCCTCCACGACCCGGGGGTCGACGAGGAAGCGCACCTCGTTGGCCAGGAGGGCTCGCGGACCGAGGTAGCCCTTGACCAGGAAGGGGTTGGCGGTGAAGTCCTTGTCCTCCAGGACCGCGACCTCGGCCGGTTCGAGTGAGGCTTCGATACGCTTCATGTCGACTTCGCGGTCACCGGGCAGGCCCACGCCGAGAAGCTCCCAGTCCTTACCCGGCTCGCGCACCTTGAGCATGACGGTCTTGAGCGTGTCCGCGGCGGTGACCTGCCGGCCGAGGTCGGCTCCGTTGGCCCAGGCCACGAGGGAATCGATGGTCGCGGCGTCGGGGGTGTCGTGCACTGCCGCCTCCGGCAGTCCGTCCAGCGGAAGGGCTTCGGGTGCCGGGGTGACCACGGCCTCCACGTTCGCCGCGTAGTCACCGTCGGTCGATCGGACGAAGGTGTCCTCGCCGGCGGCGGACACGGCGAGGAATTCCTCAGATGCGGAGCCGCCCATCGCGCCGGAGGTCGCCGCGCAAATCACGTACTCGATCCCGAGGCGGTCGAAAATGCGCTGGTAGGTCTCACGATGAGCCTGGTATGAGCGCTCGAGACCGGCATCGTCCACATCGAAGGAGTACGAGTCCTTCATGACGAACTCGCGGCCACGCAGAATCCCGGCACGGGGCCGCTCCTCGTCGCGGTACTTGGTCTGGATCTGGTACAGCGTGACGGGCAGGTCCTTGTACGAGGAGGACTCGCCCTGAACGGTGAGCGTGAACAGTTCCTCGTGGGTCGGACCGAGCATCATGTCGTTGCCCTTACGGTCCTTCAGCCGGAACAGTGCCGGGCCGTATTCCGTCCACCGGCCGGTGGTCTCGTACGGCTCACGGGGCAGGAGCGCGGGCAGGCTGATCTCCTGGGCTCCGGAGGCGTCCATCTCCTCGCGCACGACCTGCTCAACACGGCGGAGGGTGCGCAGACCGAGCGGCAGCCACGAGTAGACGCCGGGGGCGACACGTCGGACGTAACCGGCGCGCACCAGCAGTTTGTGGCTGAGCACCTCGGCATCAGCCGGGTCGTCGCGGAGCGTACGGAGGAACAGATGAGACAGTCGCGTGATCACGGTGGACCAGCCTAGACCGGAACCGCGCGCAGGTCGCGATGGACACCGCTGGACACCTGGGGCCGTCGAACCCCACACGCATTGCAGGGCGACGAACATTGAAGTTAGCCTTGCCTAAATAGCCATGAGGGTGAAGGGTTTTCATTGAGCACCAACTGCACACCGGGATCCGGCCTACAGAGATCGTCGCGGACACGTGCCTCCGCGACGATCACCGCGCCGTCAGGCCCGGGCCACCATCCCGCTCTGGCATTGCTCGAGCCCCCAGTCCCTGCGTCGTGCACCCTGCTCGTCCTGCCTCACGCCGGCGGCTCCCCCGGTCATTACCGTTTCCTGCGCGGCGTCGTCCCCGAGGACACCCGCATCGCCATCGCGCGCTACCCGGGTAGAGAGAAGCGGATGTCTGAGCCGTTCGCCGACTCTCTCACCGATCTCGCAAAGGAGATCTCGGCCGCAGTAGCTGCGACAGAGCTGCGCAATCCGGTGATCCTCGGTCACAGCATGGGCGGTCTGCTTGCGACCGAGGTCGCCAGGCTTCTCCTGCCGGACGCCACACACGCGCCGCCCACGGTGATCATCTCCGGCCGCGGCCCGGTTTCCCCACCGCCCACCACGCCGGCGCACACTCTCTCCGACGAGGAGTTCATCGACCACCTCTACACACTGGGCGCTACTCCGGCCGGGCTCTTCGACTCCCCGGACGCCCGAGCGCTGTTCCTTCCTCCGGTTCGCGATGACTACCGACTGGTGGAGTCCTACACGCCGTCATCCACTGCGCCGGTTCCGGTCCCGATCCACTGCTTCGCCGGAGAAGACGACCCGACCGTCACCGTGGAGCAGGTGGCGGCGCTCGCCGAACTCACCACGCAGCGGTTCGACCTGACCGTCTTCCCGGGCGGCCACTTCTTCCTCACCGAGAATCTGCCGACCGTCGGCGCCGCCCTCACCCGCATCCTGGAGCAGACCCGGACGCCCGGCCACGCCTGAGTTCAGCGGCCCGACGGCCACCGGTAACCTTCGTCGGGTGCGAATCCTCCTCTCCCCGTCCGAGACCAAGTCCGTCGGTGGCGCCGGTGCTCCGCTGGATCTCGCGGCCCTCTCGCTGCCGTCCCTCACCGACACCCGCCAGAAGGTCGCGGACGCGTTGGTCTCGGTCTGCACTGAGGATTCGGTGCAGGCCCAGCAGGCCCTCGGTCTCAGTGACGCCCTTGCGGACGAGGTCACCCTGGACGCGCAGCTGTGGACCTCCCCCACCGCCCCGGCGCTCACCCGCTACACGGGGGTCCTGTACGACGCTCTCGACCAGGCCTCCTTCACCAAGGCGACCCGTGCCCGGGCCGAATCGCGCCTGTGGATCGGCTCGGCGTTGTTCGGGCTCGTCGCCGCGGGCGATCCGATCCCCCACTACCGCCTGTCCGCGGGGACCAAGCTGCCCGGCCTGGGCACGCTCCGCGCGACGTGGCGTGAGGCACTGACCGGCGCGGTCGCCCCCTGGTCTGACGAGGTGGTGCTGGACCTGCGCTCCGGCGGGTACCACCAGCTGGGTCCGGTCCCCGGCGCCGTGACGGTGGATGTGGTCACCGAGTACCCGGACGGTAGCCGCAAGGTGGTCTCGCATTTCTCCAAGCACCACAAGGGCCTGCTCGCCCGGACGCTGGCCAACTCCCGCGCCGAACTGGCGGACCTCGGTGCCGTGGTCCGGGTCGCCCGCCGCGCGGGGCACGTCATCGAGCGCACCTCGGACACCGTTCTGACGATGGTCACCGAGCCCTGACGACCGTCACCGCACCGCGGTGCTCGCCGAGGTGAAGACCAAGATCAACCCCTCTTTGACGACGACGACAACGCCGTCAGCCGCTCCGCCGCCAGCGCACACCGCGGCGACGTCCACCGCATCTACCGAAGTCACACCTCGACCGGTCCGAGATCACCGCCATCCGAGTTCGGGGGCGACATGGGTCAGGATCGACTCGAGTAGGTGCGCGTTGTAGTCGACACCGAGCTGGGTGGGCACGGTGATGAGCAGGGTGTCCGCCGCCTCGATCGCCTCGTCCCGCCGCAGCTGGTCGACCAACTGATCGGGCTCGGCGGCATATGACCGGCCGAACACGGCGCGGCTGCCCGGTTCGATCTGGCCGAACTGGTCCTCCCTCTCGCCTCCGCCTATGAAGTAGCGGCGATCGGTGTCGTTGGTGATCGCGACGATGGACCGTGACACCGAGACCCGCGGTGCGAAGCCGTGATCAAGCTGCGCCCACTCCTCGCGGAACGCCTCGATCTGGCGACGCTGCTGGACGTGGAGCGGCTCACCGGATTCGTCTTCCTTGAGGGTGGAGGACATCAGATGCATCCCGTGCTGCGCCGCCCACCTCGCTGTGGCGTCCGAGCCGGCGCCCCACCAGATGCGTTCACGGAGCCCCTCGGAGTAGGGCTCGAGGCGCAGCAGCCCGGGCGGGTTCGGAAACATCGGCCGGGGGTTGGGCTGTGCGAACTGTTGGCCGGAGATCGCCTGGAGGAACACCTCGGTGTGCCGACGGGCCATGTCCGCATCGGACTCCCCCTCGGCGGGTTGGAACCCGAAATAGCGCCAGCCGTCGATCACCTGCTCCGGCGATCCGCGCGAGACCCCCAGCTGGATCCTTCCGCCGGCGAGGAGGTCGGCGGCGGCCACATCTTCGGCGAACCCGAGTGGGTTGGAGTAGCGCATGTCCACCACGCCGGTGCCGATCTCGATGCGGGACGTGCGGGCACCCACCGCGGCGAGCAGTGGCGCCGGGGTACCCAGTTGTTGGGCAAAGTGATGGACGCGAAAATACGCACCGTCCACGCCGAGTTCTTCGGCGGCCTCGGCCAGCTCGACGCTCTGGACGAGTGAATCCGCGGCAGTTCGCACCGCGGAGTCGGGGTGGTCCATCCAGTGTCCGAAGGACAGGAATCCGATGCTCTTGCCAGGCCTCATGTCCCCATCCTGCCTGACGCGCAGGAAGACCGGCGGGGACCATCCGCGCCCGCTCGATCGCTCAGTCAGCGGTGTCGATCAGGTAGGTGCGGAGTTCTTTGATCGCGGCGGTCTTAGAGGTGCTGGCGAACCGGAAGACGTGGCTGAAGTCGGTCCGTCCGCCGTCCGTCTCCAGGTATCCGTCACACGAGGCGAGCCGACCGTGGGTGATGATCGAGGTGACGACCAGCTGGTCCGGCACACGTGCGGGGCACGCTTCGGCCGACATCGCTGCGCCACTGTGGCGCGCACTGCCCACGAAGGTCCACTCGGCGTCGTCGGCCAGTCGGAGCGCCACGGCGTCGACCTCGCATCCGGCCCAGTTCCTCACGAATTCACCCACGAGCGTGATGCGTGGAGAGTTACCGCAGTCGGTGGGAAGGGTGCACTTCATCTCGGCGAACGCCTTTCTCTCGGGTGCACGGCCGCGCCGGGGCCTCCTCTGCTTCCCCAGAATGCCACCGCACTGACTGTCCGCCACGCGCAGGCAGGTCCCGGCAGCCGTCAGCCTCGACTCATCCCCGCCGCGACCGGACCGACGCGGATTCAGGCGCCGGTCGTCACCTGCGGAAGACCGGCCACCTCGCCCACCACGACGATCGCCGGGGGACGCACGTCATGGTCGCGGATGGTCTCGGACAGGCTCCCGAGTGTGCAGCGGTGGGTGACCTCACCGTCGAGGCTGCCGTCCACGATCACGGCGGCGGGGGTGTCCGCGGCCCGTCCTCCGTCGATGAGGGCGCCGGCGATCGCGGGAGTGTTCTTGACGCCCATCAGGATGACGAGCGTGCCCCGCAGCCGGGCGAGCGCATCCCATTCGACGAGCGAGCCGGGATGGCCCGGCGGCAGGTGTCCGGACACGATCGTCGCCTCGTGCGTCATTCCCCGGTTGGTGACGGGAATCCCGGCGAGTGCGGGGACGGACAGCGCGCTGGACACGCCGGGCACGACTGAGCACGGGATACCCGCCTCCGCGCAGGCCTGGGCTTCCTCGTATCCACGCCCGTAGAGGAACGAGTCTCCGCCTTTGAGACGGACGACGAACTTGCCCGCACGAGCCCGATCCACCAGGACCTCGTTGATGGCTTCCTGCGCCATCGCGCGCCCGTACGGGATCTTGGCCGCGTCCACGATCTCCACGTCGGCTCGCAGCTCGGCGAGTGGCCGCTGCGGCGCAAGCCGATCGGCAACCACGACGTCTGCACGTGACAGGAGCCTGCGTCCGCGAACGGTCATGAGATCGTCGGCGCCGGGGCCACCACCGACGAGCGCGACGGTCCCGCGGAGCTTTTCGTCGACCTCCGGCGCCTCGACGGCGGACTCGCTCAGCGCTCGTGCCACCACGTCGCGAGCCTCCGCGGTCCTGGCCCGATCTCCGGTGAGGACGGAGACCATCATCTCGCCGCGACGCACGACGGCGGGTGTGACCGCCGTTCCCGAGGTCACCGCATCGGATCGAACGCAGAAGGTACGAAGCTGTTCGGCTTCCGCGGCCACTCGGGCATTGACCAGCGAATCCTTGGTCGCCGCGACGACGTACCACGCCCCTTCGAGATCCCCGGTCGAGTACTCCCTCTGCTCCCACCAGATGCGGCCGTCGTCGACCAACGCCTGCAGGGTGGGGGTGATCTCCGGGCTGACGAGATGAACGGCCGCACCGGCCTCGAGAAGAACGGGGATACGACGCTGGGCCACGGATCCTCCGCCGATCACCACGACTCGACGGCCCTCCAGGTCCAGGCCGACGGGGTACGGGTTCACAGGCCGGATCATGCGGTTGATCCTATCGGCCCGCTTCCGGGATTCCCGTCCCGGGCCGTCGTCACCGTGATAGAGAACATCCCCCGACCTCCGATGACGGGAGGGCGGGGGATGTCACGGGAACTGAGCGCCCGGTGGGCGTACGGCTCAGACCTTCGGGTCGAGCTTGAGAGTCCGGTTCGACCGCTCGAACTGCTCGTTGAACAGCCCGGGCTCAGCGGCCAGGTCCCGACCGAGCGACGGGATCATCTCCTCGAGAGCAGGGGTCCACTCGGCGAACCGGGTCGGGAAGCAGCGCCGGAGCACGTCGACCATCGCGTCGACTGCGGTCGAGGCGCCCGGGGACGCACCGAGCAGTCCGGCGATCGACCCGTCCGCGGCGTTGACGACGGCGGTACCGAACTCGAGAGTTCCACCTCGGCCGCCCGGCTTGGGCTTGATGACCTGGACGCGCTGGCCGGCGACGACCTTCTCCCACTCGCCGTCCACGGCCGCGGGAACGAAGTCACGCAGGGTGTCGACGCGGGCGCCGTGATTCTTGGCGAGCTCGGTGATGAGGTACTTGACCAGGCCCATCTCGGTGACACCGATGTTGGCCATGGGCAGCAGGTTCCCGGGCCGGACGCTGCTCGGCAGGTCCATGAAGCTGCCCATCTTGAGGAACTTGGGGGTCCAGCCGGCGAACGGGCCGAACAGCAGGCCCTTCTTGCCGTCGATCACGCGGGTGTCCAGGTGCGGGACCGACATCGGCGGGGCACCCACCGAGGCCTGGCTGTAGACCTTGGCCTGATGCTGCTCGACGAGCTCGTCGTTGGTGCACCGCAGCCACTGGCCGCCGACGGGGAAACCACCGATGCCCCTGATCTCGGGGATGCCCGACTTCTGCAGCAGGTGCAGGGCCCCGCCGCCGGCGCCGACGAACACGAACTTGGCGTCGATGGTGCGCTCGTCACCGGTGTGGCGGTTGGCCACGGTCAGGCGCCAGGTTCCGTCCGTGTTGCGCTCGAGATCCTTGACCTGGTTCTGGTAGTGCACCTCGGTGCCGGTGCGGGTCAGGTACTTGACCAGCTGCCGGGTCAGGGCGCCAAAGTTCACGTCGGTGCCGCCGGCGAAGTGGCTCAGCGCGAAGGGCTGCTCCGGCGAACGTCCCTTGGCCATCAGCGGGACAAGCCGCTCGAGCTCACTGAACTCGGTGGTGTGCTCCATGCCGGGGAACAGCGGGTGGCCGGCGAGTTTGTCGTAGCGCTTCTGCAGGTAGTCCTGGCCGTCGGCTCCGGTGACGAAGCTCATGTGCGGCACGGGCCGGATCCACTCGGTCGGATCGCCGAGGAGGGTGTTCTCCACCGCGTAGGACCAGAACTGCCGGGAGACCTGGAACTTCTCGTTGACGCTGACGGCCTTGGTGATGTCGACATCGCCATTGGCGGTCTTCGGGGAGTAGTTGAGCTCGCACAGTGCGGAGTGACCGGTTCCGGCGTTGTTCCAGGCGTCGGAGGACTCCAGGGCCGGCCCCTCCAGACGCTCGAAGATCTGGATGTCCCAGTCGGGCTGGAGTCGCCGCAGCAGCGCACCGAGCGTCGCGCTCATGGTGCCGGCGCCGATGAGCGCCACATCAGTCGTTCCGTGCTTTGCCACCTGGTCTGCAGTCACCGGCTACCCTCGCTCGTTGGTCGTGGACCCGAAATGTCGTGGTCGCAGGCCCCCGTCGGGGGCTCACGACCTGAGGATTACAAGACTACTCACGGCCCCGCCGACGCGACACATCGGACCGTGCCCGGGCCTACTCGGTCTAGGGTGGTCGCCGTGTCCACTTCGCCATCCGCGTCCGAGGGCCCGGCCGTGTCCGGGGCCGACTGGACTGCCGACATCCTGGGTCCGGCATATCGACGTCGAGAGTTGCCGCTGGGTCAGGACCCCGATGGTGAGGGGATCATCTCCGCGACGCTGGTCCGTCACGAGGAGGCGCCCGAGAACCCGGTCGCGGCCATGCTCGTGGTCCACGGCCTGTCCGACTACTTCTTCCACACCCACCTCGCGGAGTTTCTGGCCGCCCGCGGGATCGCCACCTACGGTGTCGATCTGAGGAAATGTGGCCGCTCCCGGCGCGAGGGTCTGACGCCTCATTTCACCACTGACCTGGAGAGGTACGACGACGAGCTGGATCAGTCGCTCACGGTGATCACCTCAGAACACCCCGATCTACCCGTGCTTGTCGCGGCCCATTCGACGGGCGGGTTGATCGTCCCTCTGTGGCTCGCCCGTCGGCGGGACCGGGGCAGGCTCGATCCGGTGGTGGGCCTGGTTCTCAACGCCCCCTGGTTCCAGCTGGATGTCCCCGAACGCGCCCGCGTGGCGTTCGATGCCACCATCCGGGCCATCGGGGCACTGCGGCCCTTCTATCGTCTCCCTCTCCCCTCGTCGGATCTGTACGTCACCAGCACCCATTCGAGCCATGACGGTGATTTCGACTACGACATGACGCTCAAGCCCCCGGGTGGGGTTGGCGTGCGAGCCGGGTGGTTGGTGGCGATTCGACAGGCCCAACGACGCTTGCAGCGCGGACTGGATCTACCGCTTCCGGTCCTCCTACTCCGGTCCACCGCGTCGTCACACGGCAAGCGCGGTCCGGCCGTGGACGTCGACACCGACCTGATCCTCGATGTGCGGTCGATGGAGCGTTTCGCCGACCGGATCTCGACGGATGTCACCGACGCACCGGTCCCCCATGCCCGGCACGACGTCTTCCTGTCCCGTCCTGATGTTCTCGAGATGGTCTTCGACCGCCTCGGTTCCTGGCTCGATCAGACCCTGTCCCCACGCACCAAGGAGTCCTGACCCATGACGCAGTCCCCGTCTCGCCACTTCGACCTCATCGTGATCGGCACGGGTAGTGGCAACTCGTTGATCAACGAGTCGTTCGCGGATAAATCTGTCGCGATCTGTGAGAAGGGGACGTTCGGAGGCACCTGCCTCAACGTCGGCTGTATCCCGACGAAGATGTTCGTCTATGCCGCGGACACCGCCACCGCGATCCGTCGGTCGGAGCAGTACGGTGTCGACTCGACCCTGGACGGGGTGCGCTGGCAGGACACCGTGTCCCGGGTGTTCGACAACCGCATTGACCCCATCGCCTCGAGCGGCGAGGACTACCGGCGGCACCGCTGCGACAACGTCACCGTCTATGACGGCCACGCGACCTTCGTCGGGCCGCGGACCATCGACACCGGCACGGGCGAGATCATCACGGCCGATCAGATCGTGATCGCCGCCGGAGCGCGCCCGTCCATCCCCGAGATCGTCACCGAGTCGGGCGTGGCCTACTACACCAGCGACGACGTCATGCGGATCCCCGAGTTGCCCGAGTCGATGATCATCCAGGGCTCGGGATTCATCGCCTGCGAGTTCGCCCACGTGTTCTCGGCCCTCGGGGTGAAGGTCACGGTCATCGGACGCTCTGACGTGCTGCTCAAGCATCTGGACCGGGAACTCGCGGAGCGGTTCACCGAACAGGCCCGTGAGCACTGGGATGTGCGCCTCGGGCAGCACGTGACCGCGGTAACCGCCACCGGCTCCGACTCCCGTGGGGTTCAGATCACCTTCGAGGACGGATCGACCTGTGCGGCGGATTCCCTGCTCGTCGCCACGGGTCGCACCCCGAACGGCGACCTGCTGTCGCTCGACTCCGCCGGAATCGAGCTGGACGGCGACCGCGTCCGGGTGGACGAGTTCGGCCGGACCACCGCCGACGGCGTCTGGGCACTCGGGGACGTGAGTTCCCCCTTCCAGCTCAAGCACGTCGCCAACCACGAGCAGCGCGTGCTCGGCCACAACCTGCTCCACCCCGAGAACCTGCAGCCCTTCCATCACGCCCATGTCCCGTACGCGGTGTTCACCTGGCCACAGATCGCCTCGGTCGGTCTGACCGAGGACGAAGCCCGCGCCGCCGGCCACGACATCACCGTCAAAACCCAGGACTACGGTGACGTCGCCTACGGGTGGGCCATGGAGGACTCGGTCGGTTGCTGCAAGCTCATCGCCGACCGGTCGACCGGACTGCTCCTGGGCGCCCACATCATGGGTGCCCAGGCCCCGTCACTGATCCAGATCCTCATCCAGGGCATCGAGTTCGGGCTCACGGTGCCCGACATGGCTCGCCGACAGTACTGGATCCACCCCGCATTGGCCGAGGTGGTCGAGAACGCACTGCTGGGCCTCGATTTTCCCGACCGCGGGTTCTGACGCCACCACGGACCACCGGCCGCGGGTGCTGTCGACCACGACGCCGCGCGACCGCACAGTTCGTCCGCGCTCATAGTCGACGCCAGAGGGCCGACACGCCTCAGTGCGTGTCGGCCCTCTCGCCGCAATCGATGCCGCTAGGAACCCGCCTCGGGCTCAGCCGACCACGTAGGTCGCAGGATCGATGTCGCGCAGCTGCTCGCGGTACCGGAAGGTGAAGGTGGGCCACTGCAGCGAGTTCCGCCCACTCGAATCGAAGTACCAGCTCGAACAGCCGCCCTCATTCCATACCGTGCCGGCGAGCTCACGATCCATGCGGTCCGCGTACTCCGCCTGCGCCTCGGGGCGGACCTCGATCGTCCGGTTCCGCGCGTTGTCCGACAGGTCGAGGAGTCTGGCAACGTGCTCGGCCTGGGACTCGAGCATGTACACGATCGACGAATGCCCGAGGTTCGTGTTGGGTCCGTAGAGCAGGAACAGATTCGGGAAACCCGCGACCGTGACGCCGTTGTGGGCACGTGGGCTCCCGCCCCAGTGTTCCGCCAGGGTCTGACCATCGGCACCGGTCACGACACGTGAGATCGGCGGCTCGGTCGGCTGGAAGCCGGTGCCGAAGATGATCACGTCCACCGGAATCTCGCTGCCGTCCCCGGCGACCAGACCCGTGGGCGTGACCGCTGATGCGGCATCCGGCACGAGCGTGACATCCGGGCGGACGAGCGCGGGCAACCACTTGCTCGTGAGCAGGATCCGCTTGCAGCCGATCGAGAAGTCCGGGGTCAGCGCCTTGCGCATCGCGCGGTCCCGGACGTGCATGAACAGGTAGAAGCGAGCGAACCACTCAAAGAACCGGAGCAGGAACTGGGCCCGGGTGAAGACGATCACGTACAGCTCGCGGCCGAGGTAGATCCGGCCACGTACGATGCGCTGCAGAAGCGGGATGCGCGAGTACCACCGGCGTCGACTGTCCGAGATCGGCCTGTCGAGTCGCGGCAGCACCCACCCCGGCGTCCGCTGGAACACGGTGAGGTGTTCGGTGATCGGTGCGATCTCCGGGACGAACTGCACCGCCGAAGCACCGGTCCCGACGACGGCGACCCGCTTGCCCTCGAGCGGGATGTCATGTCGCCACTGGGCGGAGTGGAACACCTGCCCCTCGAAGTTCTCGAGCCCGGGCAGGTTGGGGACCGACGGGGCAGACAGCGCGCCGGTGGCCGCGACCAGGTGGCGTGCCCGGATCTGCCCCTTGCTGGTCTCGACCACCCAGGACGAGGAGTCCGCATCCCATGCCGCAGACTGGACCTCACACGAGGTGACCAAGCGTTCCCGGAGTCCGATGCGATCGGCGACCTTCTTGAGGTAGTCGAAGATCTCCGGTTGTCGCCCGAATGAGTGCGACCACCCCGGGTTGGCGTGGCGGGACAGCGAGTACAACGCCGTGGGCACGTCGCAGGCGCATCCGGGATAGGTGTTCTCACGCCATGTGCCGCCGACCTCTGCCGCACGTTCCAGGACCAGGAAGTCCCGGCCTCGTCCTTCTCGGAGTAGCCGGTCCGCCATCGCAATGCCGCCGAAGCCTGCACCCAGGACGAGTAGGTCGATGTGGTCCACGGTTCCGCGGGGAGTCTCGATCATGGTTGACAGTATGCAGCCCTATGTCCACTAATGGGGCCATTTCTGGGACGATCGTCCAGAAGTCGTCCCACGCCGCCCGGCCACGCCGACAGTGCGTCAGCCGCCCTCCCGGCCTCGGCTGACTCTTTGCCGGTGTGCTCGTGGCAGTCTCGGCCCGACCCGGAGTAATCGCGATTCACCCGGCCGGGGGCTCCCCGGACTGTCGGATGACCAATCCGCTTACTTGTCGGTGGGCAGCGTCAGAATCTCGTAACCGTCGTCCGTCACGACGACCGTGTGCTCGAACTGAGCGGTCCACGCCTTGTCCGCGGTGGTGACGGTCCAGCCGTCGTCCCAGATGTCGAACCCGGGGCCGCCGAGGGAGATCATCGGCTCGACGGTCAGCGTCATTCCGGGTTCGAGCACCTCGGTTCTGCTGGGGTCGTCGTAGTGGAGAACGACGAGCCCGTTGTGGAACGTCGGCCCCACTCCGTGTCCGGTGAACTCCCGGACCACGGTGTATCCGAAGCGACGGGCATAGGATTCGATGACCCGACCGATCACGTTGACCTCGCGACCGGGCCTGATGGCCTTGATCCCGCGGTTCATCGCCTCTTCGGTCCGTTCGACCAGTAGCCGGACTTCGTCGCTGGGATCACCGGCGAAGAAGGTGGCATTGGTATCGCCGTGGACACCGTGGATGAACGCGGTCACATCGACGTTGACGATGTCGCCGTCCTCGATGACCGTAGTGTCGGGGATCCCGTGGCAGATGACCTCGTTGAGGGAGACACAGCACGACTTCGGAAACGCCTTGTAGCCGAGCGTCGAGGGGTATGCGCCGTTGTCGCAGAGGTACTCGTGCACGACGCGATCGACCTCGTCGGTCGACACTCCCGGCGCAATGGCCTCACCCGCCAGGACCAGGGCATCGGCTGCCACACGACTGGCGACCCGCATGGACTCGACGATCTCATCGGGTTGGACCCACGCCTCCCCGTTGGCCTCGTCCACGGAGTCCCGCCAGGCATATTCAGGGCGCTGGATGGAATCGGGCACCGGCCGAATCGGAGTGGGGGTGCCGGGGACGAGAGGCGGGCGGGTCGAAGTGGTCATGATCCCAGGATAGGCAGCGTGAGCGCGTGCGGTCACATGCCCCGCATCTGCGGTCACACGCCGCCGCCCCGGATGGGGGTCGGTTAGCGGGTGGACGTCTCCATGAGGCTGCGGTTCGCTGATCGACGCGACAGCGCGCGGATTCTCACCAGATGACGAAGCAGACCGAAGCGACGATCACCATCAGCCCGAACAGCACCATCGAGATCAGCTCGGTCCGTGAACCTCCGCCGGGCTGCTGCCCCGCGGGGTGCTGCCCGGAAGCGTGCTCGAGATCAACCTCGGTCTCGCCGTCGCGTTCGCGTTCGTGTTGCGACTCCATCACATCACCCCCATCCGGTGGAGTTCGGACACCATGGCCACCGCGAGAATGACGAACACCACGCCCATGAAGCCGGTGTACATCCATCGACGGGGATGATCGGACGCCCAGAATCGGCGAACACTGATCACGCCGTTGACGACGGCGACCACGCACAGCGCGATCCCGATCGGGGCCGCGACCCAGCCGGACAGGCTGAGCAAGGGGAAGACGATCGGGATAGCGAGGTACGTGATGAGGCATCTGACCGCGGACACCAGCACGGAGACCCGGAACGCCCGGTGCGCACCCGTACCCGCTGAGCTATTGAGCCCGTCCACTCGCAGAAGGCGCCGCATCACCCGATCCGCCGTCGAATCGGAACGAAAACCCGTTGCCTCGATGGCGGGCTCCGCTGCCGCGCCCTCGGGCCGGATGTCGAGGTGCGCGTCAGACCGTGAATCAGATGGCGAACCAGTCGTGACGGCCGGACCCCGGTCGCCGGCGGAGGTGGCGGAGGTGGCGGAGGTGGCGGTGCTCACGAGTCGTCCCCGCAGTTCACAGGGTCACAACTGCGATCAACCTCGGGCGCGGTCATCAAGCAGGACACCTCTCACTTTCAACGGCCGCCGTCGGCCGGTGGCCGAACTCCGGCGCTGGACGGGTCGACCGGTTGCCGGTTCGGCATGATTCTTCCATAAGCCCGCGATCAAACCGGAGTCGCAGACCGGCCGACGCCTCGGGCGGCACTGCGCACTTACGCGCGACGAAACGGCCGGCTCGCGCGGCTGGGCCAGTGATCACAGTAAAACCGTCGCGTAGTCGACGAGATCGACCATACCGACCCGCTTGTAGGCCCTCCGTGCGGGCTCATTGGTGCCGTTGACCACCAACGACGGGGTGAGCCCACGTTTCTGGAGCGCGGCGCAGACGGCAGCCGTGCCGCCGGCCCCCAATCCCGTGCCCCGCACGCTCGGGTCGACCCACACACCCTGGATCTGCGCGACCCGCGAGGAGATCGCCGCGATGTCGGCTTTGAAGAATACCTCGCCGCCGTCGATCCCGACCCACGTCCGACCTCGCGCCACCGACCTGGCGACGCGTCGGCGAAACGGCGCTCCGGCCCCCACCTCGAACGGGTCGCTGTGCAACTCCTCGCGGTACATCGCGGCGGCAGCGGCCAGCACGGAGTCGAACTCCTGGAGAGTGGCCGGTCTGGTGCCCTCGAGAACTAGCGTCGGGTCGACCGGGGACCGAAGTGCCATGAGGAACTGCGACGCCCGGTACTCCCTCGCCGAGCCCCATCCGCGTTCCAGTGCGGGCCACATGTGTGCCACCAAGTCCCTGCGCCCGTGCAGTGACATCGGGCCGACACCCGACTCGACGACGGCATGGGCGAGGGCCTCGAGGTCTGCGGCGTCGCCGAGGATGGGGAGCACAGAACTGCCCACGAACGCCAGCGACTGCTCAGGGCCGCCCCGGGTGAGGAACCGTCCGTCCACTCCCCCGGCCACCCCGGAAAGGACGAACGTCTCGGCAGCCGGTGCCGTCACCAACGGGTCGGCCTCAAGGACCCGGAACGCCGTGGCCGTCTCGCCCGGGCCGACCTCCCGGCAGCCGCTGACCCCGGAAGGTGGGGCAACCGTATCGGTCACTGCCTATCGCGTGACCTTGACCTGGGGACCCTGTCCCTCTGCGGCTTCCCCGACTTCCTCGCCCATCTCCTCGGCGATGCGCATGGCCTCCTCGATGAGGGTCTCGACGATCTGCGCCTCCGGGACGGTCTTGATGACCTCGCCCTTGACGAAGATCTGCCCCTTACCGTTGCCGGAAGCCACACCCAGGTCCGCGTCGCGTGCCTCGCCGGGACCGTTGACGACACAGCCCATGACGGCCACGCGCAGCGGGACGCTCATGCCCTCCAGTCCGGCCGTGACCTCCTCGGCCAGCTTGTACACGTCCACCTGCGCGCGGCCACACGACGGGCAGGAGACGATCTCGAGCTTTCGGGGACGCAGGTTGAGCGACTGCAGGATCTGCGCGCCGACCTTGATCTCCTCGGCCGGCGGGGCCGACAGCGACACCCGGATGGTGTCGCCGATTCCCTCGGCCAGCAGGGCGCCGAACGCCACCGACGACTTGATGGTGCCCTGGAACGCCGGCCCGGCCTCGGTCACACCGAGGTGCAGCGGATAGTCGGTCTGGGCGGCCAGCTGACGGTAGGCCTCCACCATGATCACGGGGTCGTTGTGCTTGACCGAGATCTTGATATCGCCGTAACCGAACTCCTCGAACAGCGAGGCCTCCCACACCGCGGACTCCACCAGAGCCTCAGGGGTGGCCTTGCCGTATTTGGCCAACAGTCGCGGATCCAGCGAACCCGCGTTCACCCCGATACGGATGGGGATGCCGGCGTCCCCGGCCGCCTTGGCGACCTCCTTGACCCGGCCGTCGAACTCCTTGATGTTGCCCGGGTTGACGCGCACGGCCGCGCACCCAGCATCGATCGCCGCGAAGATATACTTCGGCTGGAAATGGATGTCCGCGATCACCGGGATCGGCGACTTGCGGGCGATCGTCGCCAGCGCATCGGCGTCCTCCTGACGAGGACAGGCGACACGGACGATGTCACAGCCGGACGCGGTGAGCTCGGCGATCTGCTGCAACGTTGCGTTGATGTCATGCGTCTTGGTGTTGGTCATGGACTGGACCGAGACCGGATGGTCACTGCCCACGCCCACCGGTCCCACGAAGAGCTGCCGCGTCTGGCGGCGCGGAGCCAGGACGGGCGGCGGAGCGTCGGGCATGCCCAGTCCGATGGGGACCGAGGAGGTGTCGTTCACAGCAGTGCCTTCCTTAGGGTCATACAGCCGGGTGCTGGTGAGTCCCGTCCGCCATTATCCGGATAAGCACCAGCGCATGCGAGCGGGAGTCGGCGGGATCACCCGGTGAGCAAAATGGGATTGACGAAATCGGCGGTGATGACGATCGCCGACACCCCGATCAGCAACACGAAAACCGTCATGGTCAACGGTGCCAGCTTCTCGTAGTCCGCGGGTCCCCCGGGTGCCAATCCACGAAGCCGACGCAGTGCGTCCCGGATCTTCTCGTAGAACACGACCGCGATGTGACCGCCGTCGAACGGCGTCAACGGCACCAGGTTGAACGCGCCCAGGAAGAGATTGAGACCGGCAAGGAACAGCAGGAAGAGCCACCAGGCCCCCTGCTCCGCCGCCTGGCCACCGATGTAACTCGCACCGACCACGGAGACCGGGGAATCCTCGGCCCGCTCGGCGCCGAAGATGGAGGCCGCCACCGCCGGGATCTTGGATGGGAACGAGATCAGGCCCTCGACGGTCGCCTCGACCATGTCCCCGGTGAACACGACCGTCGCCGGGATGGCACTCCAGACGTCATAGGTGTTGACCGACTGATAGGCCGGATCGTCCAAAATCTCCTGGGGGATCCCCTCGTCGGACAGACGCACCCCCAGTGCTCCCCGGGCTTCGCCATCGACGGTGGAGGACGCCAACGTCGCCGTCGTCGTCGTCTCCTGTCCTTCTCTTTCCACCACCACCGGCACGGTCTCGCCCGGCAGCCCCGTCACCACGTCCGACAGGTCGGCCCAGCTCGACACCGGCTCCCCGGCGACCGAGACGATCACATCCCCCGGCTCGATACCCGCCGCACCGGCCGGACCCAGGCCTTGACCACACGTCGTCTCACCCGCGGCGCCCGTCGCACAGGTATCCCCGACCACGGCCGCCACGCGATCGGTCGGGATCGGCTGCACATCGCGGTTGACCAGCCCCCACCCGAGGGCGACGGTATAGAACAGCGCGATCGCCAGGATGATGTTCATCACCGGCCCGGCCAGCAGCACGGCGACGCGTTTCCACCAGGCCTGGCGCCACATCGCCTTGGGCTCGTCCTCCGGCGACAACTCGTCGTAGGCGGTCATTCCGGCGATGTCACAGAACCCACCCAGTGGGACGGCCTTGAGCCCGTACTCGATCCCACCGCGGTTGGTCGACCAGACGGTGGGACCGAAGCCCACGAAGAACCGGCGGACCTTCATGCCCGACCACTGCGCGACCTTCATGTGCCCCAACTCGTGCAGCACGATCGACAGCATGATCCCGAGGGCAAACAGGATGATCCCCACGACCAGCATGACTCAGCCCTCCAGTCCGGCGACCAGCGTCGCCGCGTGTCCACGCGCCCACGTCTCGGCGGCCACGACGTCATCGAGATCACGCGGGGCGGCCGACCACTCATCGGCGGCACCCACGGTCTCCGCCACCACGTCGACGATGTCGGTGAACCTGATCCGACCGTCCAGGAACGCCGGCGCGGCCTCCTCGTTGGCGGCGTTGAACACCGCGGTCCGCAGCCCCCCGGCCACCCCCGCGGCCCGGGCGACGGAGATGGCAGGGAACGTCTCCTCGTCGACCGGCTCGAAAGTCCACGTGTGCGCCTGCGTGAAATCCAACGGCTCCGACACGCCCGCGACACGCGAGGGCCACCCCAGGGCCAGGGCGATCGGCAGTGTCATCGACGGCGGCGACGCCTTGGCCACCGTGGCGCCGTCGACGAACGTGACCGCCGAATGCACGACCGACTGCGGATGGACCGTGACGTCGATCCGGTCATAGGGCACGCCGAACAGCAGGTGCGCCTCGATCAGTTCGAGGGACTTGTTGACCAGGGTCGCCGAGTTGAGGGTGATCATCCTGCCCATCGCCCACGTCGGGTGTTTCAGCGCGTCGGCCGCCGTCACGTCCGCGAGCTCCGCGCGCGTCCGGCCCCGGAACGGCCCGCCCGACGCCGTGAGCACCAACGACGCGACCTCCTCGGCGGTTCCCGCCCGCAGACACTGCGCCATGGCGGAATGCTCCGAATCCACCGGGATCAACTGTCCCGGCGCCGCCGCGCCGGTCACCAAAGCACCCCCGGCGACCAGGGACTCCTTGTTCGCCAGGGCCAGCTGCGCACCGACCTCCAAGGCGGCCAGGGTCGGGCCGAGACCGATCGACCCGTCGATCCCGTTCAGTACGACCTCGGCCTCGACCTCGCGGACCAGGGTCGTGGCAGCGTCCGGCCCGTCGAACACCGTCAGTTCCGGGAACTGGGCTCGGATCTGCTCTGCCGCCGCCGGATCCGACACCGCAACAGCGCCGACACCAGTACTCCGGATCTGCTCCGAGAGCAGGTCGATGCGGCCGCCGCCAGCGGCCAGACCAACCGCACAGAAGCGACCGGGCTCAGCCCCGGAGATCACCTGGAGGGCCTGGGTACCGATCGAACCGGTACTGCCGAGAATGAGAACACGCGTGGTCACCCTGCCATTGTCCACGTCCGGCGGGCCCGATGCCGCATCGCCGGTTTCCGACGTGTGGGGCGACACGGACGGGTTACCCGTCGGCGGCCCGAGCAGGTGTGACAAACTAGGGGCAATGTCGGCGGCCCGAAGGGCTGCCAGCGAGCCGTGAGGAGAACCGGGGAGCATGAGCGCGGACGGACACACCACTGCAGAGGTCGTCGTGGACGGGATCAGCTCGCTCGACGAGCCGTCGGTCGAGTGGGGTTGGCACCAGCACAGCGCGAAGGTCGGCTGGGCGGTGGGAGGATTCTTCGTCCTGTTCCTGCTCGGCATGCTGTTCGGCAACCACCTCGGCAACGTCGAGAACCTCTGGCTGGTCGCCGTTGCCGCATTCCTGCTGATCTGGATGATCATCTCCCTTCGCCCCAAGAAGGACGACTACGCCAAGAAGCACAAGGTCTTCGAGGTTCCGTCGGACCACTACTCCGTGACCGGCAACGTCGCCACCGGCGCGATCACCGGCCGCAGCTCTCACTGACCTCGCCACAGACCCGGCACGATAAAGGCCGCCCCGCGTGATGCGGGGCGGCCTTCGTCATTTCCTGCTCGGGGGTCGGCTGTCACCAGCCGGCACTCGCACCGATCAATCCTCGGCGGCGAGTTGCCCGCAGGCCGCCGCGATCTCCTGACCGCGTGTGTCCCGAACGGTGCACGAGACACCCGCCGCACGCACCGCGTCGACGAACGCATCCTGCTGATGCTTGGGGCTCGCATCCCATTCGCTGCCCGGCGTCGGATTGAGCGGGATGAGATTCACGTGCGCCATCGCGCCGAGCCGCTGCGCCAGCAGCCGGCCGAGCATCTCGCCTCGCCACGTCTGGTCGTTCACATCGCGAATCAACGCGTACTCGATCGACACCCGACGACCGGTCGCGTCGGCATAGTGCCGCGCCGCATCCATGACCTCGGTGACAGGCCACCGGTTGTTCACCGGAACCAGGGTGTCGCGGAGCTCATCATCGGGTGTGTGCAACGAGACCGCGAGCGTGACCTGGAGACCTTCCTCCGCGAGACGGTGGATGGCGGGTACGACACCGACCGTCGACACCGTCACCGCGCGCTGGGACATTCCGAACCCGGAGGGCGGCGGTGAGACGATACCGCGAACAGCGGTGAGAACCCGCTTGTAGTTGGCCAGCGGCTCCCCCATGCCCATGAACACCACGTTGGACAGGCGGCCCGGGCCGCCCGGGATCTCTCCGTCACGCATCGCACGCGCAGCGACCCGCACCTGATCGAGAATCTCCGCGGCCGAAAGGTTGCGCTGCAGACCCCCCTGACCCGTGGCGCAGAACGGGCACGCCATACCGCAACCGGCTTGGCTGGAGATACAGACCGTCGCCCGGTCCGGATACCGCATGAGCACACTCTCCACGAGTGAACCATCGTGCAGTTTCCACAGGGTCTTCCGAGTGGTGCCCTCGTCGGTGGTGATGTGACGCAGCGACGACGTCAGCGGGGGGAACAGTTCCCCGGCGACCTTCTCGCGCAGATCCGCGGGAAGGTCGGTCATCTCCCGGGGGTCGGCCTCGAGCCGGCCGAAGTAGTGGTTGGCCAGTTGCTTTGCGCGGAACGGTTGGACCCCGAGATCGGCCATCGCCTCCGCTCGACCATCGGCATCGAGGTCGGCGAAGTGGCGAGGAGGAAGCCCCCGGCGGGGGGCGTCAAAGACGAGGGGAAGAGGTTCAGCCATGATGCGGCCCATTGTGTCAGAACAAAGCCCGAACGACACACCGAGTGAGGGCACACACAGGCATAAACACGCGCCTAGAGTTCAACTATGACCACGCGTTCTGACGAACCCGCCGACACCGGCGCTACCGAACACTCCCCCGAAACGGCAATGGTGCCCGCCGACACGGCATCAACAGAAGCACCTGTGCCGGCGACTACCGAGGATTCCCGGCACCACGGCAAGAACTCACACCAGGAGGTCCCGGACACGACCGCGGGCCTACTCGGATCCGCATGGGTCGGACTCGTCCTGGGCGCCCTCGTCACGATCCTGCTGCTGATCTTCATCGCGCAGAACACGACGTCGACCGATGTGCAGTTCCTGGGGCTTCACTTCTCACTCCCGTTGGGAGTCCTGGTGTTGCTGTCCGCCATCGTGGGCGCGCTGATCATGGCGTTGTTCGCCGGATTCCGGATCCTCCAGCTACGTATGCGGGCCCGTAAGGCGCGCAAGCTCGCCAGTCGCTCCCGCTGACCGCGGTCACCGGCCGGATCCGAATGGGTCCCGGCCGGTGACGCTCGTCATCATGTCGGAACGACGAAGGTGAAGATGATCCAGACCACCACGGCGCTGGGCAACACCGAGTCGAGTCGGTCCATGAAGCCGCCGTGCCCCGGCAGCATCGTGCCCATGTCCTTGATCCCGAGATCCCGCTTCACCTGAGATTCGACGAGGTCACCCAGGGTCGCGGTGAGGACCGTGAGGATGCCCAGCAGGATGCCCTTCCAGACGTCGTCGTCGAACAGCAACCACACGGTGAGGGCACCACCGGTCATGGCGAAGACCATCGAGCCGGCGAATCCCTCCCAGGATTTCTTCGGACTGATCGCGGGCGCCATCGGGTGCTTGCCGAACAGGACTCCGGCCACATAGCCGCCGACGTCAGAACACACGACCAACAGGATCAGTGCCACGACTCGCTGCGCACCGAAGTCACCGTCGGAGAGCATCGCACCGAGCGAGCCCGGTACGGCAATCCATACCAGGACGAACACCGAGACCGAGACGTCGCGCAGGTAGTTCTTCGGAGCGGTGTGCAGCCCGCCCATGAGCAGTCGCCAGATGAGCACCACGACGGCCGTTGCCGCGAACGCCGCGTATGTCCCTTTGGCGCCGATCGCGAAACCGGACCAGACCATCGCCTGACCACCGATGAGCAGTGGAATCAGGGGCAGCCGGAACCTGGCCTGACGCAGGCGTTTGAACACCTCCCATGTCCCGATCGCGACCGCACCGGCAGCCACGAGGTACCAGGCCCTGGGATTGAACGCGATACTCGCGATGACGAGCGCTCCGAGGCCGATTCCAACCGGAACGGCGCGGGTCAGGTCACGCCCGGCCCGCGACGGAGGTGCCGCGGCCGCGGCGGTGGGCCCGGGCGGGCCGGAGGGAGCGGTATCCACGGCGAACTCCTCGACTGTGTGTAGGACGACGGGGCGTACTGGACCTGAAGGAGGGGTCAGACCTCCATCAGTTCGGCTTCCTTGCCCTTCACGATCTCATCGACCTCGGCAACGTACCGCTGTGTCACCTTGTCGAGTTCCTTCTCAGCGGCGTTGACCTCGTCCTCGCCGGCCTCGCCGTCCTTGTCGATGCGTTTGAGTTCGTCCATCGCCTTACGACGAATCCCTCGGATGGAGATGCGTCCATCCTCGGCCTTGCCCTTCGCCTGCTTGACCAGGTCCTTACGGCGTTCCTCCGTCAGCTGCGGCACGGTCACTCGGAGAACCTGGCCGTCGTTCGTCGGATTGACGCCGAGGTCGGAATTGCGGATCGCGTTCTCGATCGGCCCGATCTGAGACATCTCATACGGCTTGATGATGAGCATCCGCGGCTCGGGGACCGAGATGGTCGCCATCTGGGTGACGGGCGTCATGGTGCCGTAGTACTCACACACGACGCGGTTGAACATCCCCGGATTAGCTCGGCCGGTGCGGATCGCGGCGAGCTCGTCGCGGACGTGCTCAATAGCCTTCTCCATCTTTTCCTCGGCCTCGAGCAGCGTGTCGTCGATCATCTTCTCGTCTCTTTTCGTTCTCGTCGGGTATGCGTGATCGGTCAACTGCCGGTCAGTCTGAGGTACTCACCAGAGTGCCGATCTGCTCACCCGCTACCGCGCGGGCGATATTGCCCTCGGTGAGCATGTTGAAGACCAGGATGGGCATATTGTTGTCCATGCAGAGGCTGAACGCCGTGGCATCTGCCACCTTGAGCCCCTTCTCGAGGCACTCGCGGTGCTCGATTCGGGTGAAGAGCTCCGCGTCCGGGTTCGTCCTCGGATCCGCCGAGTACACGCCGTCCACGGCCTTGGCCATGAGAAGCACGTCGGCACGAATCTCGAGTGCCCGCTGTGCAGCGGTGGTGTCGGTGGAGAAATAGGGCATGCCCATGCCCGCACCAAAGATGACCACACGGCCCTTCTCGAGGTGCCGCTCGGCTCGCAGCGGGATATAGGGCTCGGCAACCTGTCCCATGTGGATCGCGGTCTGAACGCGGGTGGAGATACCCTCCTGCTCGAGGAAGTCCTGCAGGGCCAGGCAGTTCATCACCGTGCCGAGCATGCCCATGTAGTCACTCCGCGCGCGGTCCAGTCCGCGCTGCTGCAGCTGGGCGCCCCGGAAGAAGTTGCCTCCGCCGATCACGATCGCGATCTGCGCACCGGTCCGGGAGACCTCCGCGATCTGGCGTGCCACCGACTGGACGACGTCCGGGTCGATACCCACTCCGCCGCCGCCGAACATCTCGCCACCGAGCTTGAGCATCACACGCTTGTACCCGTGCCGCGGGTCGGTCATCGTTCTCCTCGTCCCGGGCGGATCGAGCCCGTGTTGCGCGTCGGCGCTCCTGACGTCTCGGACGTCGCGGAGCCGTAGGCCCTTGGTGGAGCCGGGTTCATTCTGCCCTATCGGTACGCCCTCCACACCGCAGCCCGCCGGACGCGGGCACACCCGTGGCACACAAGACGGCGACGGCGGCACCCGGTATGCGGGTGCCGCCGTCGCCGAGCAGCCCTATCGGCTGCGAACTCCGTCAGATATGGGGAGTCAGATCAGGCCTGGCCGACCTCGAAACGCAGGAACGAGGTGACCTTGGCACCGGCCTCCTCGAGCATCGCGTTGACGGTCTTCTTGTTGTCGGTGACAGATGCCTGGTCGAGGAGGCAGTTGTCCTTGAAGTAGCCGTTGAGACGACCCTCGATGATCTTGGGCAGTGCCTGCTCCGGCTTGCCCTCCTCGCGAGCGGTCGCCTCGGCGATCTCGCGCTCCTTGGCGACGACGTCGGCGGGCACGTCGTCACGCGAGAGATACTGGGCCTTGAGCGCGGCGATCTGCATAGCAGCGGCACGGGCTGCGTTATCGGCCGTCTCACCCTCGCCCTCGTACGCGACCAGGACGCCCACGGCCGGCGGCAGGTCCGAGGAGCGCTTATGGAGGTAGACGGCGACCTTGCCGTCGAGCTTGCCCACGCGACGCAAGACGAGCTTCTCGCCGGACTTGGCGGAGAAGGCGACAACGGCGTCGGCGACGCTGGTGCCGTCCAGGTCGGCGGCGTTGAGCGCGTCCAGGTCGGAGATGCCCTGGGCGGCGGCGAGGGCCACGATCTTGTCGGCCAGCTCGACGAACTCGGCGCTCTTGGCGACGAAGTCGGTCTCCGAGTTGAGCTCGATCATGACGCCGTCCTTGACGGCGACGAGCCCCTCGGCGGTGGCGCGCTCGGCGCGCTTGCCCACGTCCTTGGCGCCCTTGATGCGCAGGAACTCGACGGCCTTGTCGAAGTCACCGTCGGACTCCACGAGAGCCTTCTTGCAGTCCATCATCCCGGAGCCGGTGAGCTCACGTAGACGCTTGACATCGGCAGCGGTGTAGTTCGCCATTGTGGGGCGACCCTCCTTTTAGGGGTTGGATGTGTCGTTAAAAGTATTCACGTCGGTCGGCGGGCGAGTGCGCCTCCACCCTAGACGCCAGGGCGCCCGCGGGAGTCGGCTCCCACCGCCGGTGACAGGTCGGGCCCGGCCCCCGGTAGACCCTCTAGGGGTCATGGGCGGCCGGGCCCGACGTGCCTCGAGCTGGTGCTGCTGGATCAGGCCTCTGCGGCGGGGGCCTCGGTAGCGGCCTCTGCGGCGGGGGCCTCGGCAGCGGCCTCGGCGGCCGGTGCCTCGGTGGTCTCCGCGGCAGCGGTCTCGCCAGTGACCTGGTCCAGCTGCTCGGTCTCCCACTCGGCGAGCGGCTCGGCCTCTTCGCCGGTGGCCTTGCCGGCCTGCGAGCGGGCCTTGAGGCCCTCGGCGACGGCGGAGGCGATGACGCGGGTCAGCACGGTGACCGAGCGGATGGCGTCGTCGTTCGCCGGGATCGGGTAGTCGACGACGTCCGGGTCGCAGTTGGTGTCGAGCAGCGCGACGACCGGGATGTTCAGCTTGCGGGCCTCGCCGACGGCGATGTGCTCCTTGTTGGTGTCGACGACCCACACCACGGAGGGAACCTTGCTCATGTCACGCATACCGCCGAGCGTGCGCTCGAGCTTGTTCTTCTCACGCGTGAGCATGAGGATCTCCTTCTTGGTGCGACCCTCGAATCCGCCCGACTGCTCCATGGACTCGAGCTCCTTGAGGCGGACGAGCCGCTGGTGCACGGTCTGGAAGTTGGTGAGCATGCCACCCAGCCAGCGCTGGTTGACATACGGCATGCCGACCTTGGCGGCCTCCTCAGCGATGGCCTCCTGGGCCTGCTTCTTGGTGCCGACGAACAGGACGGTGCCTCCGTGGGCGACGGTCTCCTTGACGAACTCGTACGCCTGGTCGATGTACGTCAGGGTCTGCTGCAGGTCGATGATGTAGATGCCGTTGCGGTCGGTGAAGATGAACCGACGCATCTTCGGGTTCCAGCGGCGGGTCTGGTGGCCGAAGTGGGCACCTGCGTCGAGCAGCTGCTTCATGGAGATGACTGCCATGATGTGTTGAGGGCTCGTCCGGCTTGAAAGCAGCCGAACCGCGAGGCCCTCGTCCTCGCTTTCTGAACGTGTATCGGGTTATGCCCATCAGCCGGGTGGCCTCGGGCCCTGGTGTCCGCGCCGGACCTCACCCCCGTTGCCGGGGGCACCTACTGGTCCGTCGTCCGGGTGGTCCGTGAGTCCAGGGAATCCCTGAGCCCCTCGGGTCCGGATACCCTGCCGGTGACGGCAGGGCAGGACACGCGAAGTCAATCGACTGCAGAGTCGACCGCACGGGAAGCATATCCCTTCCCGCCCCAACCGCCAAGGTGGCCGGACCGGACTTTCTGTGGATGGTCGTCGAATCTGTCCACAATCGGGCGACCGGGGCTGGCCGAATTCGGGATTGCCCGGTGCACTGGGGCCATGGCGACTTTTCGGTTCGGTGGTCTCGTGACTCTCGGCATGGCCCCTGCGGTCGCGGTCAGTGTGTTCGTCGGGGCGGTGTCCCCGGCCGCGCCGATCGCCGATTTCCTCAGCCCGCTACCGGGCGCAGTGGACCCGGTAACCGCATTCGATCCGCCCGATCGGCGGTGGGCCGCGGGGCATCGGGGCATCGACCTGGCCGCGACCGTGCTCTCGCCGGTGCAGGCTCCCGCCGACGCCACCGTCCTGTTCGCGGGACAGGTCGGTGGCAAGCCCGTCGTGTCCCTGGACCACGGGGGCGGGCTCCGCACGACGTACGAGCCGGTGACCGCCACGGTTGATGCGGGGCAGGTGGTCGCCGCCGGTGAGGTGATCGGCCATCTGGTCGCGGGACACCCCGGGTGTCCGGTGGAGGCATGTCTGCACTGGGGCGCGCGGGTGGCCTCGGGTGGCCCATCCGGGGACGACGAC
>NZ_JAALDM010000229.1:15621-21624 GCF_014144865.1 Dietzia aerolata | reverse complement strand
GCGGGCCCGCATCGCCTCGGCCACACCCGGCAGCGGCAACGTCAGGTGCGGCGCGGTCGCCTCGGGCGTGCGGTCGTCGGGCGCGACGCCCGTCCCCCCGGTGGTCAGCAGCACGGCGGGGGAGCGGCGGACCTGCTCGGTGAAAGCCACATCGATCTCGGCGTCGGCCACCACATGCACCTCGACTGGATCAAAACCGTGCTCGACCAGCCACGATCGGATCGCGGGGCCGGTGGAATCCTCGCGCTCGCCGCGCGAGGCCGCCGTTGAGGAGACGACGACGACGGCGCTGCGGTCATCCGAGATATCCGCGGGCCCGGCCGAGTGGGCGGTCTGCGCGTCGACGTTGTCGTCGTCGTTGTTGTCGTGGTCATCGATATCCCGCGTCCAGTTCCCGCGCTTCCCGCCGGTCTTCGCGGCGAGGCGGACCCCGTCCATCGTGGCCAGCGGATCGACGGCCTTGACCATGTCGTGCAACGTCAGGCCCGCCACAGACACGGCCGTGAGCGCCTCCATCTCTACACCCGTCTTGCCGGTGGTCTTGGCGGTCGCGGAGACGTGGATCGCGCCGGCGTCGGCGTCGAGGTCGAAGTGCACCTTCACCGAGTTCAGCGGGATCTGGTGGCATAGCGGGATCAGCTCGGACGTCTTCTTGGCCGCGCCGATCCCCGCCAGACGCGCCGTGGCCAGCACATCCGCCTTGCCCAGGGCATCCCCCGCGACCATCGTCACCACGTCGGGGCGGGTGCGGAAGATCCCCTCGGCGGTCGCGGTGCGGGTGGTGACGGCCTTGTCGCCGACGTCGACCATGCGGACGCGGCCCTCGGCGTCGAGGTGGGTGAGGTGCTTGGCTGCCATGGATCCCACGCTAGTCGGCAGGTCACGATCTGGTTGATCGGATGGGGCACGACGGCCCCGGGGTGCATGCTGGGGGTGTCGAGGAGGCGGGAGAATTGGCTACGGCAATCGTCATCGGTGCGGGAATGGTGGGCCTCGCGACGGCCTGGCACCTGCAGGAGCGTGGCGTCGAGGTCACGGTGATCGATCGCGACGGCTTGGCCGCCGGGTCGAGCTGGGGCAACGCTGGCTACCTCGCCCCCGCCAAAACACTCCCGCTCGCGGACCCGAGCGTGTGGACCTACGGGCCCCGGGCGCTGATCGATGCGGACGCCGCCCTGCACGTCCCGCTCCGCGTCGACCCCGGACTGTGGGGATTTCTGGCGCGCTTCGTCGCGAACGGAACGATGCGCGCGTGGCACCGGGCGATGGCCGCGCTGGCGCCGATCAACTCCCTGGCGCTGGAAGCATTTGATGAACTGACCGATGGTGGCGTGGCCGCGACGACCCGGGAGGGGCCGTTTGTCATCGGGTTCACCGGCCAGGCGCCGGCGGAATTCTTCCTCGAGGAAGTGCGGCGGGTGCGGGGGCACGGGCTAGAGGTTGTGGTCGAGCGGCTCGACGCGCCTGCCTCCCTGGCGCCGATCCTGACCGACGCCGTGACCAGCGTCTACCGGATGGACGGGCAGCGGTTCATCGAGCCGGGGCCGTTCGTGGAGGCGCTCGCCGACGCGGTTCGAGCGCGTGGGGCGCAGGTGCGGACCGGGGTTGGTGTGAGCGAGGTGGCCGGCCCGGGTGAGGTCGTCCTGGAGAGCGGGGAACGGCTGGCCGCCGACTCGGTGGTAGTGGCCACCGGCGCCTGGTTGCCGCGACTCGCCCGACCGCTCGGTGTGAGGGTGCCGGTGCGGGCCGGGCGGGGCTACTCGTTCTCGGTCGCCACCGAGGAGCCGGTCGAGCACCCCGTCTACCTGCCGACCCAGCGCATCGCGTGCACCCCGTACCAGGGCCGACTGCGGATCGCGGGGACCATGGAGTTTCTCGGGCCCGACGAGCCACCCCGGCAGCGACGGATCCGGGCGATGCTGAGCCAGGTCGACGGACTGCTGCGCGGCGTGGACCTCGACGACCGCCGTGACGAGTGGGTCGGTTCCCGGCCCGTCACGCCCGACGGGCTCCCACTCGTGGGCGCCACCGAGGTTCCCGGCGTCTACGTTGCGGGTGGCCACGGCATGTGGGGGATCGTGCTGGGGCCCGCGACCGGTCGACTGCTGGCGAAGCAGATCGTCACCGGGGACATCGACCCGGTCCTCGCGCCCTTCGACCCGCTGCGGTGAGGGCTACTCCGGCGCGTCGGGCTGGAAGCCGCGGACCGCCGCCGCGCCCGCGACCAGCAGCACGGCCGGCAGCACCAGGGTGAGGCCCATCGCGGTGGGGAAGGCCGTGGTGGCGATCCCGATCTGCATGACCGCGCCCAGGGCGGCCGCGCCGACCACCGCGCCCACCTGGCGCGAGGTGTTGTAGACGCCCGAACCCGCGCCGACCAGATCCGACGGGAGTCCACGCATCGACACCGCCGAGTTGGCCGACCAGCACATGGCGTTGGCCGCACCCATGAGGACCAGCGGGATCAGCAGCCACGGCACCGGCAGCTCCCAGATCATCATCGCGGCGAACATGGTCATCGCGACGATCATCGAGGTGAACCCGGTCGTCGACACCACGCCCGGAGCGGTGCGGTCCGTCAGGCGACCGACATAGGGCGCGGCGACCAGGGAGACGACGGCGGTCGGAATCATCATCAGGCCCGCGACCTCCGCTGACAGGCCCTGAGCGGTCTGCAGGTAGAGCATGATCGGGATATTCATCGAGTACACCGCGAAGCCGAGGGTGAACACCGAGAAGGATCCGCGTGCGAAATTGCGGTTCGAGAACAACTCCGGTGGGACGAGTGCCTCGCGGCCGATCCGGCGGGCCCGCAGCTGGAGCCACACGAACAGGGCGGACGCCCCGAGCCCCGCCGCGAACACCGCCCACAGCCACACCGGCCAGCCCAGGTCCGGGCCCTGCTGCAGGGTGAGGGTCACCGCGGCCACGGCCACCACCGCGACCACCGCGCTGACCAGGTCGATCCGGCTGGCGCCCGTGGGAAGGCGCGGGACCAGCAGCGCTACCAGGGCGAACGCCAGCAGGCCGAACGGGATGTACAGGGCGAACACCCACCGCCATCCGGCCGTGCCCACGATCAGCCCACCCAGGATCGGGCCGAACAGTCCCGCCGAACTGGCGACCGCGGCCCACATCCCCATCGCGGCCCCGCGGCGGTTGAACGCGAAGACGCGGTGGATGATGCTCAGCGGCTGAGGGTTGAGCAGTGAGGCGCCGAGGCCCTGGACGGCGCGCGCGGCGATGAGCAGCTCGATGGTCGGAGCGAATGCCGCGGCCGTCGCGGAGGCGGTGAACACCGCCATTCCGACCAGGTAGACGTTGCGCTGTCCGAAGCGGTCGCCGAGCCGGCCGGCGACCAGGATCGGGGCCGCGAATGCGAGCAGGTAGACCGCCACCACCCACACGGTCTGGTTGATGGACGCGCCCAGGTCCTCGCGGATGCTCGGCAGCGCGACGGCGACCAGGGCCTGGTCCATGAGGGTGATGAACAATCCGGCGCACAGGGCGGTCAGCGCGAGCCAGGCCTGCCGCTCCGGGACGGGAGGGGAGGTCTGGTCGGGGGCCGGCGACGGCGACGAGGTGGACACTGTCGGCAACGTATGCGCTGGTCACGGGGAAGTCAAAGGGGGTGACCGGCAGCCGTGCCTGTACCCGGCGCCGCGCGCGTGCGGACGCGGGGCTACAGATCCAGCTCGATGTCGGTGCAGGCCATGGCGTTGCACACCGTGATCCGGTCCTGTGCCGGGCCCGAGCCCTCGGCGCTGGTGGTGCCGCCGAGTTTGGTCGTGACGCAGGCCTTGCACAGGCCGCGCTCGCAGCCGGTTGGGACGGTAATCCCGGCACGGTCGGCGGCCTCGAGCAGGGTGGTGCCGCCATCGATCTCTACGGATGTCCCGGTGCGGGCGAAGCGGACGGTGTAGCGGCTGCCGTCGTCGGTGGGCCGTTCCAGTTCGGGAGCGGTGAAGGACTCGGCGTGGAATCGCTCGGCCGGCTGTCCCAGGTCGCGCAGCCAGCCGCGGGCGTGGTCGATGACCGCCGCCGGGGCACACACGTAGGTCTCGCGCTCGGCCAGGTCCGGCACCATCTCGGCTAGCAGTTCCGGGCTCAAGCGACCGGTGCGCAGATCGCCGCCGGTGAAAGGGGAGTGGGCGGCCGGGGATCCGGTGGCCGGGGCGTCAGTGAACAAATGCAGCGTGATCCCGGCATCGCGGGCCAGTTCGCGGAGCTCGGACTCGAAGATGATCGAGCGCTCGTCGCGGTTGAAGTAGAGCAGCGTGGCGTCGCAATAACTGCCAGCATCGCGGGCGAGGCGGCGCAGAAGCGCAATGATCGGCGTGATGCCCACGCCACCGGCGATATGCAGGGACTTCGGTGTGGCAACGCCGTTATCGGCGGCTGGCAGGGCGAAGTCGCCGGTGGACTGCGGCACCCCCACGAGCGTCACCCAGGCACCCGGCTTCAGGGAGTCGTTGAGCCGGTTGGAAACCCGGCCGTCGGCGACACGCTTGACGCAGAACTCCAGGTCAGGCAGGTTGCCATCCTCCTGCCCCACCGAGTCGTGAACCAGGCTGTACTGGCGGACGAGTTCAGTTCGGTCGCTGCCGGCGGGGTTGTCGTCGTCGACCTCTACTCGCACCGACACGTACGCACCGGCGTCCCACCGCACGTCCTCCCACCCGCGCGGGCGGGCGAGACGCACCGACAGGGCCTGGCCACCCGCGACCGGCGTGGTCTCGACCACCCGCGCCGGCACGTTGTGGAACCGCGGCTTGTCCAGGTACGGCGACTCGGGCAGCCGGCGGTAGCGCAGCCCCGCCGCGACGCGCCGCGCCAGTCCGGCCGGGTCGCGCAACAGATCGCGGGGCCGAGAGAACTCGCGCTCGCCGAACGGCACCGACAGCCCGGTGACGGTCTTGGCGATGAGCGGCACGGTCTCCAGCAGCGGCGTCTCGTGGTATGGCAGCCCGTGGCGCAGCGCGATCTCGCGAACCTCCGGCGCGATTTTCCGCTGCATCGACGGCGGCAGGTCCGGGAACAGGTGGTGCTCGATGTGGGTGTCCAGCCCGCCGTAGAAAATGCGCAGGTCGGGGCGGTTCTCGAACGGCACCTCCGCCTCGAGGAGTCGGGTGAGCGCGTCGTCCATCTGCGTCGAGGGCAGGAAGTTGCGCGTCGCCCGGATCTGCCGCTCGTAGTACTGATCGGCGGTCTCGTCGGGGCCCGGGTCGGTGAACAGCTCGAGTTCGCCGGCGTGGTGCTCGATGAACACCAGGAACAGCACCGACATGTAGCCGGTCACGCCGCCGAGGTAGTTCGCGGCGAGCGTGGGCAGCGGCTTCCAGCCCGAGCGGAAGGGCTCGTCGACGAAGCGGCGGCGCATATCGGCACGCGCGATCCGGGCGGGTGAGCGCAGCGTGTAGGAGCTGAGGAAGCGGTGACCGCCCACCTTGCGCGCGATGTTGGACAGGAAGAACGGCGCCGCGAGAGGGGCCATCGCGGCCAGTGCGGAGATCATCGCGACCTGCCCGAGGTGGTGTCCGTACCAGTCCTGACCTGCACTTCCGCGCAGGATGCTGTAGCCGAGGTCGTGGTCGCGGCCCACGATGTTGGTGTTGGGGTGGTGCCCCACGTGGTGCATGGTCTTCCAGTGGTCGGTGTCCACGTTGAAGTCCCACCGGTAGCGGTCCGAGTGGTACTCGCCGCAGTCCGGCAGGTGGTCGTAGCTGCCGTGGATGATGTTGTGGCCCAGCTCCGAGAACTGCATGAGCCGGTACGCCAACTCCAGCGCAGTGGCGCGCCGGACCGCGCGGGGGCCGCCCTCGCGCAGCAGTTCCCGGCGCCGTGCGTCGATCGCCTCGCCGTAGGCCGTGACGTTGCGGATATGCGCCAGGTCGTCGGGCCCCACCGCGGCTTTGGCACGGGTGTAGAGGGCGCCGAGCTCGGCCGCGAGACCGGTGCCGGCGTGCCCGGTGTCGGCGCCGGTGGCGGGGTCGTTCGGGGCCG
>NZ_JAALDM010000229.1:0-15369 GCF_014144865.1 Dietzia aerolata | reverse complement strand
ACGACGAGGTGTCTCGCCGGCACCGGAATTCAGCCGCCGGATCTCGCGGATGAGAACGCCTTGATCTGGGCGCATCAGGAGTTCACGGTGATCCGCACTCTGTCGGCCGAATTCGGGGGCCGGCCCGGGCTGGGTGCGGCCATCGGGGAGTTCTCGACGATCGGCCGCACCGGCGTGATCGGGTTCATGATGCTCGCCGGACCGACGGTGCGGGCCGCGATCGAGCGGGCGATCCCGTACCTCGCGCTGTCCCCGACGCACCTGCGTTTCTCGCTGGAGGAGCCTGGGCCTGGCGAGGGGGAGGGCGATGAGCCGGTCGTCTTTGTGGTGGCCGCCGACGACGAGGTCCCTCCCGACGTGCGCACCTTCGTGGTGGAACGCGACCTGGCCGGGCTCGCCGTGGCGTTCCGGGGCGCGCAGATCGACCTACGGCTCGTGGGGATCGAGACCACGCTGGGGGTGGAAAGTGCCGCAGCGTTGGCCGACGCGTGGGGGCTGGCCCCGACCGCGGTGGTGGCGAACCGCCCGACCAACCGGCTCGTCATTCCGCGCGAGCGTCTGGACGTGCGGCTGCCGCAGGCCGACGAGAACACGGCGCGACTGTTCGAGCAGCAGTGCCACGACGTGCTCGCTGCCCGCGTGGCTCGGGTGGGGGTCGCGGGACAGGTGCGTAGCCGACTGAGCCATGGGCGTGACGAGTGGCCGTCGATGGCGCAGGTGGCCGCTGACCTGCATGTCGACGAGCGGACACTGCGGCGCCGGCTGGCCGCGGAGGGCACGTCTTTCCGGCGCCTGACGGACGACGTGCGGCACGCCCACGCGCTGGAGTTGTTGGGCCAGGGCGCGGCGGTGGCCGAGGTGGCGCGGGAGCTCGGCTATGCGGAGACCGCGACGTTCACCCGATCGTTCACCAGGTGGGAGGGCGTCCCGCCGAGCCGGCGGCGGGAGCAGAGCCAGCGGCGGGAGCAGAGCCGGTGACGCGGGCGGCGCTCGAGGCCTACGGCCGCAGGTCCGAGGAGTACGTCGAGCTCGCGCTTCCGGATCCGGAGGCGAGCTTGGCGGGGGCTGTGGCCTGGTATTCGTTGATCCACCACGAGCCGGAGGAGCTGCTGATCGCGCTCCGGGAATTCGCGCGCGTCCTGCGGCCGGGTGGACAGCTGCTGGTCGGGTTCTTCCACGATCCGGGCCGGCCCGGCGCCGATGATCCGGGCGTGGAGCGGTTCGACCACGCCGTTGCGCCCGCGTACAGGTGGACGGTTGACGCACTCTCGGCGCAGCTGCGGATGGCAGACTTCGAGGTCGTCGAGACCCACACGAGGACCGGACCCGGCTACCGGCCGCACGGGGCGATCATCGCCGACCTGAAGATCGAGGAGACCTGAATTGACCCTATTCGAGACACTGAAGTCCCGCTGCGCAGCCGAGTGGGAGGCCTACACCCGGCATGACTTCGTGGAGCAGCTCGGCGCGGGAACCCTGCCGCTGCCGGTGTTCCAGGACTATCTGATCCAGGACTTCCACTTCCTCGTGCAGTTCGCCCGCGCCAACGCGCTGGCCACCTACAAGAGCCGTACGCTCGCCGACCTCACCGCCGCCCACGCCGCGACCGGGGCGATTCTCGCCGAGACCGAACTGCACCTCGGCCTCACCGAGCGCTGGGGTATCCCGCGCGCCGAGCTCGAAGCCGCGCCGGAGAAGCAGGCAACCGTCGCCTACACCCGCTACGTACTGGATGCCGGAATGGTCGGCACCGTGCTGGACCTGTCCGTGGCATTGGCACCGTGCACGATCGGCTACGCCGAGATCGGTGCCGCCCTCGCGCCGCGGCTGTCCGACCCGGCGGCCCACGACGCGAGCGGCGAGCATCCGTATGCCGAGTGGATCAGCGAGTACTCGGGGGAGGCGTTCACCGCCGCCTCGCACGCGGCGATCGCTCAGCTCGACGCGCTCTCAGTCGGTGGTCTGTCCGATTCCCGGCTGGATGAGCTCACCGAGGTGTTCCGCACGGCCACACGACTGGAGGCCGACTTCTGGCAGCAGGCGCTCGACTCAGAACAGCTGGCGTAGGTTCGCCTTGGCCAGATCGATGAGTTCGTCGCCGCGGCCCGAGAGCACGGTGCGCAGGGAGTAGAGGGTGAAGCCCTTGGCCTGGGCTGCGCTGATCGTCGGCGGGATGGTGAGCTCCTGACGTTCGGTCACCACGTCGAGGAGAGCCGGCCCGTCGTGGTTGAGGAACTGCTTGACCGCCTTGGGCAGGTCTTTGGACTTGTTCACCCGGAATCCGGCGAGCCCGCAGGCCTCGGCCACCTTGGAGAAGTCCGGATTGGTGAGGTCGGTGCCGTAGTTCACGAATCCGTCGGCCTTCATCTCCACCTCGACGAAGTTGTACGAGGAGTTGTTGAACACCACGACCTTCACCGGCAGGTCGTGCTGGACGAGCGTGAGCAACTCGCCCATCAGCATGGACAAGCCGCCGTCACCGGCGAGGGCGATGATCTGGCGACCGGGCGCCGCGGATTGGGCGCCGATCGCCTGGGACAGGGCGTTGGCCATTGAGCCGTGGGTGAAGGAACCGATGATCCGGCGCCGCCCGTTCATCGTCAGATAGCGCGCCGCCCAGATGACTGGGCTGCCGACGTCGGGGAGAAACACCGCGTCCTCGCTGGCGGCCTCGTCGATCAATCGCGTCAGGTACTGCGGGTGAATGGTCCGCTTGGACGGGGTGGCGAGGTCGTCCAGCGTCCGGCGGGTCTTGGTGTAGTGCTTCACGGCGTCGTCGAGATGCTTGCGGTCGCTGTGGGTACGCAGCAGGGGCAGGAGGGCACGGATGGTCTCCGCGACGCCGCCGACCAGCGGCACCTCGACGGGTGTCCGACGACCGATCCGCTCACCCCGGATGTCGACCTGGATCACGGTGGCCTCGGGGTAGAACTGCTCGTACGGCAGGTCGGAACCCAGGACGAGCAGCGTCTCCGCGGACATCATCGCGCGGTAACCGGAGGAGAACCCGAGGAGTCCGGTCATCCCCACGTCGTACGGGTTGTCGTACTCGACCCACTCTTTGCCGCGCATCGCGTGGACGATCGGGGCCTTCAGCCGCTCGGCGATCTCCAAGAGCTCGTCGTGCGCACCGGCACAGCCGGCACCGGCGAGGATAGTGACGTCCTCGCAGCCGTCGAGCGCCTCGGCGGCCCGCGCGAGGTCCTCTTTCGCCGGGACCACGTGGCTCGTCGTGGGTCGGATCGCGGCCACCTCGGCGGTGACCTCCTCGAGGGCGACGTCGCCGGGCAGGACGAGCACGGCGACGCCGCGCTTCTCGATCGCTGCCCGCATCGCGATCCGCAGTAGCCGCGGCGCCTGCGCCGCCGTCGAGACGTGCTCGACGTACACGCTGCATTCGCGAAACAACTCCTGGGGATGAGTCTCCTGGAAGTAGCCGGTCCCGATCTCATGCGACGGGATGTGGGAGGCCAGCGCGAGGACCGGGACGCCCGACCGCTGGGCGTCGAACAGGCCGTTGATCAGGTGCAGGTTGCCCGGCCCGCACGAGCCGGCGCACACCGTGAGCTTCCCGGTCAGCGCGGCCTCGGCCGAGGCGGCGAACGCCGCTGCCTCCTCGTGTCGGGTGACGGTCCACTCCACACCGTCGACGTCCCGGATCGCGTCCGTGACGGCGTTGAGTGAGTCCCCGGGCAGACCGTAGACGCGGTCGACGTCGGAGGCGTGGAGGGTGTCGATGATGTGGCGAGCGACCGTACTGCGTGTGGGCATGGGTGACTCCGCATCCCTGGTGACGTCGTCGCCGTAGGGCCGGGTCGGCCCAACGGCCATGACCCGACCCTACGACGTTCGCGCGCGAAGGGGGACCGATCCCGATCGCCTCGAACTCAGGAACGGCGGATGCTCAGGAGCCGACTGACCCCAGTGAGCTTGATGGGAGAGGCAGGGTCTCGGGCATCCCGGCCGGGGTGGTGCCCTTCTCCGCCATCACCTCGATCAGCCGCGGCAGCATCTCGGCGAGCATGTCCGCGCGGAACTTGAACGGGGCAGACGGCGCCGCCAGATTGTTCAACTCGAGCGGATCGGCCACCAGGTCATACATCTCAAACACGGGGGGCTCGACCCAGTCCGGGTCGTAGTACATGGAGAGCTTGCGGCCACGCTCACGGATGGTGCGGAGATGATTGGGTTGAGTGATGGTGTCCTGGCTGTCCGGCTGGCCGACCGACCAGTCGTCGAACGTGAAGTGGATGACGTCCTGGACCTCCACCGTCGGAGCGCCCGTTGAGGTCGCGGCGTCCTCGATGATCGGTGACAGGTCCTTGCCCTTGAAGTCGTAGTTGGTGAGGGCGTCGGCCGGAACATCGGCGATGGTCGCGAGCGTGGGCATGAGATCAATCAGGGTGGACATCGCATCGGTCGTCTTGCCCTGCGAGAACAGCCTCGGATTGCTGATCACCATGGGAACGAGCAGGGTTTCTTCGTAGGCGTTGAAGGCCTTCTGCCGCATTCCGCCGTGGGACATCCCCATTTCACCGTGGTCGGCGATATGGATGATGATGGTCTCCTCCCGCAAGCCCTTTTTTTCGATGGCGTCGATCACCGCACCGATGTGCGCGTCCACCTCCTGCTGCATGAAGGCGTAGAGGTTGCAGTAGTTGCGAGCCTCCTCCTCGGAGCGCAACGGTCCCAAGCCGACGTTGGAGGCCACGTTGAGCTGCGTCTGCGCCCGGGGCTTGTGGTTGAGCGCGAGCACCTCGTTGAAGGTGGGCGGCAGGTCGATGCCCATCTGGAAGCACTCGGGGGCGTCTGCTTCGTAGTTGTTTAGTTTGTCGGGCGACGGGTCGTCCCAGGAATTTGGATAAGCCAAGATGTCGTGGGGATTGGCGAAGCTCGCGACCAGCGCGAACGGCGTGTCCGAGTTCGGGTCGACGGAGTTCACGAATGCGACCGCCTCATCGGCATAGCGTTGGTCGTGGTTGGCGTAACCGCCGGCGAAGTTCTCCGGCTTGATGTCCTGGCCGGCCTCGGGCGGGACCCATCCCTTGAAGCCGAAACTCTCAAGATCCGCGGTGGTGGGATCCCCACCGTCCTTGCCCTTGCTGATGTGCCATTTGCCCCGGTAGTGGACGTCGTAGCCGGCCGAGGCCAGCAGGCTGGCCATGTTCGGGGTGCTCGGTTTCAGCGTGGGCTCGTCTGGCGACAGTGCGCCGTCGGCCGTGAGCGTGCGGGTCACGCCGTGCTGGGACGGGTACATGCCGGTGAACAGGGAACTCCGGCTCGGCGAGCACATGGCGGTGTTGCAGGAGGCGAAGTTGAAGGACAGGCCGGAGTCGATGAGGCGCTGCCGATGTGGAAGATGGTCCCGGCCCCAGCCCTCGGGCCAGTGCTGCGGACGGCGTTCCTGGTCGGTGATGATCAGAACGATGTTGGGCTTTGAGCGGATTTTGCCTCCGCCCACCGCTGCCGAGGCGTGAGGTGTGGTGCCGGGTAGAGCGGAGGAGCCGAAGGCCGCGCCCGCCGCGCCAGCGGCGACCATGAGTCCGGTTCCACCGAGGAACGTGCGCCGGGGAATGCCGGAGTCGGCAGTGGGAGAAGGAGGGCACGCGGAGGATTCCGTGGGACTGGGAGTGAGGCGGGCGGAGGAGGGGGTGTGAGCAGACATCGAGGAGCCCTTGTGCGTTGAGGAGACATGCATATCGCAACTGGGTGCTATTCCCGCCGGGCATAGTGAAGATCTCTTGAAAATAGCAGGGCACCCGCCACTATCAGTCCGAATCGGCGCTGGCAGTGGCGGGTGTGGCGGGTGTTCTCGTGAGGGGTTCTGGCGGGGATTCTGCCGGTTCAGCTCCTCACGCTGAGATGGTGTCTCGCAGTACGTGCTTGAGGATCTTTCCGGAGGGGTTGCGGGGGATGGGCCGGGTGATGAGTTCGCGGGGAAGTTTGTAGTCGGCGATGTACTCCGCACCGTGCTCGCGCAGTGATTCGAGGGTGACGTCGCGTCCCTCGACCGGGGTGACCACGGCGATGATGCTTTCCCCGAACACCTCGTCCGGGCGGCCCACGATCGCGATGTCGGCGACGTCGGGGTGACTTGCCAGTGCCTGCTCGACCTCGACGGAGTACACGTTGCGGCCGCCCGTGATGATCATGTCCTTCATCCGGTCGACGATGGTGATGTAGCCATCGGCGTCGCGCACGGCGATGTCGCCGCTGTGCAGCCAGCCGTCCCGGAGCGTCTCGGCGGTGGCCTCCGGCTTGTTCCAGTACGACTTCATGATGGTCTGGCCTCGGTAGATGATCTCGCCGGGCTCGCCGACCGCGGTGTCGTTGCCGTCCAGGTCGACGATCCGGGTCTCGACGTTCGTGATGGAGGTGCGGCCCACCGCGTCGGGCCGCTCGCGCACCTCGTCCGGGGTCAGGAAAATCCCTGTCGGGCCGCCCTCGGTCTGGCCGCACAGTTGGTAGAAGCCGACGTGGGGCTTGGCCGCGGCCAGCGCGGTCACGGCGCTCGGCGGCATGGGGGCCGCACCGAAGTAGCCCAGACGCCAGTCGGGCAGCTCTCTCGAGGCGAACTCCGGGTCCTGGAGGAGGAACTGGTACATGGTGGGCACGCCGAGGAACACGGTGATGCGATGCTTCTCCATGGCGTCGATGACCGCCCGCGGCTCGAAGGCCGGGAGCACGACGTGGGTGGTGCCCAGGCTGGCGCTGGCCCCTTAAGCGTCTGATGCGTCAGTTACGCGCCTGCGTCGGCGGGAAAACCGGCCGCTGTACGTAAACCGTGCAATCTAAACGCCTGTATGGTCTCAGCTTTACGGTCTCGGTATGGCGACTTGATCAGACGGCACGGTCTGCGGGTGTATCCGTGGCGACGCTTGCCGTGGCCTTGCCGTGGCCCAGCGATCACTCTCGGTCTGGGGGAGTGATCGCTGGTCTTGGGAGGAGAGGCTCGTTACGCCGGCTCGGGTGTGGAATCGCCGGTGGGGCTGATGGTGACGTTGTCGTCGTCGTGATCTTGGTCTTGGTCTTGTAAAGAACCGTCGCTCCCACCGGCGGCTTGGCCCGTGCCGTCGTCCCACACGGCCTCGCCCCGGGCGATCATTCCGGCCTCGTCGCTGAGCTTGACCTGGGGCAGGAAGAACGCGAATAGCAGCGCCACGGCCAGGACGGGGACGATGAACCACAGCGCCGGGGCCAGGGCGTTGGCGTAGGAATCGACGATGCCCTGGTGGAGCGGGTCGGGCAGGGTTGCCACGAACGCCGGGGTGACCCCGCTAGGGTTGAGGCCCGCGGCCATGGCCTGCTCCGGGTTGGCGGCGACCGTCTCGGTGAGGTTGTCGATGAGACGGCCCGTGAACAGCGAGCCGAACCAGGCGGTGCCGATCGCCGCGCCGATCTCGCGGAAGTAGTTGTTCGAACTGGTGGCGACGCCCACCTCGTGCGGGTCCACCGCGTTCTGCACGGCCAGCACGATGACCTGCATGACCAGGCCCAGGCCCGCGCCGAAGAACAGCAGCATGCCCATGATCTGCCAGATCGGGGTGGAGCCGGTCATCTGCGTCATCACCATGACCGTGACGGTGGTCAGGGCCATACCGACGATCGGGTAGATGCGGTATTTGCCGGTCTTGGTGATGGCGATGCCGGAGCCGATCGAGGTGGCCATGAGGCCGACCATCATCGGGATCATGAGCAGGCCCGAGCCGGCGGCCGAGGTGCCGGTGGACATCTGCAGGAACGTGGGGACGAAGCCGATCGCCGCGAACATCGCCACGCCCAGGATGAACGCGATGACGGTGGCCACGATGAACACGCGACCGGTGAACAGGTGTAGAGGCAGGATCGGCTCGTCCGCGCGCCGCTCCACCAGCACCAGGGCGATGACGCTGGCGACCGTGCCGATGATCATGGCGATCATGCCGGGCGAATCCCAGGCCAGCTGGTCGCCGCCGAGGTCGGTGACGAGCACCAGGCCGGCGGTGCCCAGGACCATGAACAGGATGCCCGCCCAGTCGAGTTTGGCGGTGCTGTGCTTGACGGGCAGCTTCATGAACTTCCACGCCAGTACGAACGCGATGATGCCGATCGGCACGTTGATCCAGAAGCACCACCGCCAGTGCGCGGTGTCGGTGAAGAAGCCGCCGAGCAGCGGGCCTGCGACGGCGGAGATGCCGAAGATAGCGCCCATCGGGCCCATGTACTTGCCGCGCTCGGAGGCCGGGACGATGTCGGCGATGATCGCCTGCGACAGGATCATCAGTCCGCCGCCGCCCAGGCCCTGCACACCGCGCCAGGCCACGAGCTCCCAGAAACCGGCCTCGGTGGCGGGGTCGGTGAAGAAGCCGGCCGAGCCGGAGCCGATCGAGCCGATCGTGAAGATCGCGATCGCCGTCAGGAAGAGGTTGCGGCGGCCGAAGAGGTCGCCGAATTTGCCGTACAGCGGCATGGTGATGGCCACGGCGAGGATGTAGATCGTGATGATCCACGCCTGGTGCTGGACGCCGTTGAGCTCGCCGACGATGGTCGGCATGGCCGGGCCCAGGATCGACTGGTCGAGTGAGGCGAGGAACATGCCCGCCATGAGGGCGCCGAAGATGATCCAGACCGTACGCGGGGTGAGCGTCATCGGATCGTCCCCGGTCGGCGCGGGTTGCGCCGTCGAGGTGCTGGTCATGAGGTTGTCGGTCCTTCTTCTGTGGGGTGGGCTTCTGTGGTGGCGGGGCTTGCGAACGCCGAGTGGAGGAGTCCGAAGTAGTGGGCGACCTGGTCGGCCATCGGGGTGACCGTGCGGCCCGCGCGGGCGGACTGCATGGCCGTCTGCGTGAGCCCCAGCGCGACGCTCAGTCCGACCCGGGCCCGGTCGCGCTCGGCCTCGTCGGCGTAGCGCGTGGTCAGGGCGGCCTCGAACTCGGCGCCGACCGCGGTCATGGTCGCGTGGAGCGTGCCGTACAGCGACTGGTCCCGCTCGAGCGCCGCCTTCATCAGGTCGTCGTCGGCGGAGGCGTCCGCGTCGGCGTCCGAGTCGCGGAGGAAGTCCAGCATTGCGTCCCGGATCCGCAGGATCGGGTCGGCGGAGGGGGAGGGGACGACGACGTCGTCGTTCACCCCGGTCCCGCGTGCGTCGGCCCGCGGACCGTCGAAGAGCGTCGACATCAGTCGGCGGAACCGGTCGGCCCCCAGGTGGACGACCGCCTCATCCTTGGAATCGAAGTAGTTGAAGAACGTGCGGGGTGAGACACCGGCGCGGGCGGCGATCGCCTCCACGGTGGTGCCGTGCAGGCCCTCCTCGGCGGCGAGGAGCAGTGCCGCACGGGCGAGGTCTGCGCGGGTGCGGGCCTTCTTGGCTTCGCGGAGGCCGGACGGTGCCGGGTCGGCGGGGGCGCTGGCGTCGAGGGGGTCGTCGGGGTGCACCAGACGATAATGCGCTCAAGTTGCAGTCACTGCAAGTTTGCAGAGCATGCAATTTTGTGAAGCGTGTCACGTTCACCAGAGGTCGTCCGCGAGCGGCCGGCTACGTGATCGGGAGGTCAATCACGAATAGTGCCCCGCGTCCGGGTCCGTCGCTGGTCGCGCGGATACGCCCGCCGTGGGCCTCTACGAGGGCTCGGCTGATGGTCAAACCGATCCCGCTGCCACCGTGCTGTCGGTCCCGGGCGGTGTCGACCCGATAGAAGCGGTCGAAGATGTGGTCCAGATGCTCGGGGGCGATGCCCTCGCCGGTGTCGGTGACGGCAATCTGCGCGTATCCGTGCAGCGAGCGGCTGGATACGGTGACGGTTCCGCCACCAGCGGTGTGGCGGAGTGCATTGTGGAGGAGGTTGCCGAGCACCTGATTGATCCGGTCGGCGTCGACGGTGATCGGGACGGGACGGCCGAGGTCGGAGAGGATCTCCACGCCCTTGTCCGCGTATTCGGGTCGGATCGCGTCGACCGCTTCCGCGATGACGCTGTGGGTGTCGGTCTCGGCGGTGACGAGGCGGGTGAGGTGCTCCTCGGCGAGCGAGACGGCGCCGACGTCGTGGGCGAGTCGCTCCAGACGTCCGGTGGCCGTTCGCAGGATGGTCAGCGTGGCCGGGTCAAGGTCGCGGACCCCGTCCTCAACCGCTTCCAGGTGGGATTCGATCGTCGCGAGAGGCGTCCGCATCTCGTGCGCGAGGTCCGAGAGCATCCGTCTGCGGGTCGTCTCGGTGGCGTCGAGTCTGCGGGCGAGCTCGTTGAAACTGCCAACGAGTTCGTCGAACTCGCGGCCGATTCCCGGTTTGTTGACGCGTGTCCCGTACTGGCCGGCCGCGACCTCGCGGACGGAGTGCGTCACGGGTGAGATGGACCGGAGTAGGCGCCGCGTCATGTATCCGCTGACGAGTAGCGACAGGATCAGGGAGACGGCCAGGGCGACCGCCCACGACAAGGCCATCGAGGAACGGAACGCCTCCTCCATGTGGGCCGCCTCGGAGGAGTCCTGGGACAGTCCCGCCATCTCGAGATGATCGTGGAAAATCCCCGGGGCGAGGAGCGCACCCACGACCCAGGCGCTGATGGCGAAGCCGACCGTGACCAGCGCGAGTGCCGCCAGAAGGCGCGTTCCGAAACTGGTGCGCTCGCTCATCGTCCATCCCCTGTTCGGTAGCCGACACCGCGGACGGTGCGGACGTAGGCTCCGCGCGCGGCGGTGTCGCCGAGCTTTCGCCGGAGATGGCCGATGTGGACGTCGACCAGGTGCGTGTCCCCGATCCAGTCGGCGCCCCAGATCGCGGCGATGAGTTGTTCGCGGGTCAGCACGACGCCGGGATCCCGCGTGAGTGTGGCCAGCAGGTCGAACTCGGTCCTGGTCAGCCGGACCGGGGTGCCGTCGACGGTGACCTCGTGACCGTCGACGTCCAGGGTGAGCGCGCCGATGGTCCGCAGATCCCGGGGCCGCTCGGCCGTGCCCGCGGCGGTCGAACTGGTCGGGGTGCCCAGCGATCCGGTGGTCCGGGGGCGGCGCAGCATGACCTGGATGCGGGCCATGAGTTCGCGTGGGCTGAACGGCTTGGCCATGTAGTCGTCGGCCCCGACGGACAGCCCGATGAGTGTGTCGACCTCCTCGGCGCGGGCGGTGAGCATGACGACGTACGCGTCGGAGAAGGTGCGCAGTTGGCGGCACACCTCGATCCCGTCGAGCCCGGGTAGTCCGAGATCGAGTACCACCACGTCCGGGTCGACCTCTCGGATGAGGCCGACGGCGGCATGGCCATCATGCGCGGTCGAGACGTCGAACCCGTCGCGCGTGAGGTAGCTGCCGATGAGGTCGGCGATCTCCGGTTCGTCCTCGACGATCATCGCCCGTAGCTGAGGTGCGGTCATGGATCCATCATCGCCATGTCGCTGTTCCTGACACGTGTCGCGGGCGCGAACTTCATCAGACCTTGACGAAATCCTCATCCGAATCCTGGGGTGGGCGTTCGAGACTGGTTCTCGATGGCCCGGTCCGCCGCGGGCCGGGAAGAGGCGGCACCACGCCGATGCGACGAAGCACCGAGAGGGGGCGACATGACCTGGATCGACGTAGTGCTCCTGGTCGCGTTCGTCGTTGTCCTGTGGGGGCTCGTCGTGACTCTGCTGATCAGCGTGCTCGGTGGGGTGCGTGGCCGGCGGGTTGCCGACGCAACAGTGGGAACGAGCCGGTCACGTGGAGCGGCTGACGCTGTCGAGGGGCTTCATGAGCGATGAATGCCAGTGGCGCGCTGTCCAGCCACGCAGTGTGTCGTCGTCGTTCTCGCGCCGTGCATTCCTGTTTGGCTCACTCCTCGCCGGTGCCGGGGCTCTGGCCGCGTGTACAGGTCCGGGCACCGCTACAGGTAACCGGGTGATGGGCTCCTCGGACCTGGTGCGTCGTCTTGAAGAGGGGCGTCGCTTTCCCGGGCAGAAGGTGGTCGCCACGCGGCTGACGGCCCGCCCGGTCGACGTGGATCTCGGCGGACGACTGGCCACCACCTGGGCCTATGACGACCAGTTGCCGGGCCCACTCATCCGTGCCAGGGCTGGAGAAAGGCTGCAGATTGTTGTCGACAACCGGTTGCCCGAGGATTCCAGCGTGCACTGGCACGGAATCGCCATGCGCAATGACATGGACGGGGTGCCCGGGCTAACGCAGGAGCCGATTGCTCCCGGCTCGAGGTTCACCTACGACTTCACCGCCCCGGATCCGGGCACGTATTTTTACCACTCCCATTCGGGACTGCAGCTGGATCGCGGACTGTACGGCGTGGTGCTCATTGATGATCCGGAAGATCCGGGGGATTACGACAACGAATGGGTTGTGGTCCTGGACGACTGGCTCGATGGGATGGGGCGCACGCCGGACGATGTCTCCCGTGACCTGGGGATCGGCGCTGGCGGCGGCGCCGTCAGCGGCTCAGGCAATCTCGGGGGGCGGCACGGCATGATGAACATGTACGGCGGCGATGGCTCGATGATGTCGCCGATCCTCGGCAGCGCGGGGGATGTCAGCTATCCGACCTATCTGATCAATGGACGACCCTCCGAGGACATGCAGGTCTGGAATGCATCTCCGGGGGACCGGGTCAGGATCAGATTCGTCAACGCGGGGGCTGACACCGCCTTCCGGGTGGCGCTGGGAGGGCACCGGATGACCGTCACCCACACGGACGGCTTCCCGGTTATGCCGGTCGAGACCGACTCCCTGTTGATCGGCATGGGAGAACGTTTCGACGTCATGGTCACTCTCGGCGACGGAGCCTTTCCGATGTACGCCGACGCCGAAGGGAAGGCCGGACACGCTCGGGCCCTCGTCCGCACTGCGATGGGTGACGTGCCGAATCAGTCGAGGCCCGATGAGTTGGACCGATCGCCACTGCTGGGTACGGACCTCTCGCCGGCTGAAGAGGTGCGGCTTCCGGGAAAGGGGCATGACCGCTACCTCAGCGTCGACCTCGGCGGATCGATGTCTCCGTACAGGTGGACTCTCAATGGGCGGGCGCATCCCGACTCGGCGCCGCTCGAGGTAAACGGTGGCGAACGGGTGCGGATCCGGTTGCGAAATATGTCTGACATGTTCCATCCGATGCACCTCCACGGACACACATTCGCGCTCGCGGACAGCGGACTCCGCAAGGACACCGTCACAATCCGCCCGATGCGCAGCATCGAGATCGAGTTCGACACGGACAACCCCGGCCAGTGGGCGATGCACTGTCATAACGCCTATCACCAGGAAGCCGGAATGATGACCACACTGTCCTACCTCGCTTGACCGGCCAGGTAGTCAAACCGCGGGCCCGAAGGTCTGCCGAAGAAAGGTACCCACAGATGAATCGACAGAAGCTTGTACTGACCGCCGCTGCCGCCGTAGCCGTGCTGGGATTGTCCGCGTGCACCGGCGATGAGAGTGGCACGGAGAGCGAGACCACTACCGCTGTCCAAACCACGGCGAGCAGCGAGAGTGCCACGAGTACGTCGGAGGTGTCGTCACAGCACTCCGAGGCCGACGTGATGTTCGCCCAGATGATGCTGCCGCACCACGAGCAGGCCATCGAGATGAGCGACATCATCCTGGCCAAGGACGGGGTCCCTGCCGAGGTCACCACGCTCGCGGAGGAGATCAAGGCCGCACAGGGGCCGGAGATCGCGCAGCTGACCGAGTGGCTCGAGCAGTGGGGCGAGCCGATGATGCCGGAGGGAGACCACGGCGGCCATGACATGTCGCAGATGGAGGGCATGCTCTCCGAGGAGGACCTGCAGGAGCTCTCCGACGCACCCGGACCCGAGGCCGCGGACCTGTTCCTGGAGCAGATGATCGCCCACCACGAGGGCGCGGTGGCCATGGCGGAGGACGAGGTGGAGGACGGGAGTTACCAGCCGGCGATCGACATGGCCCGGACGATTATCGAGACCCAGCAGGCGGAGATCGACGAGATGCAGGGGCTGCTCGACGGGCAGTAGTCGCGCGCCGGGCGCTCTGTTCTGGGGCTTCTTCCCGGGACTGGCTGAGGACGACAGGAAAATACCCCCCTGGGGTATGTTTGGCGCTGTGTGGAACACCCGGACCGAGATGAAGGGGGAACGATGACGACCGAGCACGGCCATCACGAGCAGGGCCATCATGCGCACGAGGCGCACCAGGCGCATGAGGCCCATGGCCCGCACGCGGGGCACGACCCGCACGAGGTGCACGCGGGGCACGACCCGCACGCGGGGCATGCGGGACACAGTGATCATGCTGGTCACGGCGGCCACGGCCACCACGGCCACCACGTCCAGGTGTTCCGGCGCCTGTTCTGGATCATGCTCGCGCTGGGCATCCCGACCGTCGCGTTCTCGCCGATGTTCGCCATGCTGCTCGGCTACGAGGTCACAGGCTGGGGCCTGTGGGTCGCGCCGATCCTGGGCACCGTCATGTACGTCTGGGGCGGCCAACCCTTCCTCACTGGCGGCTGGGACGAGATCAAGGCCCGCCAACCGGGGATGATGCTGCTGATCAGCCTCGGCATCACAGTCGCATTCGTCGCCTCGTGGGGCTCGACGCTCGGCCTGCTCGGTCACGAGCTCGAATTCTGGTGGGAACTCGCGCTGCTGATCGTCATCATGCTGCTCGGCCACTGGGTGGAAATGCGCTCCCTCGCCCAGACCAGCTCGGCCCTCGACTCCCTGGCAGCACTGTTGCCGGATGAAGCCGAGAAGGTTGACGACGACGACGTCGTCATCGTCTCGCCCGCCGACCTCCGCGTGGGGGACGTTGTGATCATCCGACCCGGTGGCAGCGTTCCCGCCGACGGTGTGGTGGTGCAGGGCACGGCAAGCATGGACGAGTCGATGATCACCGGCGAATCGCAGACCGTTCGGCGCTCCGAGGGGGACACCGTGGTCGCCGGCACGGTCGCCACCGACTCCGGGATGCGCGTGCGGATCAGCGCGGTCGGCAGCGACACCGCGCTGGCAGGTATTCAGAAACTCGTCGAGGACGCCCAGAACTCCTCCTCCCGTGCGCAGCGGATCGCCGACAAGGCGGCGGCGTGGCTGTTCTGGTTCGCGCTCGGCGCGGCACTGATCACTGTCGTCGTCTGGCTGCTCGTCGGCACCCCGGAGCAGGCCGTGATCCGCGTGATCACGGTGTTGGTCATCGCGTGTCCGCACGCGCTGGGGCTGGCGATCCCGCTGGTCGTCTCGATCGCCACCGAGCGCGCGGCCCGCGGCGGCGTGCTCATCAAGGACCGGCTCGCGCTGGAGAGCATGCGCACGGTCGACGCCGTCCTGTTCGACAAGACCGGCACCCTGACCAAGGGCGCGCCCGCCGTCACCGCGGTGCACGCCGCTGCCGGGGCTGCTGGCGCAACCGGGGCTGCAGGGGCTGTCGGGGCCGCCGGTGCC
>NZ_JAALDM010000228.1 GCF_014144865.1 Dietzia aerolata | reverse complement strand
CGCCGGCGCCCGGGCCGACGGGCGCGGCGCCTCGGGCGGCGAGCGCGTCGTTGACCGCGATCTCCTGCTCGAGGGCGCGGGCGGTGGCGGCCATCTGGTTGAGGACCTTCTCGCCGAACCGCACCGAGGAGTGCACGCCGGCGTAGAGGACGGCGCGCACGTCTTTGCCCACCACCACGGGGATGGCGGCCATCGAGCGCAGCCCCTCGGACAGGACCGGCAAGTCGTACTCGTGGGTGATGACGCCGGCCCGCGGGTAGTCGGCCACGCCGACGGGCTTGCCGGTGGCCATGACGCGTCCGCCGACGCCGGCGCCGTAGTGCACTTTGAGGTCCTTCATGGCGGAGGTGCGCATGCCGAGCGATTCCGACAGCACGAGGGTGTGCCCCTCCCCGACCACGCCGCCGATGGTCACCGGGATGCCGGTGGTATCCCGCAACGCGGCGATCGCGCGCCGCACCGACGCCAGGTCACGCTTGCGTTGCTGGGCATCGCCGGCGCCCCGGCCGGTCTTCTCCTCGTCCACGAGGTCTCCTCAACTCATCTGTGCGGCACCCCCACAGTGGGGCCACCTTTTCCCCCCGAACGCGTGACACACCACCGTTTTCAGCGCCACTATACGCACGTGGTCGGGGTGATGCCGACCCAATCGGTCCACAACCCGGCCGAGGGAACGGGGGTGGCGGCCGATGATTCCCGCCCAGCCCTAGGTCAGGGCGTGAAAGCTGGATCGAATGCGTCGGGATCTTCCGGATCCGAGAGCATCACCGCGCTGCCGGTGACCGGCGCGGTTCGCTGTTCGTCGTAGATCCATTCCTCTACATCGCTAGAGTCCGGATCGCCGACCAGGTATGGATGCAGACCCAACATGGCCTCGGCGTCGATCGTCTCACCGGGGGTCAGCACCGCGTCGTCGAGAAAGCCGCCGACGTCGTCGTCGTCCATATCGACGCCGATCACCACCAGGCCGTCAGGGACCGCCCCCCCGCCGCCAGGCACTCCGCCGCCCGGCACCTCCGCCGGACCCACCTGATCCACCACGGCGCGCAGCTCGAGGCGGCGTCCCACGAGCGCGACCTCGTACCGCCTGGGGCCGTCGGCCGTGGCGAGGGTCAGCGTGCCCTTCGCACGGTAGGCGCCGGTGGGCGGCGT
>NZ_JAALDM010000227.1 GCF_014144865.1 Dietzia aerolata | reverse complement strand
GCGGCGCTCGTGACCGACTGGCGGGGGCAGGGCGGCGTGGCCGTGGGGGGTGCCGGCGAGGCTGCCGGGGGAGGCGGATCGCGTGGTCGCGACGGTGGCCCCGGCGGGGTTCGGGTGACCAGGTTGGTCGTCCGGCGTCGGCATGGAAAGGTGGTCCTGGAGATCGACGGGCCGAGCGGAGCGGGGAGCTAGATGACGACGGAGAAGTACGCGGACGAGATCGAATCGGTGCTGCTGAGCGAGGAGACCCTCCACGAGCGGATCGCCGAGATGGGCGCGACCATCGGCGCCAAGTACGCCGACACCGACCAGGAGGTCGTGCTGATCTGCGTGCTCAAGGGCGCTGCGATCTTCGTCTCCGACTTCGCGCGGGCCCTGCCCATCCCGTCCGAGATGGAGTTCATGGCCGTCTCCTCGTACGGCTCCTCCACCAGCTCCTCCGGCGTGGTGCGGATCCTCAAGGACCTCGACCGCGACATCGCGGACCGCGACGTGATCATCGTCGAGGACATCATCGACTCCGGCCTCACCCTGTCGTGGCTGATGCGCAACCTCAAGACCCGCAACCCGCGGTCGCTGGAGATCGTCACCCTGCTGCGCAAGCCCGACGCCGTGAAGGCCGATCTGGACATCCTCGAGATCGGCTTCGACATCCCCAACGAGTTCGTGGTGGGCTACGGCCTGGACTTCGCCGAGCGCTACCGCGACCTGCCCTACATCGGCCGGCTGCACCCGCGCATGTACTCCTGACCGGTCGCGGGGGCGGTGCCCCGCCGCCTCCGCCCCGGCAGCGTGAAAGGGGTGTCCGGCACCCGGCCGCGGCGCCTGTGTCCGGCGAGTTGGACCGTGGTCCGAAACCGGTGACGCGCGTCACATGCGGGCGCTAGGGTCGGAACATGTTCCCAGGAGCCTTCGCCGCCACCACGCCCGACAAGCCCGCCGTGATCCGCCCCGCGACCGGCGAGACGATCACCTACGCCCAGCTCGAGGCCCGATCGGCCCAGCTCGCGCACCTCCTGGTCGACGACTGGGGCCTGAAGCCGGGCGACACGATCGCCGTGGTCTCGGACAACACCCTCGAGATGATCGAGATCTACTGGGGCGCGCTGCGCGTCGGCCTCTACATCGCCGCGATCAACCACCACCTCACCCCGGATGAGTCCTCCTACATCATCGGGGACTGCGGCGCGCGGGCGTTGTTCGTCTCCGCGCCGGTGGCCGAGCACGTCGACCTCTCGCCCGGCGCCAACCCGGGCGTGGAGCACCGCGTGGTGTTCGGCGGCGCGCTGGAGGGCTTCGAGGACTACCGCACCCTGCTCGAGGGCCAGCCCACCGAGGCGCCCGCCGACCAGCCCCGCGGCCACGACTTCCTCTACTCCTCCGGCACCACCGGCCGGCCCAAGGGCGTGCGCGTGGACCCGCCGGAGGGGCAGATCGGCGAGGTGCCGGACTACTACACGCCGGTGTTCAGCTTCCTCTACGGCTTCGACGCGGACAGTGTGTACCTCTGCCCGGCCCCGCTGTACCACGCTGCGCCCCTGCGCTTCTGCGGCGTGGTCAACTCCGTCGGCGGCACGGTGGTGCTCATGGACCGGTTCGACCCGGAGGAGTCGCTGCGGCTCATCCAGGAGTACGAGGTCACGCACTCGCAGTGGGTCCCCACCATGTTCGTGCGCATGCTCAAGCTGCCCGACGAGACCCGTGCCAGGTACGACCTGTCGAGTCTGACCCACGCCATCCACGCGGCCGCGCCGTGCCCGCCCGAGGTCAAGCGCCGCATGATCGACTGGTGGGGTCCGGTGATCCACGAGTACTACTCGGCCACCGAGGGGATGGGCATCACGTTCATCAACTCGCAGGAGGCGCTCGAGCAGCCGGGCTCGGTGGGGCGCGACGGGCTCAAGGGCCACGCCCACATCTGCGACGACGACGGCAAGGAGCTCCCGGCCGGCGAGATCGGGACCATCTACTGGCAGAACGACGAGAACACCTTCTCGTACCACGGCGACGAGGAGAAGACGGCCTCCGTCCGCCACCCCGACCACCCGACCTGGGCGACGTTCGGCGACGTGGGCTACCTGGACGAGGACCGCTTCCTCTACCTGACCGACCGCAAGGCGTTCACCATCATCTCGGGCGGCGTGAACATCTACCCGCAGGAGATCGAGAACGCGCTCGTGCTGCACCCGGCCGTGGAGGACGTCGCGGTGATCGGCCTGCCGGACGAGGAGATGGGGGAGCGGGTGCACGCCGTGGTGGTGGCGGCCGAGGGGCACGAGCCCGGGCCGGCGCTGGCCGAGGAGATCCTGGCCGCGCTCCGCGGCACGATCTCGGACTTCAAGCTGCCGCGCGGCGTGGACTTCGTGGACGAACTGCCGCGCACGCCCACCGGGAAGCTGGTCAAGCGGCGGATCGTGCAGCAGTACGCGTAGATCGTGATGCACTGATCGCCGTCCCAGCCCCCGACCGGTCTTCTAGAGTCACGGGGGTGGACCGGGATCGGGTACTGGAGTTCTTCACCGCCGACCGGCCACGGTTGGTCCGGCTCGCTGCTCGGATCCTCGCCGATCCCGCCGAGGCCGAGGACATCGTCCAGCAGGCGTGGCTCCGGCTCGATCGCGCCGACGTCTCGGCCATCGATTCCCCAGGTGCGTGGCTGACCACTGTCGTCACGAGGCTCTGCCTGGACCGGCTCAAGGCCCGGGTCCCGGTGCCGGTCGCGGACGACACCGGCGCCGTTCGCCCCGCCGTCTCGCCGGTCGACCCGGTCGACGACGTGGTGCTCGTCGACTCCGTGGGCGCCGCGTTGCACGTCGTGGTGGATCGTCTGTCCCCGACGGAGCGGGTGGCGTTCGTGCTCCACGATTCGTTCGGGGTCGAGTTCGCCGCGATCTCCGAGATCCTCGACTGCACCCCGGCGGCCGCCCGCAAGCTGGCCTCCCGGGCGCGCGCCCGGGTCGGTGGGGGACTGTCTCCGGGCCGCGACGCGACGGACGGGGTGGAGGGGGCGGCGGACGCCGCGGTGGTCGACGCCTTCCTCGCCGCCGCACGCAACGGCGAGTTCGCCCGACTCGTGAGCCTGCTCGCACCGGACGTCGTGGTGGTCGGCGACCCCGTCGCGGTGGGGATCGGCACCCCGGAGCGCATCGAGGGGCGGGATGCCGTCGCGGAGTTCTTCAACGGGGCCGCCGCGGCCGCGCTGCCGGTGTTCGTCGACGATCGCCCGGGTGCCGCGTGGTTCGACCGTGGTGCCGCCCGGGTGGCGTTCGACTTCCTGGTCGAGGACGGGGTGGTGAGCCGGATCGATTTCCGGGCCGAGGAGCGCGTCCTGCACGGCGTGCGTCGACGTCGACGCACGTGCCCCGTCACATCCGACGCGCCGGGGTCGTCAGAGGAGTAGGGCACGCGGACGGTCCGCGGCCACGACCCGAGAGGGATGATTCATCGTGAAGACCATGACCTGCAAGGACCTGGGCGGCCCCTGCGACCTCGCCCACCACGGAGAGACGGCCGACGACGTGATCAACGCCCAGGACGCCCACCTCAAGGAGCGCGTCAAGGCCGGTGATGAGGCGCACGGGCCCGCGCGCAAGGACATGAAGGGGCGCTGGTTGCGGCCCCGTCAGTCGCTGGGCTGGTACAACGATGTCAAGGCGCGCTTCGCCGAACTGCCGGAGGGCTGAACCGCGCCGGTCGAGTCCCTCGGCCCGGTGTACGCCTGGTCGAACGGGCTGATCGCATATGCGGAAAGACCCGGCCCCGTCGACGCGGGTGCCGGGTCCTCGGCTGTGGTGGGAGGCGTCAGGAGGCGCTGCCGAAGAAGAGCTCGCCGGACTTCTCCAGGAACCCGACGAGCATGTCCACGGTGGCCCCGAGGAAGCCGGTGGTCATGTCGCCGAGTGCGCTGCCGGTACTGCTGTCGATCATGGAGATCTCCTTCGGTTATCGGTGCGGGCCGACCGGTGTCGGCGCCCGGGGTCAGGTCTGCTGACCAGCGTCACTTGTACCCGCTGGTGACCAATTTCTGCAACATGTTCCATTTCGGGCAGGGGTGTTCCGGACGCGAGACTCAGCGCGGGTCGGTCTGCCCGGCTGACCGCTCGATCGCGGCGGCCAGCGCCAACAGAGTGGCCTCGGACCCGGGGCGGCCCACCAGCTGCACCGACGTGGGCAGGTGGCGCCCCAGCGGGGTGTGGGTGGCGCCGCACGGCACCGTCGCCGCGGGCCAGCCGAGC
>NZ_JAALDM010000226.1 GCF_014144865.1 Dietzia aerolata | reverse complement strand
TTCGCGATCGCCCGCTGGGCCGCCGAGAACCTGACGCCCGACGAGCGCGCCGCGGCGACGGTCTACACCTCGGGCGAGCACTGCCCCATGTGCAGCGCCGCGCACGCCCTGGTGGGGCTCGGCCGGATCGTGTTCGCCTCCAGCGGCGCGCAGTACGCCGCGTGGATGGCCGAGCTGGGCGTGGCGCCGGGGCCGGTGGCCGGGCTGTCGATCACGCAGGTCGCGCCCGGCATCCCCGTCGCCGGCCCCGTGCCGGGACTCGACGACGAGGTGCGCGAGCTCCACGAGCGGGCGGCAAGGCGGTGTCTCCCCTTACGGCCGCGCGGTAGCTGATTGCGAGTATGCCGAGCGGGTGGACAGGGCGCGCCATTGCTTACCCAGTGCGTCCGCCGCGATGTCGCCCGGACGAGCTGACGGCAGATGATTCTGGCCTATTCGGCAATCCCAAATGGCACCGCGACGATCGCGTGGCGGGTGTCGACCACTATCTCCATCCCCACCACAAAACCTCCGCTACGCATCGCCTCAGGCAGTCTCCCCTGCTCATCACCTTGAAAGTTAATGCTGAACACCTCTCGCTTCGACCAACAGCGAGTCATGTCCAACTGGCCGCCAGCCGGCAGGGCCGTCCTGCCATTGAGAGCGGAGTCGCGACTCTCGTCATAGGAGTGGCCACCCTCGACACTCTCGCCCAGTTCGGCGAACACCAATCCTGATTGAGTCTCAGTCCGAGTTTCCTCGTCGTATATCAATCCGGGGAGACCGTATTCGACCTGCTCGCTAATCGGCAACCACTCCGATGATTCCAATATCTCCTTGTCGACGGTCGCGTGCTGACTTAATTCACGTAGGGTTATCTGAGCCTTGGTAATAGGTGCTGTCGGAAGAAATGCCGCCCAGCCTTTGCCGTCCTCCGTTTCTCCAGATAGGCCCGACATTGGAGGGATATTGTTCGCCAATGTGAAGTCGAGGCAAATGTACGCGCCATCAAGAATGCGCGCATTATCTACCCTAATGTCGAGCATCGGCGTCCAATCACGATGCTCCTCGTACTCACCCAAGACGTATCCGTTTAAAACATCACCCAAGCTTTCCTCGCGGTCATACTTTGCTTGGATACGCGGATCGGTCATGTCCAGCTGCACGGTTTTGCCGTACTCGATCAGGTAAGCCGTTCCAGGCTGGCCCTGAAGATACTCAGCCACGACCTGGGCGAGTTCAGCGCTGGCCTCCTCCTGTGCAGCAGCGCCGCCAGCGGACGAGCCGCAGCCGGCCAAGGTCACGGCGGCGATGGATGCAACCGTCAGGACAGCACTACCAGTGCGGAATGCACGCATAAACCAGAAACTCCTCGATGCGATTGCCGATCATGGACGGCAGAGAGTCCGATCTTTTCACACTCACAGAACAAAGCCGCCGCATCCGCCGCACTCCCCCCTCAGCCGCGAAGGACACAGGACACCACTTTTGCTTTTTCGATGCTGCCAACAGCACGTGAAGCTGGCGCACGTTCTTTCATTAAGTTTCTTTCCAAGTCCACGTCACCACGTGCTCGGCACCACCTAATGCATAGTGTCGGCGGCCATGGTCCCACTCCATTCCCACTGCCCATCGGCGAACTGGCGAAGACGTGACTGTGTCTGCCCCGCCGGGCCACCGTCTCGCGGGTCACCACTCAGCTAAGGGGGACATGCTAGTCCGTGATCGCTTCGAGCGGGCCCGTCTTGGCGGCGCGGTGCGCCGGCCAGAGTGAGGCCAGCACGCCCACGAACGCCGAGCACACCAGCACGATCCCGATCATCCCCCACGGGATGGTCGTCATCTGCAGGCCACTGCCCGCGAGCACGGTGACGAACGCCCAGCCCAGGTAGACGCCCATCGCGGCGCCGATGAGCGCGCCGAACACGGCGATCTGCGTGGACTCGAGGTTGATCGTGCGCCGCACCTGGGAGCGCTGCATGCCCACGGCGCGCAGCATGCCGATCTCGGTGCGGCGTTCGATCACCGACAGCGCCAGGGTGTTGACGATCCCGAGCACCGCCACCACCAGCGCCAGGCCGAGCAGTGCGTAGATGATCGTGAGCAGCTGGTCCACCCCGCCGGTCTGCTGGTCGATGTACTCCTGCTTGTTCTGCACCATCGCGATGGGCGTGTCCGCCAGCTCGGCGGTGACCGCCTCGAGCGCCTGCTCGGAGGTGTAGCCCTCCGCCGGGGTGACGAGCACGTTGAAGGTGGTCCGCAGGGTCTCCGGCACCAGCTGCTCGTACATCTGACTACCGATGTAGAACTGGCCGAGGACCTGGGAGTCCTCGTAGACGCCGGTGACCCGCAGCGTGTACTCGCTGCCGTCGGGCCCGACCAGTGGCACGGTCGTACCGTAGGTCCACCCCTTGTCCCGGGCCACGGAACGCGACACGACCAGCGAGTCCTCCTCCGGCTGGAGGGAACCGTCCACGACCCTGGCGTCGATCAGCTCCTCGACCGGTCCGCCCGCCGCGGAGATGAGCTGCTGCTCGCCGCCGATCAGGCCGAACGCGAACGCCAGGTACGCGACCTCGCCCACCTCGTCCACACCGGCGATCCGCTGCTCGATCGCCCCCGGCAGCGGCACCGGCGGGCCCTGGGAGGCGACGCCCTGTACCACCACGTCGGCGTTGATGTCCTGGTCGATGATCCCGCTGATGCTCTCCTTGGTGGTGGCGCCGAGCGTGCCGAACGCCGCGACCAGGGTCAGCCCCAGGGTGAGCGCGAACGCGGTGGCCGCGGTGCGGCGGGTGTTGCGTCCGGCGTTGGTGGCGGCGAGCTTGCCGACCGCCCCGAAGGGCGCGCCGATCACCCGGCCGATCCCGCCGG
>NZ_JAALDM010000225.1 GCF_014144865.1 Dietzia aerolata | reverse complement strand
GTGGGGCTGCTCGCTGTCCGGCGGACACGTTCTGGAGGTGACCCGCGGACGGGAGGACGTGGCGGCGGTGATCTCCATGATCCCGCTGGTCGACGGCCGGGCCGCAGCCGTCGCCGCCGCCAAGCTGCACAAGCCCACCTCCCTGCTGCGGGCGACGGGGACCGCGATCGCCGCGAAGGCCGTAGCGGCGACGGGCCGACCCGAACCCCTGCTCGCGCTGGCCGGCCCGCCCGGATCCACGGCCCTCCTGTCGTTGGAGGGCTACGAGGAGGCGTACACCTCCGTCGCCGGGCCCACCTGGCGCAACGAGGTGGGTGCCTCCATCGGCACGGAGCTGGGTTCGTTCCGGCCCGCGAAGGCGGCGGCAGACCTCGTCGTCGTCCCCCTTCTCGTCCAGATCGCCGACCTGGACCGCAGCGCCCCACCACACGCCGCGGCGACGGCCGCGTTCACCGCGCGCGCCGAGGTCCGGCACTACCCGGGCGACCACTTCGACCTGTTCCCCGGACGGCCATGCCACGACCGCGCGGTGGCCCATGCGGTGCACTTCCTCCGGCGGCACGTGGCCTGACCAGGGCCTGACCAGGCGAGATCGCACAGGGGCCGGGCGGGCCGTTGACGCCCGGCCCCCTTCCCTGTCACGGCAGTAGCGCGTGAGGGGAGACACACTCACCCCTTGTTGACACGTCACCAACTCGGGCCTATGGTGGGAACCACAGACAGAGAGACACCCGGCCACACGGCCGGGACCCAACCTCAAAGGAGTCACCATGACCACCAACCTCAACGACCTGACCGGCACCTGGACCCTCGACGACACCCACACCCGCCTCGGGTTCGTCACCCGCCACGCGATGATCACCAAGGTCCGCGGCTCGTTCAACGACTTCACGGGCACCGTCACCGTCCCCGAGGCCGGCATCTCCGGCGCCGAGGCCAAGGTCACCATCAACGCCACCTCGATCGACACCCGCAACGCCGACCGCGACGGCCACCTCAAGTCGAACGACTTCTTCGACATGGAGACCTACCCCGAGCTGACCTTCGTCTCCACCTCGATCGCCGCGAACGGCGACGGTGGCGTGGACGTGACCGGCGACCTCACCATCAAGGGCAACACCAAGTCCATCACCATCCCGTTCGACTACGAGGGCACCGCCACCGACCCGTTCGGCAACCTGCGCGCCGGCTTCGAGGGCAAGACCGTCATCGAGCGCAAGGACTTCGACCTGACCTGGAACGCCGCGCTCGAGACCGGCGGCGTGCTCGTCTCCGAGAAGGTCACCCTCGAGATCGAGGTCTCGGCCATCAAGACGGCCTGACCCGACCCCGGCGCCAGACCGCCTCAAACCAGGCCCCCTCAGGCCCGACCGGCCCCCACGCGGGTCGGTGAGTGAAAAAGCACCGCCCCACCTGTCCTCCAGGTGGGGCGGTGCTTCGCGTTATGGGGGTGGCGTGGCCGGCGCCGGTGGCCGGGCCTGTTCCGATGACGCCGGTGGCCGGGCCTGTTCCGCGCCGCGCGGCGCGGCGTCGTGAAGATCAGTCGACGACGACGAGGACAGCAGTATGCCGACCGTCGGCGTCCTCCCACGTGCCGGTCAAGGTTCCGGGAGAGCCGATCAGTGGGCAATCCGACTCGGCGTCATTGTCCTCCGAGACCACACGGATCACCTGCGGGGCGTCGATCCCCTCGGCCCCGCCCTCGCCGCCTCCGCGGATGTTGACCGGCGACGGGGTGACGCTGCCGTCCTCGACCTGCAGGTGGTCGGCGGCGGCGTCGCGGTGGCTGATCACGCGGCGCACCTCGGTCGTGTACACCGGATCGGCCGGGGCGTCGTACACCCAGCGGCGGCCGAGGACCGAGTGCTCCATCGTCCCGACCAGCGCGTCGGCGGCGTCTGCGAGCTCGGCGCCGCGGTAGGTCACGGGGACGTGGAAGGTGCGCGCACCGTCGGAGAGCAGGAACGATTCCATGCCCACCTCACCCTCGGGGTCGACGAACCGGTAGGCGGTCACCTGCTCGAGGCGCTCCGGATCACCGTCGAACCACGACTGGGTGCGGACCCACGACCGGAGCAGCTCCAGCTTGCCCGGGTTGAGGACGGCGTCATAGATCTCGGCGGTTCCACTCATGCGCTAAGGATTCCCCACCCCGCCCGGTCCGGCAACCAGCCACCCCGGCGACCCCCTCCGGGCGGCGGACTGCAACGGCCGGCGGTCTGCGGCGGCACATGAGAAACAATTAGCCCCAGGAACGTTCGCGCAGCGCATGCGCATAAGAGTCGGGCCTCGCCGCGCGGTGCTGTGAGTGCCATCACTGCACAGTTCCGCTGGCTGCGGTTACCGTCGCCGCGTGATCCCCGGGGAGCTGCCCCGGTGACCCCGACGGAAGGTAACGCACGATGAAGAAGACCATTGCCGTGATCGGATCCGCCGCTGCCCTCTCCTTCGCCGGTGCGGGACTGGCCGCCGCCCAGGACGTCGATACCGTCGACCCCGAGGGCACCCAGGCCGCGCAGGTCGAGACCGCCAACGAGACGGGCGACGACGCCAACAACGAGGACGGCGCCAACGGCGACGACGTGGACACCCCCGAGGAGGTCTCCGACATCGCCATGCAGCTCTGTGGCACCGTCTCGGCCTACGACTTCCTCGGTTCGGCCGAGGGCGTCGTGCCCGGCCTGACCGGCGATGAGTGCGAGGCCACCGCCGACTCGGCTGTCGAGGCGGCCATGAGCGGCGACATCGGTGGTGCGCTCGACATCCTCCGCGGCATCGAGGCCGAGCTCCCGGACGACGGCGAGACGGGCGATGAGACCGAGACCGCCGACTCCGGCTCGGCCGGTCTGCTGGACGGCTTCGACGGACTCAGCGCCGCCCCCGAGGCTGACGCCGACGCCGCCCCCGAGACCGAGGCTGTCACCGCCGAGTAAGAGTCGGTCACTACCGGCGTGATCAGGTGATCTCGTGATCACGCCGAAGGCGACCACGAGCCCCGGCCCCCGCAACGCGCGGGGGCCGGGGCTTTCTCGCGTTCGGTGCCGGGCGGGCCTGAGCCCCCTCGGCCGCGGGCGGTCAGTCCAGCGGGGTGTCGCCCGCCGAGACGAGATCTCCCAGCGCCTGGTGGTCGATGAATCCGGGCTCGGTGGAGGACAGGAAGTCCACCAGGATCCGCTCGACCGCCGCCGGATTGTCCACGTGCGGATAGTGCCCGGAGCCCTCGATGATCTCGAGCCGACTACCCGGGATCGCCTCGTGGGTGGCGTAGCCGTGGGAGACGGGGATGATCGGGTCACGGTCACCCCAGATCACCTGGATCGGCAACTGCCCCGCCAGGTGGAACCGGTTGGTGGCGGACACCGCCTGGCCCTTGTTGTCCACGACCGCGCGCAGGGTCTTGAAGAACGCCCGCCGGGTCCCCGGCTGCGAGAGCGACTCGAATGCCGCCCAGTTCTCGTCCGCCGAGTCGGCGCGGACGCCCTTGTTGTAGAAGAACCGGCGCACGGAGTTGCCCACACCGACGACCATCGGCGTCGCCGCACTGGTGATCAGGAGTCCGGCACCGGGCACGGCCAACGTCCGGAGGATCCAGTTGACCTCCCTACCCAGGCCGCCACTGCCGATCAGCACGATCCGCTCGCAGAACTCCGGGTACTGGTAGACGAACTGCATCGCGACGCCGCCGCCGAGCGACTGGCCCACGACCGTGCAGCGCGAGACGCCCTTGACCACCAGCAGGTCACGCAGCACCGAGGCCATGGCGCCCAGCGAGTAGTCGTCGAACTCCGGCGAACTGTCGCCGTGACCGGGGAGGTCTGGCGCGATGACGTGGTAGCGCTGCTCCAACCGCGGGATCATCTCCCGCCAGGTGTTGGAACTGCCGGCCATACCGTGGATGAGCAGCAGTACGGGCTTGCCCTCGCCGGCCCCCGCCTCGCGGTAGGCCAGCTCACGTCCGTGAAGCATCGCAGTCTGCATGTGCAACTCCCTCTGGCAGGCATCCGCGTCGTATTTCGCCGCGAGACTCCCTTGAAAACAGTGTGCGCTGCCGACGCTTCTTTGTGCAGTTCTCCCCGTCACACTGTGATGAGCGCCGTGCCGCACAGCGTTATCGCAGGCGGTACACACCTGTTATCGCGGTGTCTGCGCCCCGGTTATGGCAGCGTTCCGCCCGATGTCGACTGCAGGCGGCAACACCACCGCGGCCACAAGATAGGCAAGGACATACGCAGCGAGGAACACCAGTACGACATAGTGACCAAAGGGCAGGAGCAAGACGGTGGCCACGATCATGATCGCCACGATCGCGATGCGCACCCACGTCACCGATGCCCGGGTTGCGGCAGCGACTCCCGCGCAGACCCCCGCGATCCACTTGCCGTCGCCGACTCGGCACCATCTCGGCGCCGCAGGACCTGATTCTGTCGGGCTCGGGGTCGACGGCTCGCCGGCGATCGGGCCCATCTCACCGAGCATCGACCGCATTCGGTCCGCACTGACCGCCTCTTCGCCGATCGAGGTGAGTGTGTCGCCGATGGCCGATTCGAGGTCACGGACGCTCTCGTCACCATCAGGGTCGCCCGCGAGCCGATCCCGCGCCTGCTCGAGGTAGCGCAGCAGCTCGTCGTGAGCGGCCGGGGTGAGACTGAAGGGGTTCGAGTGCCCGGTCAATCTCATCTGTACGGGGGTCGTGTTGGTGCCTGTCATCGTCCGATCCTTTCGATCATGGTGGTGAGTTTCTGCCAGTACGACCGGTACTCCGTGAGCCGCTGCTGACCCGCGGGGGTCAGCGACAGATATTTGCGAGGCGGGCCGCTGGGGGACTCCCGCCATTCGTGGTCCACGAGACCCTCGCGGCGCATTTTGTTGAGCAGCGGGTAGGCAGTGCCCTCCTGAACGGGGAACTCGACGTCCCGGAGCGCCGCGACGATCTCTCCCGCGTAGCGGGCCTTGTGCTCGACAGAGGCGAGCACAAGCAGTTCGAGAAGGCCCCGGCGCAGCGCAGAAAAATGCACCTCTTGTTCCATGCAGCTACCTTGTCACAACAAGGTAGCTGGGTACAACCACCGACAATGTCGAGGTGATCTGTCCTACCCGAAGGCCCGCCGGAGCCGCCGATGCCGGTGAGAGAACAACGCCCCCACCACAGATCGCACAACCGGCGCGGGCAGCAGTCCCCTGGGCTGCGCCCGCAGGGTGTCGGTCACACGGGTCGCCCCGGGCCCGGCGTCCTCGAGTTGCCGGTGGTGTTCCCACACCCGGCACGAGCCCAGGCTGGAGCGCTCGCGGAAGAATCGGGACTCGGCCACCTCGACGATCACCAGGTCGTCGAACTCCACCGGCAGCACGCCCAGCAGCAGGATCCACGCCCGCCCGAGCGGCCGGCCCAGCGGCACCTCGGCGATCGACGCCCCCTCAAGCGCCGCCGGGAAACGCATGGTCAGCAGCGGCCCGAACTCATCGGCCACGCCGGCCGGCGTGACGACCCGCGCCCACACATCAGGCCGGGGTGCGTCCACCACGCACGAGCGCACGATCTCCACCGCCGCGCCCGCGTTAGTGCTGTTCATGTCAGCGTCCCGCGGGTCCGTCCGAGTCGGCCGGACCGGGTCCGGAATCTGTGGGGCCGGTGGTGGCGTTGTCGTCGTCGTCCCCATTTGTTGATGCCCCACCCGCGGCGGCGGATCCACCGGCGCCGACCCGCGCGGCGCCACGATCGTCGCCGACGGGCTCCTCATGCGGGTGGCCATGCGCGTGTCCGTGCGGATGCTCGTGCGGATGCGGGTGATCCGGCCCCTGGATATCCGCCAACGACGGCAGGTCCCGCCCTGTGCTCGTGGAGACCAGCGACCGGACGATCGAGTTGGCCATCGCGGTGATGGGCACCGCGAACAGCGCGCCGATCACCCCGAACAGGTACGTCCCCGCCGCCACCACGAGGATCACCGCCAGCGGATGCAACGCCACCGCGTGCCCCATGAGCAGCGGCTGCAGCACATGCGACTCGGTCAGATGCACCGCCACGACGATCGCCAGCATGATCAGCGCCACCACGAGACCCCGGTCGACCAGCGCCAACAGGGTCGGAACCATCCCGCCGATGAGGGTTCCCACGATCGGCACGAACGACGCCAGGAACACCACCACGACGATCGGGATGACGAACGGCACCCGCAGGACCAGCGCGCCGATCCCCACGCCGGCGGCATTGATGGCGGCCACCGCGAACTGCGTGTGGGTGTAGGCGCCCAGGCTCGTCCAGCCCTGGCGGAAGGCGATATCGGTGCGCTCACGGCTCGCCTCCGGCAGCCAGCGGACGAAGAACATCCACAGTTTCTCGCCCTGATAGAGGAAGAAAAACAGGGACACGAGGCAGATGAGGGTGCCCGCCGCGGTATCCACGGCGGTGTGTCCCACGTGGTAGGCGCCGGTGGCGAGCAGGTCGGTGTGGTGCGTCAGCCAGCCGCGGGCCTCGTCGACGCCGGACTGGAGCCGGTCGGCGGTGACGTGGAGCGGGCCCTCCTCGAGCCACCTCAGCGCCGCGTCGGTGCCGGAGGAGATCTTGTCGCGGATCCGCGGGACCCCCGTGGCCAACTGGGTGACGACCAGGACGAAGGCGGCGGAGACCGCGACGATAACCCCGATGACGACGACGACGGCAGCCAACGCGCGCGGGACACGGGAGGGGATGCGGTCCACCACGGGCCGCAACATGGCCGCGAGCAGGACCGCGATCGCCAACGGGCCGGCGACCAGCGCGACCCGGCCGATTCCCTCCCCCACCAGCCAGACGCCGGCGACGATGAGCAGCAGACACGCGGCCCAGGCGGCGGCGAGCCGGATCGGATACGGCAGATGCTCGCGGGCGATCCGCACCGGATCTTCAGGGGTCATGAAAGACAGTTTAGGTTGAACTGAGCAGGCGTAGAGCGCCATTCGCAGGGACTGTCGCCTCAGCTGCCGCGGACCCTTTCGCGCCGGCGGGACGCGCCGTCCAGCACCACCACGTCGATCGTCACCCACACGATCGCCACACACCACCCGGCGAGGATGTCGCTCGGGAAATGCACGCCCAGATAGACACGCGAGAGCCCCACCACGGCGACGTACAGCAGCCCCGCGACGACCGCGGGCCACCGCCAGCGGGTCCGCCAGGCGATCACGATCAGCGCCGCCGCGAACGACATCGACGCCATCGCGTGACCGCTCGGGAACGAGAAGGAGTCCTCCACCACCAGGTGCTCCCAGAAGTCCGGCCGGGCCCGCTGGAACACCGCCTTCAACGCCGTGTTGAGCAGGGCCGATCCGATCACCGCCGCCGCGAGCAGTGCGGCGTCACGGCGTCTGCCCCGCCACCACAGCAGGCCCGCGCAGATCACCGCGAAGATCGGGACCGCGGCCAGGCCGCCCAGTTCGGTGACCGCCGACATCGTCGTCGTCACCCCTGGGGTTTCATACTCGTGCACCCACAACATCACCGCCCGGTCGAAACCGAGCTGCCCGTGGGTCACCACTTCGTGTGCGAGGTCCACGAACGCCAGCGGCGGCAGCAGGAACAGCAGTCCCGCGGCGGCGAGGTGGAGCCACGACCGGGGCGGCGGGCCGGGCTGGTCCGATTCGGCGGGGGCTCCGGGCTCGGCGGGGGTCCCGGGCTCGGAGCGGGTCCCGGCTGACTCGGGCGGCTCCGGCGGCTCAGGGATCGGAGGGATCGACACCCCGCGAGCCTATTACCGGTTCGCGGGCCGGTCGCGGTGACGACGAGAAGCGGTCCCCGCACGGCACCGTCGCGGGTAGCGTCCCCTCCATGAGCGACCCCGCCGCCCCGGCCGCGCACACCCGAGAACTGTGGTTCCC
>NZ_JAALDM010000021.1 GCF_014144865.1 Dietzia aerolata | reverse complement strand
GCCTCCAGCCGTCGCCCGGCGACCTCCGTGCGCATGACCGCGTCGGCCAACTGGTCGGCGTCGCGCTCGTCCCAGCCGGCCGTCCGCAGCGCCTCGACTGCGGCCTCGAGGAGGGAGAGCGCAAACTCGACCGGGGCTCCGCCGCTCAGCGGAGCTGACGCCTTGTGCCGGGCCTCGTCCGCAGTCAGGGCCGCGTCGCCGAGCGGGTGGGTGTCGGCGGATGCGGCCGCCCCCGCAGGAAAAGCACCACCCACAGACCGGGCACCCTCGCCGCCCGGCCCGTCGGTGTCCCGCTCTCCCCGCCTCATGGCCAACAAACTAGAACACGAGTACGACACGAACGCCGCCGCGATGGCATCACTGCTGGTCAGATGGTGAAGTCGTCGTCGTCGTTCTCAAGGGGGTCGCCGCCGCGCGCGGCGAGGCGGTCGCGCCAGGCGGTGAGTTCCGCGATGGTCCCCGCGATCCCCGTGTCCACGATCGGCAGGTGGATCTCGTCTAGCCGGGCGAGCTTGGCGTTGAGCGCCGCAACACCCCCGGCGCCCAGCACACCCCCACCAACCTCCAGCGCGCGCCCGCCGTCCTCCCACCGGCCCAGGTCGCGCGTGATCTCCTGCTGCAGCATCTCGGCCTCGGCAAACACACTGATCCGCTCCACCGCGAGGTCCCCGATCTTGACCTGATCGCGCACGGACTTCTCGGTGGTTTCCAGAATGTCCCGCACATTGGCGAGCCGGATGCGGGCGTCGGCCACCACGTCGGCGCCGAGGACGCCCGGATCGAGCGCGGCGCCCAGCCTTTTCTCGATCTCGGAAATCGCCGCGATCTCGTCCGCCTGCCCGTCCAGCAGGTCCCGCGCGATAGACAAGTACGCGGCGAGCTTTTGCGCCGCCCGCCGATTCTTAGCGTCCTTGATCCAGGTGCACAGCTCGATGAGGGTGGGTTCCAGGTCCCGCACGGACTCCTGGACGCTGCGCGCCCCGGCCCACAGCCCGTATGCCATCTCCGACTCGTGCCCGGGCTCGATGTCGCGGTAGTCGGCGCGGATCGCGTTGGCCATGGACCCCTCCGCGGGGCGCGGGCCGCCGGACGCGTTGGTCTCGTGCGCGCCGTAGGGGGCGTTCATCCCGTAGGGGTCGCCGGGGCCGAAGGGCTCGCCGAGCTGGCGGTAGTCGGCGGGGCGTCCGCGGTGGCCGGGCAGGTGGCCGCCGTCGGTGGGATCGGAATTGTCGGGTGTGGTCATGGAAAGCCCCTTTCGACGGCCGTCGCCGGTGGTGCGACGGGGCCGGCGACCCAGCGCCAGCAGCGGTGCGGGCGCCAGGATCCTGGTGCCGCGCATTACGTGCCGGAACCGCCTGAGGTGACAGCGATCCGAACGCCCCCACGATACGACGCGAGTCCGACATCCCCCGCCCGCCGCGGGGCAACTGCAGGTGGGAGGGGCTGGCGGGACTGTGCCGGTGGGAGGGTGTCGGTGGGAAAAATTCGGCGGGGAGGGATGGTGACCGTCCGGGCCGAAGGTCACCGTCCGGCGTGGGTCGCCCTTGCTTTAGGTGACGACGACCAGGACCATTCCAAAGTCTTCAGCCGCATCGGTCCAGACCGTCGGCCGGGTGAAGCCGTGTCCGGCGAGTTCGGTGGCGAGCACGTCCGGCTGGAATTTCCGGGCGATCTCGGTGCGGATCCCCTGGCCCGCCTGCAGTGTCCGGGTGAGGCCCAGCGTGGGGAAGCTGATCCGCACGTCGCGGACCGCGCGCAGCCACATCTCGATGCGACTCTCGGGTGCGTTCCACACGGACTGGTGACGGAAGTCGCGGCGGTCGAGGCCCTCGGTGGTGAGGGTCGCGGTGATGACGTCGAGCATGTTGAGGTTGAACTCGGCGGTGATGCCTCGGGCGTCGTCGTAGGCGGCGACCAGCCGGTCTGGGTTTTTGATCAGGTCGAATCCCAGCGCGAACCGGTCCCCCGGGGCGAGGAGCCTGCGGATCATCGCGAAGAAGTGGGCGCGTTGCGTCTCGGTGAAGTTGCCGACCGTGCCGCCGAGGAACAGCAACAACCGCCGGCCCGGCTCACCCGGCAGGGGCCCGTCTAGCGCGGTGAGGTCGCCCTCCACGGGTTCCACCCGCAGGCCCGGGTACTCGTCGTTCACCGCGCGGGCGGACTCGGCGAGCATCTCGGTGGAGATGTCGACGGGCACGAACAGCGGCGCCGTGGTCCCGGCACTCGAGGACTCGGCCCCACCGGTCCGTGACGCGAGCACGTCGAGCAGCACCCGCGCCTTCTCGCAGGTCCCGGCGCCCAGCTCGACGAGCGTGTGAGCGTCGGCGACGATCTCGCGGGCTCGCGTCCGCAGGATCTCGGCCTCCGCGCGGGTGGGGTAGTACTCGTCGAGTCGGGTGATCTGGTCGAAGAGCCGACTGCCCTTCTCGTCGTAGAACCATCGCGGCGGCACGGTGGGCGGGTCGTCGAAGAAGCCCGCGAGCAGGTCCGCTTCGAGCGCCGCGGCGGCCTCCCTTCCCGCCGCCTGCTCGGCCACTTCTGCAGCCGCCTGCCCCGTCGCCTCCTCCCGCGTCCGCGTCACCGCGCGAGCCTCAGCCCGGTGGCCGCCCATCGGGACGCGGCGGGGAAGAAGTTCCGGTAGGTGTGCCGCGTGTGGCCGGCCGGGGTCAGGGCGCTGCCGCCGCGCAGGATGTGTTGGTCGGACATGAACTTGCCGTTGTACTCACCGGCCGCGCCCTCCTCGGTGACGAAGCCCGGGTACGGCAGGTACGCGCTCGCGGTCCACTCCCACACCCCGCCGATCGCACGCTCCGACACCGCCCGCGGGTGGCACCGCGCCGGGTCCAGTTCGTCGCGCACGTCCCAGCCGGTGGTGGCCGCCTCCCATTCGAACTCGGTGGGCAGCCGCGCCCCAGCCCAGCGCGCGTAGGCATCGGCTTCGTAGAACGACACGTGCATGACCGGTTCGGCGTCCACGACGGGCCGCCGGCCATTCAGGGTGAAAGCGGTCCACTCGCCGTCCTCGACCCCGGCCCCGGCAGCACCGGGCGGCCGGTCCTCCCCGTCCTCGTTCTCACGCCGCCAGTAGCCGGGCGCGTCCCAGTCGAATGCCTGAACGGCGGCCCATCCGTCCGAGAGCCACAGTTCGGGCCGCGAGTACCCACCGTCGGCCATGAACTGCTTCCACTCGCCTACCGTGACCTGCCGCGTGGCGATCTCGCCGCCGGGTAGCCACACGCGGTGGCGGGGCCGCTCGTTGTCGTAGGAGAAGCCGTCCCCGGAGTCGGCGCCGATCTGCGCGACTCCTTCGACGACCGCGAGCCAGTCCATCTCCCCCGGCGCCACATGCGCGGGATCGGCGTCCCGGGCCACGTACACGGGGTCGGTCGGGTTGTGCGAGAACAGATGCTTGAGATCCATGAGCATCAGTTCCTGGTGCTGCTGCTCGTGATTGCATCCCAATTCGAGCAGTTCAAGTCCCCGCTCGTCGACGTTCCCGGCGTCGAGCGCCTCCACCACGGCGGCGTCGATGCGCGCCCGGAAGTCTCCGATCTCCGCGACCGACGGCCGCGTGATGAGCCCGCGCTGCGGTCGGGGCTGCCGCGGGCCGACGGCCTCGTAGTACGAGTTGAACAGGAACCGGAAGTTCGGCTCGGGCGAGACGTATCCGGGCACGCGCCCGAGCACGAATTCCTCGAAGAACCAGGTGGTGTGCGCCCGGTGCCAGGCGGCGGGGCTGGCCGGGGTCATGGACTGCGGGATCTGGTCCTCGACGCTGAGCCGGGAGGCCAGCAGATCGGTCATCCGGCGTACGTCGAGGAATCTTTCGGCGTCGCTCTGGGCGCTCGGTGCGGTGGTCACGGATCCGGCAGTCATGGGTTCCCCCGTCTGCGTTGTGGGCGGTGTTCGGACACTCCGTCGCCACGGTAACCGCATCGAGTCGCGTGTCACACCGATCGCAGGCCACGCCACCCGGCCGACCGAAACCGCCACGCCCTCACCGCGCGTCAGCCAGCCCAGTCAGCCCACCCAGCCATCCAACCGCGCCCGCCGGCCTACATCCGCGGAAACGCCACCGGCCGCCCGGCCTGAACGTTGCGCCGCTCGTGCTCGAGCAGCTGCAGCCGGTACTCGGGGCAGCTGCCGAGTCCGCCGTCGGCGCGAATGACCCGATGAACGGGGATGACGAACGACGCCGGCACCTGCCCACACAGCCGGCCAACGAGTCGCGCACTTCGAGGCCGCCCGGCGTCGAGGCCGATCTCCCCGTACGCCGCCGTCTCGCCGTACGGGATGTGCTGGATCTCGCGGTACACCTCGCGGGCGAACTCGTCGTGCACGCCTGCAGCATCGAGGTCGAGCGGAACATCAAAGTCGCGCCGCGTCCCGGCCAGGTACTCATCGATCTGCTCGGCCACTGCATCAAGCACCTCGGCCGCGCCAGCCTCCCCCTCGGCCGTCAGGTCCGCAACGTCCTCGAGCCCAACGCCCTCAGCCCGCTCAACGCGCACCACGCCACGCCCGCTCGCCTCCACCACGAGCCGCCCGGCCAGGGTGTCGAGCACGCGCACCGCCACGGCACTCACGAGCCCAACCCGCTCACGCCAGCACCCACCGCACGCACACCGCGCTCAAACCCACAGCGCCCAAACCCAACCCTCAGACCACACTCGCCCGATCCGGGTTGGTCACATCCGCATCGGCCTTGTCGAGTTTCTCGAACAGCGCATCCGGCCCCTGCTTGGCGACGAACGACATCTCGGCGGTGGTGATGGGCACGGCCTGCAGTCGGGTGATGAGCGGCCCGGTGCCGTCCTCGCCGCCGGATTCGTCCACCACTTCGAGGTCGGGCCACAGGAACGGCGGGGTGAGCACGAGGTGTTCGCACTTGCGGCCGGGGTCGACGAGTCCCACGGCGTTGGGGATCACCGCGCCGGGTGCGACGTGGATGGAGCCGGTCGCCACCGCCAAGGCGCACGCGTCGAGGACGTCGGCCATGGCGCGGTGGGAGGTGCGTCCGACAGTGACGAACTCGCTGCGGATCTGTCGCCCTTCGGGGGTGGTGACGTTGGTGGGTAGCTGCCGGGCGCCGGTGGTGGCGTAGGTGGAAAAGCCGGTGGCGGGCATGTCGTCGACGACGACGATGTCGCAATTCCACTCAGTGGTGTTTCCCTCCTCGTCCGGTTCGGTCTCGTGCGGGTAGCGCATCACGCGGACGGAGGCCTTTCCGCCGAGTATGCCTTCCAGACCTGCCAGGTCGGCTTGTTCTGGGGCGGGGCCGGTGGTGTCTTCAGTCATGCAAGTGCTCGCAGTCGCGGTTCGAGGTCGGTTTTGAAGAGGTCGAGGAAGCGCTTCTGGTCATGGCCGGGGGCGTGGAAGACCAGGTGGTTGAGGCCGGCGTCGACGTACTGCTTGACCTGCTCCACGGCATCATCCGGGTCGGAGGCGACGATCCAGCGCTTGGCGACCTGCTCGATGGGCAGTTCGTCAGCGAGGCGCTCCATCTCGCGGGGCGAGTCCACGGAGTGCTTCTGCTCCGGGGTGAGGGACAGGGGCGCCCAGAATCGACAGTTCTCCAGCGCTGCGGCCGGGTCGGGGTCGTAGGAGATCTTGATCTCGATCATCCGGTCGATCTGCGTCGAGTCGCGCTCGTTGATGGCGGCACCCTCCTCGACGGCGGGCAGGAGCTTGTCCGTGTAAAGCTCCATGCCCTTGCCGGAGGTGCAGATAAATCCGTCGCCCACGCGGCCGGCGTACTTGGCCACCACGGGCCCGCCCGCGGCGACGTACACCGGAACGCCGTCCTCGGGCACGTCGTAGAGGAAGGCGTCCTTGGTGCTGTAGTAGTCGCCCTCGAAGCTGGTGGTCTCGCCGGTCCACAGGGCCCGCATCAGCCGGACGGACTCGCGCAGTCGGGCGAACCGCTCCTTGAACTCGGGCCACTCGCCCTGGTGGCCGGTGGCGATCTCGTTGAGCGCCTCGCCGGTGCCCACGCCCAGGAAGACGCGGCCCGGGTAGAGGCACGCCATGGTGGCAAACGCCTGCGCCAACACGGCCGGGTTGTAGCGGAAGGTGGGCGTGAGCACCGACGTTCCGAGCTGCAGACGCTCGGTGCGCTCACCAACCGCCGTCATCCACGACAAGGAAAAAGGGGCATGCCCTCCATCGTGGCGCCATGGCTGGAAGTGGTCGGAGACGGTGGCCGAGTCCATTCCCGCCTGCTCGGCCAGGACCGCGTACTCGACGAGGTCGCGGGGGCCGAACTGCTCGGCTGAGGCCTTGTAGCCGAGCTTCAGGGGCGGGGTGGTGGGCATGGGCAGCTCCTTCGGGGGTATGCGCCAGCAGCGTTTTCGCCGGCTCGCGCGGGCACTCCGCCGAGTATGCCAGCGACGTTCGACGCGCCCACCCGACTTGACATACGCCACCCCCTCCGACCCCTGACCTGGCCAGACGTGAGTTAAACCTGAGATCCAGCCAGGAAAGCCGGGCCGAGAGCCCAGTCGACACCCCTCACTCAGGATGAAAGCGCGGACTGTGCTGCCACTTTTCGAATCTGTGAACAATTTCCCACTTCGCTAATTTTCTGTCATGCTTTGTGTGGTTCATCACAGGACCTCGTGTCGAGCAAGCTGACCACCCGGTACAAGACCGACACAGCACCCCTCTCTGGTCGACTCTCGACCCCCTCCGAAAGGCATGGCTTATGGACGCCAGCACCCCTATCTCTGCCGACCTCCAGCGGCAGCAAGATCGCAAGCGCAAGCGCAAGGCCCTCCTCGCCGGCGGCGTGGTCCTGGGCCTCGGCGCGGCGGTCACCCTGGCCGCCTGGTCGGACGACGTCTTCGCGGACGGAGTGTTCAACACGGGCAACAACTTCGAACTCGTCGCCGCTGTCGACGCCGCCGGCACGGACTTCAGGACATACAACGGCCCTGACAGCATTGACGGCGAGACCGGTCGCCTCGACTTTGACTTCAGCCTTGACGCCACGTCGATGGAGCCCGGCGAAACGGTGTACGCGCCGATCACCCTCGCCACCTCCGACACATCTGACATGGGCGGAACCGTTTCCCTTGCCAGCGTGGATGCCGAAGGCTCATACGAGCGACTTCTCACCTATCGCATCTACAAGGACACCGCACATGGGGCCAATTGCAACGCCACCGATGCCAGCGGGCTCGAATCATGGACCAACCCGGCAGGCGGTATCACCAGCATCGTCGACGGCCTCACAGCGGACATTCCATTAGTTGGACCGCTATTAAACTCCGTGCTGGGCCTCTTACCGCCCGTTAGCCGCCCGGTCATGGACCCCGTTCCACTCCTCACAGGTTCTCCCTTGCCGGTCGGAGCTGGACAAAATGCACCGGTTCAGCACCTTTGCGTCGCGGTGGAAATGGGCTTGCCCGAGGGCCCCTTGGACCTCTTTGGCCAAATCGATGTTGCGAACAGCCAGCTCGTCAGCGCACTGACCTCTGACGTCGAAGACAACAGCACTACTGTCACCTGGCGCTTCGCCGGCAGCGCCGGATAGCCACTAGTCGGCCCGCCCTCCAATCCATGCGGGCGGCATGCCGCCCGCTGGTCGACGCTGATTCTCGGCGTCGACCAGCGGAGCCGGTGACAAGCGGGCCGTGGCCAGAAATGTGCACACACCTAAAGGCCATTCTCTGTTCAGATTTCAGCGCGACCATGGAGCACCTCAATGGGTAAGCACGCCGCCTCGACTGCGCGATTGCGCAAAGCATCCCTAGCCGGAGGAATGGTGTTCGGAATTGGCGCTGCAGCTACCCTTTCCGCCTGGTCAGACGCGTCGTTGTCGGGTGCAGTATTTGACGCCGAGAAACCCAAACGCGCTGGGCTGTTCGAACTGCAGAGCGCACCATCGCCCGATTCGTTCGACGACCAGGCCGAATCGATGGCCACGATGGCAACGCGCGGCATCCAAGAGTTGGAATCGACCAGCGTCTCCACCTCGGTGGTACTCACCCCCGGGCGGGACACCTTCCTACCCGTGTACCTGCGGACTTCCGAGGACAGCGACTCCGGCGCGATCGTGTCGGTGTCACAGGCCTCCAATGGCGGGTCTGAAATCGCCCCGACCCCTGCCACAGTCTGGGGCGACCAGAACACTCCGGGCTTCGTCAGCTACGGCGCGCGCCTTCACCGCGTAGATGATCCCGCGTCGGCACCGGAATGCAACCTCGATTTGTTCGACGCGCGCAATGCCGACTCGGAGCTTCTGTTCGGCACCGAGCCCGGCCCCGCGAACGCACACGACGGGCTGGTCGCCATGGACGCCGAGGCGCCTTCGACCCAGTTCGCCCTCGCCGGCCGGGCGGAGAACATGTACTTGGTCTGCTTCCGTTTCCACCTGGACCCGAGCGTGATGGTCGAGGCCCCTGAATCGAACGGCGCGCCCTTCCAGCCCTCATGGACCTTTACCGGGGAGGCGATCGACCAGTGACCCCCATCGCCCGCCAACCCTGGAATGACTCAGAATCCGGGCGCCGCATCCTGACCGCAGCCACCGCCGGCTCGCTCGCGCTGACCACTGCCCTCGTCCTGGGCAGCACGACGGGCGGTCTGGTCCAGGAAACCGCTGCGCAGGCCGTCGACTCCGAGACCGTGGCGGTCGACGGCACCATCGCCTGGTCGGACGGCGGCTTTGCCCGGACCACCTCCAACTCGTTCACCACTCACGCGGCCGACGCCACCGCCGTTCGGACCGCCTTCACCACCACCGCCGATCCTGCTCACGCAGTTCAGACCGGAACGTGGGGAGACGAGGATCTCGACGGCCGGCCCGGAGAGCCCGTCTCCGCGATCGGCACGCTCGGGGACCGTCCCGAAACCGCCGTCAACTACTGCATGCAGTCCGCCCTGCCAGGTGCTGCGGCCGAGCACCAGCAGGACTGCCTTCCCGGCGGGCCCGAGTACACAAACGAGGCGCAGTCCCGCGCAAAGGCCTGGGGCCGCTCCGGCGGCGTCGCCACCCCGACCTCCGGAGAACAACCCCCGGTGTTCATGGAAGCCGCTGAGGTCCGCACCATGGTCGAGTGCTCCCCAACGGGCGAGTCGTGGTCGCTCGTGCCCACGGCGTTCGACCCCGCCTGGGGCCAGGGCATCGGCGTGACGACGGGGGCCGGAAACGACCTCGGCGCCGACTTCACAGCGCTCGCGCCCGAGACCAACAGCCGTGTGTCGGCATGGATCCCCTCGCGGCGCACGGTCGACTCGCCCCCTGTCGATGAGATCGTCGAGGCTCCAGCAGCTACCGACGCGCGCGACTCCGCCGATGCTGGTCCTGCGGACGCGACCGCCGACCACGACAGGTCCACCTACCTCCGAGTGTCGCTCACCTCCCGCGCCTACGCGGTGGACGGCTACGCCCTGTCCGATATGTACGCGACGGTCGACCGGTATCACCACGAGTCCAAGGAGTACCTGGGCTCGTTCACCATGGTCTTTGCGCGGTCGGAGTGCGGCGTCAAGCTGGGGCCGATCGACCACCAGCCGCTTATCTCCGACTTCGAGGCTCCTGACGCCCCGGTGTATCCGGCGGCCCCTGCGGCTGAGCCGGTCACCATCACGGCCGCGCCGGTCCCCGATGAGAGTGGCATCGAGGCCGTTCGATCCAGCCGGATCTCGCACCGGACAGGACTGGCCGGTGCGTCGCAGAAGGAGGCGCCGCCCGCCACGTCTGTGGCGTCGTCGACCGCCCCCGAGGACAGGACCGAAACCTCAACGGTTGCAGCGCCCAGTCTTTTTGACGACGACGAGAACACCACTGACGTGACGACAGCCAGCAGTACGCGTCGGACCGCGACCGGCACGACGACGGTTCCGACGACTGTGTCTGAGGCACCGCCAACGCAGACGCGCATCTCGACGGCTGTGCCGAAGCCAGCGCCGACGCTCACTTCCGTGCCTGCGGGCACGCCCACCTCGGTGCCGCCGGCCACGTCGACCACAGCGCCGCCGGCCGATCCCAAGCCCACCCGGACATCCACCCCCGCGCCCGAGATCGTGATTCCCGATGAGCCGGGAGCGCTGTCGCCCCGGGCGGAGACGAAGAAGGCCGGGACCGCGGAGGTCGGGGAGGATGAATTCGTCGTCGTCGTCAAGGGCGACGATATCCCCCGCGACGCACGACGGGCAGTGGCGGCGCTCGAGACATGGCTGGACGGCGGCGAACCAGGTAGCAGCTGGGACACCTTCACCTCCGAGGACCCGGACCGCGAGGGGTGGCGGTGGGCGGTGATCAGCCAACGCTCCGGAACGGTCTTCTACATCCGATGACCAGCGCACTGATGCGCAGTACGGGGTGGCCATGCCCACCCCACACTGCCGTCTACCGCGTCAGAGACCTGTCGTTCCTGAGAATTACCCACATTGAGCGGGATCGCAGGGCGATCCTCGCCCTCGGGGCCGCGGCGGCCACAGCCTAGCCGTGCATCCCGTTTGGACCTCCACAGGAGAACAGGAACAGGCATGACCAGCACTCGAAATCCGGAGACGGACAACTCTGACGCCGGCCCCGCCGTCCGCCGGCCGAGCGTCTGGTCCTCCATTGAGAATCTGCTACTCAACGTCCTCGCAATGTTGGGCATTGTGTGTATCGCTGCCACGATCGCCGCCTTTGCACTCAATATCAGCCTCATCATGTTCAAGACCGGATCTATGTCGCCGACGATCCCTACCGGCTCCCTCGCCGTGGTCAAACAGATCCCGGCCTCGGAGATCCGTGTCGGCGATGTCACCACGGTCTCGCGCGGCGAGGGGCAGCTACCGGTGACCCACCGTGTGGTTTCTGTGACCCCGGGGGCCGGCGACACCTACTCCATAGAGATGAAGGGTGACGCCAATGATTCTGTAGACGCGCGGCCATACGAAGTAACCGAGGTCAAAAAGGTGCTGTGGCACGCTCCCCACCTCGCCTACGTGGTGTCGACCGTCAGCCAACCGATCTACATGGCCGGCATCACCATCGCGGTATCGCTCCTCGTGGTCTGGTCCTTCTGGCCCCGACAGCAGCCGTGACATAAACCGGCCCGCCCCCCATCCGCTGACCAGCGGCGCGGCGCCGAACCGCCAGCGCGCATCGCCCGGCGCCGTGCCAGCAGAACCAGTGAGATCGCCCACTCGCCGAGCCCGCATGTAACGATTTCGCATCGCGAGCCCATATCCTTGATGAACCGGAGAACACCACGGACACCACCCGTCCCGTGACTCACGCCACGGGCAGGACTCCGGGCCGAGCACGCTATTCGGAGGAGCTATGCGGATCCGGCACGCGGCCAGCGCACTGGTCGCCCTCGCTGCCACTTCCGCGTGCGCACTCGGGGCGTCGGTGATCGCCCAGGACCACCACGAGCACACCCGCGAATCCGAACTCCGCTCCTCCGCCTGGTCCGTCCAAGCCTCCACCGACTTCGGCACCACCTGGACCGCACCCATCAATTCCGCCGGCGGACACTTCCCCGTCCGAGTTGACACCGCCGCGCTACGAAACCGGTCCGCCTACCAGCCGCTCACCCTGCGCACCTCCGTAGATTCGCAGGACACGGCACTCGTCGACATCGGCAAGGGCGTACTAGTGGAAGGCAACCCCGAAACAGCTGCCGAGGTACGCATCCGCGCCGTCTCCTCCACCAGCGGCTCGTGCGCCCAGCCCACCTTCACACCCGGCCGGCCCGGAGTCACCTCAGGCGTGCTGGAAGGAAAGCCCACCGAGCCGGTGGCCGTAGACGCCCCGACCGCGGACGCCCCACTCGTCCTGCCCGCGGCCACCCGCACGACGCCCGGAGCGCCGGTGACCGTCTGCCTGGAACTCAGCCTCGACGCCAACGCCCCGGCACCGGATTCGGTGCTCACGCTGGCCTGGCCCATCGACATCACCCGCGGCGACACCGACACCGACTCCTAACGCGGAGCGGGCGGAGGGCGCGAGCGACCGCAGGGCCAGCGGACCCCGCCAGCCGAACCTAGCCCAGCCCGCGCTTCAGATCATCGATCAGGTCGCCCGCGTGCTCCAGCCCCACCGAGAGGCGGATGACGTTCTGGCCGATGCCCACCGCGGCACGGGCTTCCGGCTCCATCGACGCGTGTGTGGTGGTGGCCGGGTGCGTGACCAGCGTCTTGGCATCGCCCAGGTTGTTGGAGATATCGATCACGCGCAGCGCGTTGAGCAGGTCGAAGCTGCGCTGCTTGCCCCCGTCGGCGTCGTCGTCGAACTTCAATCCGAACGTCACCACCGAGCCGCCGCCCGACATCTGCGACTTGGCCAGCTCGTGCTGCGGATGCGACTCCAGCATCGAGTACGTCACGAACTCCACCGACGGGTGCGACTCGAGGAACGTCGCCACCTCGAGCGCGTTGGCCGACATCCGCTCCACGCGCAGTCCCATGGTCTCCAGCCCCTTGAGCAGCACCCACGCGTTGAAGGCGTTCATGCCAAACCCGGCGTGACGCATCAGATGCTTGACCGGCCCGGAGATGAACTCCTCGGTCCCGAGCACGGCCCCGCCGAGGACGCGGCCCTGGCCGTCGATGTGCTTGGTGGTGGAGTAGACCACCACATCGGCACCCAGCTCGAGCGGCTTCTGGTGCAGGCAGGTGGCAAACACGTTGTCCACCACGACCTTCGCCCCGGCCGCGTGGGCGAGCTCGCACACCGCGCGCACGTCCACCAGCTCCTGCATCGGGTTGGAGGGCGTCTCGAAGAACACCGCATCCGCCGGCTCGCTCAGCGCCTCGCGCCACTGGTCCAGGTCGGCACCGTCCACGAACACGGTCTCCACGCCCCAGCGGGGCAGGATGTCGTCGCAGATCACGAAACACGAACCGAACAGCGCCCGAGACGCCACCAGCCGCGAGCCCTCGCCACACAGGGCGGCTAGCGCCACGAACACCGCCGACATGCCCGAGGACGTCGCGAAGCAGTCCTCCGCGCCCTCGATCTGCCGCAGCCGCTCCTCGAACATCTTCACCGTCGGATTGCCGTACCGCGAGTACACGAACCGCTCGGTGGTGCCATCAAACGAGGCCTCGGCGGCCTCGGCCGAGTCGTAGACATACCCGGAGTTGAGGAACATCGGCTCCGTGGTCTCCTCGAAGCCGGTGCGCATCTGCCCGGCCCGCACGCCCAGAGTGTCGGGGTGGAGTCCGTCGGGGAGCTCGTTGTTCTTCATCCGCTGCTTTCTTCCGGTGTCGATGGTCAGATGGTGTTGTCGTCGTCGTAAAAATCTCTTGGGCGGTTCAGCCCTGGCGCCAGGCCAGGCCCGCCACCTTCCAGCCGTTGACGGTCCCGCGGTGACCCTGCGCATCGTGGTCACCCTCGAACCCCTCCGCCACGTTGTACGCGGTGCGGTACCCGGCGGCGGTGGCCACCTGCGCGGCCGCCGCGGACCGCCCCCCGCTGCGGCACAGGAACAGCACCGGCGCCTCGGGCGACAGGCCCGCCTCGGCGAGCTGCTCCACGAACCGCCCGTTGGGCTCACCGGCGGAGGTCACCCACTCAATCCCCACCGTGCGCTTGCCGAGCTCGGCCAGGTCGGCGCCGCCCACCCACTGCCATTCCGCGCTGGTACGGACGTCCACGAGCGTGGCGTCCGGGTCGGAGGCGAGCAGGTCCCAGGCCTGCTGAGGGGCGAGGTCTCCGGCATAGTCGCTCATAGCTGGTCATTATGCTCCTCCCCTCGCCCGACAGCCGACCGGGCCGGGCCAACCGTGAGAACATCGGATCATGACGTGGTCCTCAACTTCCCCTCTCCGCATCGCCGTGGTCGGTTCGGGCCCGGCCGGTGTGTTTGCCTGCGACGCCCTCCTGACCTGGGCCGACAAGAACGAGCAGGAGGTGGTGGTGGACCTGTTCGACACGCTGCCCGTGCCGTTCGGCCTCCTGCGCCACGGCGTCGCGCCCGACCACCCGCGCATCAAGGGCATCGCCAATAACCTGTGGGAGATCGGCCAGGACCCGCGCATCCGCTTCCTCGGCAACGTGCATTTCGGCACCGACATCACCCTCGACGACGTCCGCCGCCACCACCACGCCGTCATCTTCGCCACCGGCGCCCTCGCGGACCGCACGATGGGCATCCCCGGCGAGGACCTCACCGGCGCCTACGGGGCGGCCGAGTTCGTGACCTGGTACGACGGCCACCCCGACGCCCACCCCGAGTGGAACCTCACCGCCAAGCGCGCCGCCGTGGTGGGGGTCGGCAACGTGGCCCTGGACATCGCGCGGATGCTCGTGCGCACCCCCGAGCAGCTGGAGGCCACCGACATCCCCGAGCACGTCCGCACCGGCTTCGGCGCCACCGCCGCGCGGACCGTGTCGGTGATCGGCCGCCGCGGGCCCGCCTGGGCCAAGTTCACCACCCTGGAGCTGCGGGAGATGGAGAAGGTGGAGGGGGTCACCGTGGTGGTGGAACCGTCCGATCTTGACGACGACGACCCCGCCGCCCGCTCCCATCGCGAATCCGATCGCCGGGCCGGGCAGATCCACGCGGTCCTCCAGAAGTGGGCCGAGCACCAGGCTGAGGCGGGCCACACCACTGCCGACGACGCCGAGGCCGCCGCGTTGGCCGCTGGCCAGAAGGTCGTCCGCTTCCGCTTCAACCGGGCGCCGGTCGAGATCCTCGGCAGCGCCGACTCCAGCAGCGCCGACTCCGGCAGCCCCGGCGCCGCTGACTCCCCCTCCGGCCACGTGACCGGCCTGCGCCTCGAGCGCACCGAGCCCGACGGCACCGGCCTACGCATGACCGGCGAGACCGAGGACCTGCCCGTCGACGCCGTCTACAGCGCGGTCGGCTACCGCTCGGCCGCG
>NZ_JAALDM010000224.1 GCF_014144865.1 Dietzia aerolata | reverse complement strand
ACGGTGGCCCGGGGGATCGCGCAGTACGACTCAGTCGAGGTGCGTGAGCGGCTCGCCGAGCGGGAGGCCCGGCGTGCGGCCGGAACCGCGGTCGGCCAGGGCCGCCCGCTGGTGCACGCCGACGACCTCGTCGCGGTCTGAGCCGACCCTGCCCGCGGTACCCTCCGCAGGGTATGCGGCACTCAGGTCGCCGATCTGCCGCATAAGGTTGGCTCAGTCGACCTCAAGAGTGCATAACCCGCAACCTGCACGTGCTCAGCCCTCGAGCGTGACCTCGCCCTCGGTGTGCACCGGCGTGACCGTGCCCTCTTCGAGGTTGTACAGCGCGCCGACGATCGCGGTGCGCCCCTCGTTGATCGCCCGGTCGATCACCGCCGACTTCTCACGGATCACCGCGGCGGCGTGCCGCACGTTCTCCACGATGATGTCCTCGTACCCGGCGTTCGGGTCCCGCCGCGCTTCGAACACCGACGGCGAGATGCGCTCCACGACGTCGCGCAGGAACCCGGCCGGGGTGGTGTGGGTGTCGATCGCGTTGATCGTCGCGCCGACCGCGCCGCACGAGGTGTGTCCGAGCACCATCGTGAGTCGGATGCCCAGAATCTCGACGCCGAACTCGAGCGAGCCGAGGATCGACGGGTCGAGGATGTGGCCGGCGTTGCGGATGACGAACAGGTCGCCGAGCCCCTGGTCAAAGACGACCTCGGCCGGCACGCGCGAGTCGGAGCAGCCGAATACCTGCGCGAACGGCTCCTGGTTGCCGGTCAGCTCGGCACGACGCGACGGGTCCTGGTGTTCATGGCGGCTCTGCCCGGCCACGTAGCGGGCGTTGCCGTCCAGGAGTCGGGTCAGTGCGGTCTCCGGTGTTTTTCCCACGAGTCGATAATGCTCCTGCGGGTCCGGGCCGCGTGCGGGCGGGTCCCCGAATCCCCGCGCCGCCGCCGGGTCTCACCGAGTGGCCGCTCGGCGCAGCCGGGTCTCACCGACGATCCTCACAGCGCGGCGTCGGCCAGTCCGAGCACCTCCACGCAGTCCCCGTCGATGGTCACCGTCGCCTCGTCGTGCGCGCGCGTGCGGCCGCGGTTGACTACCGCGACGGGCGTGCCGGTGGTCACCGCCCTGCGCACGAACCGGTATCCGGAGCGCACCGTGAGAGACGATCCCACGACGACGACGACGTCGGCATCATCCACCAGCGCGTTGGCCGCTGCCACGCGCGCGGCCGGGACGTTCTCACCGAAGTAGACGATGTCCGGTTTGAGCATGCCGTCGCATCCGTGGCAATCGACCATGCGGAAGTCGGCGGTGTCGTGCAGGACCGCGTCGGCATCGGGCGCAACCTCGATCGCGCCGCGCGAGGCGACGCGCTGCGCGAATTCGGGGTTGAGGGCCTCGAGGTCCTCGTGGAGTGCCCACCGGCTCCGGCGCTGCCCGCAGTCCAGGCAGGTGACCACGCCGTACGTTCCGTGCAGGTCGACGATCTGGCGACTGCCCGCCTTGAGGTGCAAAAGATCCACATTCTGGGTGATCACGCCGTTGACCAGTCCGCGGCGTTCCCAGTCGGCTAGCAGGAGATGCGCCGCGTTGGGGCGGGCCGCCTCCATGTGGCGCCAGCCCAGGTGATTGCGGGCCCAGTAGTGGCGGCGGAAGCCGGGATCGCCGACGAACTGCTGGAAGGTCATCGGGGTGCGGCCGGGGGAATCCGGCCCGCGGTAGTCGGGGATCCCCGAGGGCGTCGAGATCCCCGCGCCGGTGAGGATCACGGTGCGCCGCCCGCGCATCAGATCGGCCAGCGCGGCGGCGCGTTCGGCGACGTCTGGGTCCGGCTCGGTGCGTTCGGCGGGCGTCCAGGCGGTCTCGCGAACCCTGACCATCAGTGCGGCCCCTGTGATGCCGGAGCGGTTCCGCCGGGGCCCGTGGGGTCGTGCGCACACACCACGTCCAGGGTGTCGGCCCGCCGCGCAGCGAGTGCGGCCAACCCGGAGTGGGTCAGCGCGATCGCATCCGGCTCGAGCGCCAGCACCCGCTCCTGGACACCGATCGAGGCGGGCACGTGGATCGTCGGGTCGATCTGCCCGCGGTGGTAGAAGGCATCACCGGCGTGCAGGATGTCGCGGCTGGTGTTGTCGTCGTCGTCCCTTTTTCGGTTTGTTCCACCGCCCGGCACGAACACACCGGCGTGACCCACGGTGTGGCCCGGCAGGTCCACCACCATCATCCCCGGGACCACGTGGTCCAGCGGCACCACGCGGAACCCCTCCCACCTGTCGGTCTGGTACTCGTACTCGGCGTACCGCGGGCGGTGCGCCAACTGCGCCCGGCGGTACCGGCGCCGCTCCAGGAACCTCGGCAACCGCACCGCCCAGGTCAGTCCCTGCGTGGTGACGTGCACGGTCGCGTCGGGAAAATCGGCGAGCCCGCCGACGTGATCCAGGTCGAAATGCGTCAGCACGATGTGCCGCACGTCGCGCGGGTCCAGGCCCAGCGCCTCGATGCGCCGCACCGCGGTCTCGGCCTCGTCCAGCTTCGGGCGCAGCAGGTGCCGCCCCGGCCCCAACCGCGTGGCCGGATCCGCGATGTCCCGGAGACCGATTCCGGTATCGACCAGCACGAGATGGTCCGGGGCCTCCACGAGCAGGACCCGCGTGGGGATGCCGCCGGTCATGGTGCCGCAGTTGAGCTGGTGGATCCGCATGCCGTCGAAGGTACCGTGACCCGCGTGCGCCACGAACCCGTGCTGGACCCCCGACCAGTCGTCGCCCTCCGCCGCGACACGGACCTGCCGCTCCCGGCGGAGGGCTGGCCGTTCTCGATCCCCTCGGTCGGGCAGCTGCTCCGCGACGGGCTGGAACTCGCCGACCTCACGGTGCTGGTGGGCGAGAACGGCACCGGCAAATCGACCATCGTCGAGGCGGTGGCCATGGCATACGGACTGGGCGCGGAGGGCGGATCCGTCCACGGGCGCGACAGCACCTGGGCGTCGGAGTCGCCGCTGCACGAGTTCCTGCGGCTGCAGCGGGGCGCGGCGGCGTCGAAATGGGGATACTTCCTGCGCGCCGAGACCATGCACGGCATGTTCACGTTCCTGCAGTCCAGCGGGCCCGAGCGGGACTTTCACTCCCGCAGTCACGGCGAGGCCCTGTGGGAGATCCTGGGAACCTCGCGGTTCGACGGCGGTGGCCTGTTCGTCCTGGACGAGCCCGAGGCGGGCCTGTCGTTCGACGCCCAGCTCCGGCTGGTCGCGTTGCTCATCGAGTTGGCGGACCGGCGGGGCGCGCAGGTACTCATGGCCACCCACTCGCCGATCCTCGCGTCCGTGCCCGGGGCCACGCTCCTCGAACTCTCGGATTCCGGCATTCGCGAGACGCGGTGGGAACACCTGGAGATGGTCGACGGGTACCGCAGATTCCTCGAGGCGCCCCAGAGATACCTGCGGTATCTGATGGAGTGAGGGGGCATACTGGACCCATGACCAATTCCCCTTCCCGCCCCGGCCGGACCACGGGCGAGGCCAGGCCCGTTCACCCCGTCTACCCCTCGTGGCAGCCGCCGTCGACCTCGCACGCGGCCAACACGGGGCCGCTGCCCGCGCCGGAGCCGGGGTTCGAGCCGGACGTGATCGTCGTGGGGCACGGGCTCGCGGGACTGGTCGCCACGTACGAGGCCACCAAGGCCGGCAAGAAGGTCCTCGTGGTGGACCAGGAAAACGAGAAGAACCTCGGCGGGCAGGCCTTCTGGTCGCTCGGCGGGCTATTCCTGGTGGACACCCCCGAGCAGCGTCGGATCGGTATCAAGGACTCGCTCGACCTGGCCTGGCGGGACTGGCTCGGCTCCGCCGGATTCGATCGGCCCGAGGACGAGTTGCCGCGCGAATGGGCGCGCGCCTACGTCGAGTTCGCGGCGGGCGAGAAGCGACAGTACCTGCACGACCTGGGACTGCGGATCGTCCCGACCGTGGGCTGGGCCGAGCGCGGCGGCGGCGACGTCGAGGGCCACGGCAACTCCGTGCCGCGTTTCCACGTGACGTGGGGGACCGGCCCCGAGGTCGTGCGCGTCTTCGAGGAGCCCGTCCTGGACGCCGCCCGCAAGGGTCTGGTGCGCTTCGCCGTCCGGCACCGGGTCGACGAGATCGTGGTGTCGGGCGGCCGCGCCGTCGGCGTGCGGGGCGCCACTCTTGTGCCGTGCGACCTCGACCGCGGTGTGGCCTCGCCCCGCGAGGAGACCGGGACGTTTGAATTCCGCGCGAGTGCCGTGCTCATTTCCTCCGGCGGCATCGGCGGCAACCCGGACCTGGTCCGCCAGTACTGGCCCACGGACCGTCTCGGCGCGGCGCCCGAGCACCTCATCGTGGGCGTGCCCGAGCATGTCGACGGACGGATGCTGAAGATCTCCGAGTCCGCGGGCGCGAACCTGATCAACCGCGACCGCATGTGGCACTACACCGAGGGCGTGTCCAACTTCGCGCCCGTCTGGCCCTCGCACGCGATCCGCATCATCCCCGGCCCGTCGACGCTGTGGCTGGACGGCAACGGCGACCGCATGCCGGTGCCTCTGTTCCCCGGCTTCCACACCACGGCCTCCGTCGAGGCGATCCGCGACGCCGGGCACGACCATTCGTGGTTCATCCTCGATTCGGCGATCGCCGGCAAGGAATTCATCCTCTCCGGGTCCGAGCAGAACCCGGAGCTGACCGACAAGAGCCTGAAGAAGTTCGCCTCCAAGGCCGGCAGCGGCCTGCCGCCGTCGATCACCGACTTCACCGAGCAGGGCGTCGACTGGGTGGTCGCCGATTCCATCGAGGAACTCGTCGACGGACTCAACGGGCTGCTCCGCGAGGGCGAGCCCGCGCTGGACGTGGAGAAAGTCCGCGAGTTCGTCCTGGCCATGGACGGCCAGATGGACAACTCGTTCGCCAAGGACGCACAGGTTCAGGCCATCCACAACGCCCGACGCGTGCTCACCGACAAGCTCACCCGCCTGGCCAAGCCGCACAAACTGCTCGCCGATTCCGGTCCCGGCAAGGGATCCGCCGCCGGTTCGGGCGGCCCGCTGATCGGGGTGAAGGTGCACCTGATGACCCGCAAGACGCTCGGCGGCATCCAGACCACGCTCGACTCCCAGTGCCTCACCCCCGACGGCGAGCCCTTCCCGGGCCTGTACGCCGCCGGCGAGGTCGCCGGATTCGGCGGCGGCGGTGTCCACGGCTACAACGCGCTGGAGGGAACCTTCCTCGGCGGCTGCATCTTCTCGGGGATGAAGGCCGGTCGCGCGATGGCCCGCGAGGTCTGAGCCGACCGTGTCCCGGTTCCGGGTCGGCCTCGTGGTGGGGGTGTTCGCCCTGTCCGGGCTGACCGGGATCGCGGATGCACCTACCGCGTCGGCCTGCTCGTGTGTCGCCCAGCAGTCCGTGGACGACGCGCTGGAAAGCCTCCGGTCCGTCTCCGGTGCATTCACCGGCACGGCGGTCCGCAGGCTCTCCGTCGGTGGCACCACGACATACGAATTCACCGTGAGCGAGGTGTTCGCCGGCGACATCGGTTCACCGGTCTTGGTCTCTACCCCCTCGTCAAGCGCTGCGTGCGGAGCGGGATTCGAGTTGGATCGGCAGCAGTTGGTGTTGGTCACCGATCGAGGTGCCATCCGCGTGCCCGGCGGTCTCGGGCCCTGGTATGCCGATGCGTGCCTGTCTGTCCGGGCGTCCGTACAGGGCGGGCAGGAATGGCAGTCCGGACAGGTACCGAGCGGACGGGAGCTCGTCGAGACGGCGCTGGGCGAGCCCGCTCCACCCCGTGGGCCGCTCGTCACGATTCTCGCTCTCGGTCCGGCTGCACTGTCGCGTCCATTCCTGACGATGGGGGCGCTGGCGCTGCTGGCCGCCCTGTTGGTGGCGGCGCGGTGGATGTGGAAGAGCTTCCGGCGCCGGTAGTAAGGCCGACACAACTGCGTGCCCGCTCGAGGTGCCGCCGGGCGGCGGGATCGGTGGTCAGGGTGATCGTCCGGTCATACGCTGTCACGGCTTCGGCGGCACGGCCCGCCTCGTCCAGCATCGCGGCGCGGGCGGCGAGCGCAGGCTGAAATCGGTCGGCTCGCTCACCTAGGCGGTCGAGCAGTTCCAACCCGGCTGCCGGGCCGTCGCATCGGGCGGTGGCCACCGCCAGCGCCACCGCTCCGCCCGCTGTGGGGGACAGCGCATGGAGTCCGGTATGGAGCTTTCGAATCGACTCCCAGTCGGTCGCTCCCGTGCGTCGCCGAGCACAGTGCACTGCTTGGATGGCCGCCTGCAGTCGATACGGGCCCGGCGGCGTATCCGTCCCCGCCGCCCTCAGGTGCTCCTCGCCCCGTTCGAGAAGGGTGGCGTTCCACCTGCGGGTGTCCTGGAGTTCGAGTGGTACGAACTCGTCGTTGATGTCGGTCCGCGCGGCCGCCCTGGCCGAGGACAGGCACAGCAGGGCGGCTAGGCCGTGGGACTCGGGATCGTCCGGGACCAGCTCGCACAGTAGTTCCGCCAGGTACAGCGCCTCGCCGGCGAGCCCGTCCCGCGCCGACTCCGCCGAGAAGGTCCAGTCCACGGAATACGCGCCGTAGATCGCGTCGCGGATCGCCTCGAGCCTGCCCGGGAGTTCGTCGATGCCTGGCGTCTCGAACGGGATGTCCGCTGCTCGGATCCGTTTGCGGGCCCTCGTCAGTCGGGCGGACATGGTCGCGGTGGGGACGAGGAGCAGCGCCCCGATCTTCTCGGCACTGAGTCCCAAAACCGCGTTGAGCATGAGCGGGGTGCGGGCGGTCGGGTCCACCTCGGGATGCGCGGCCGCGGCCAGCAGCGCGAGCCGCCGGTCAGGAATCTCCAGTGCCGACTCCTCTACAGAAGTTGTAGCCAGGGCGCCGGTGACACGGCCATCTCCCGAGGTGTGGTCCTCATCGAACGCGGTGCTGCGCCTGTCGGCTCGCCACCGGTCGCGTCGCCGGTTCCTGGCGACGGTGAACAACCATGCCTCGGGATTGCGGGGCTCGCCGTTCTCCGGCCAGGACCGCATCGCCGTCTCCACGGCGTCCGAGAACGCATCCTCTGCGGCGTCGAGGTCGCCGTCCGGCGCCGCCAACAGCGCGACGAGCCTGGGTCGGGCGTCGCGGACGACACGATCGATCATTCCGGGGTGCAGGGCGTCTGCCATCCGGTCTCATCAGCGTAGACGGCCACGCGGCGTACCTCGACGACTCCGTAGGAGCCGCCGGGAAACTTTTCCGCCCAGGCCAGCGCGGCATCATGGGTGTCCACTTCCAGGACAAAGACCCCGGCCAGGGACTCACGGGCCTCGACGAACGGCCCGTCTTCGATCACGGTGGACCCTGTTCGCCTGCTGACCGTGGTCGTGGACGCCGACGGTTCGAGCATCTCGGCGGTCACCAGGACGCCCGCGTCGACGAGTGCGGCGACGTAATCGTTCATGAGCCGCTGCATCTCGGCGATCTGCTCGTCGGTCGGACGCGGACCCGCCTCGTCGAGCTCCGGCGCGTGGAAAACCAGTGAGTAGCGCATGGTGCGATCCTTCCTCGTGATCGGCCGCCTCTCGGCCGATTCGGGTGATGACGATTCACCTGGCCCCGAATCGACATTTGGCCTCACAATTCTTTCCGGTTCAGCTCTCCGAGGCCACGGCCAGCGGAAGAACTGCCGAAACCCCGCCCTCGCGGAGATGCCGTGCGGCCTCGGTGACGGTCCACCCCGTGCCGAGAACGTCCGTCACGAGCAGGACCGGACCCTCCGACGCGGTGGCCGGTCCGGCGAGCGTGCCCCAGAGTTGCGCGACGCGATAGGCCGAGTTCTGCGCGGTCACCGGGGGCAGAGACTCGGTCCGGGTGATCGTGCCCAGATCGTCCATCCGCCCCATCTGCGCAAGGGCTCGGGCAAGGCTCGACACCAGTTGAGGATGGTCACCGGTGAGCAGCGCCACGACCCCGGTCGGTCGCTCCTGCCAACCCCACTCGCGAAGCACCGGGATGCACGCCCGCGCAAGCCACTCCGGGGCCTCCTGATCCGGTTCGGCCAGTAGTGCGCGGAGCTTCTGCCCCAGACCGAGGTCGGTCATGCGGGCGAGCGCACGGCCCTCGGCGGGGCCGTCGGCGATCTTGCCCTTGAGCGGGATGTCGAGCTTCGCCAGGCCGGTCGGCCACTGCTTGCGCGGCGGCAGCACGATGCCTGGCCTCTCAAGGGCCTCCTTCGCCCGGGTCAGCGCGCCCTCGTCGACGGCGGTCGAGCGACGCTCGCCGGTGCAGTTGTCGCAGCGACCGCATCCTCCCGCCGCTGAATCGAGCGTCGGGTCGTCGAGCTCGGCGCGCAGGAAGTCCATGCGGCAGCCGTCGGTACGGATGTACTCGAGCATCGTCTGCTGCTCGGACTGCCGCGCCTGTGCGAGACCCGCATAGCGCTCCGTGTCGTACTCCCAGGGCTGCCCGGTGGACACCCAGCCTCCGCGCACGCGCTGGACCGCACCGTCCACGTCGAGGACTTTGAGCACCATCTCCAACCGTGTCCGTCCCAGGTCCACGGCGGGTTCGAGGGCCTGCGTCGACTGGGGCCGGTCCGGCAGCAGCGCGTCGAGTACGCGCCGGACCACATCCTCGGGAGGAAAGGCGAGCGAGGCGAAGTAGTTCCAGATCGCGCGGTCCTCAGGACCCGGGACGAGCACCACGTCGGCGCGTTCGGCGGCGCGTCCGGCGCGGCCGATCTGCTGGTAGTAGGAGATCGGCGATGCCGGGGCGCCCAGGTGAACCACGAATCCGAGGTCGGGTTTGTCGAATCCCATTCCGAGAGCGGAAGTCGCGACGAGTGCCTTGACCTCGTTGTCCAGCAGGGCGTGTTCTAACTCCTCGCGTTCTCCCGCATCGGTGCGTCCGGTGTAGGCGCTGACGCGGTGCCCGGCGGAGGTGAGTAGCTCGGCCATGTCCTCGGCCGCAGCGACGGTCAGGCAGTAGACGATCCCGGACCCGGGCAGCGACTCGAGGTTCTCGACCAGCCAGGCGGCCCGCTTCTCCGAATCGTCGATCGAAACCACCGACAGATGTAGAGATTCGCGGTCCAGGCCGCCGCGTAGCACGAGGGTGTCGCCCACGGGATCGGGCTCGGCGCCGGGCGCCGCCGCGTGCATTCCCACTCCCAACTGCTCCGCGACATCCCGCACCACCCGGTCATTCGCGGTAGCGGTGGTGGCGAGCACCGGCACGCCCTCGGGCAGATCTGCCAGGAGCGTCCGGATGCGCCGGTAGTCGGGCCGGAAATCGTGCCCCCAGTCGGACACGCAGTGCGCCTCGTCCACCACCACGAGCCCGGCGTCGGCGGCCAGTGCCGGCAGGACGGTGTCCCGGAAGTCGGGGTTGTTCAGCCGCTCGGGGCTCACCAGCAGAACATCGACGTCGCCATCCCTCACCGACGCGCGCACCTCATCCCACTCGGTCATGTTGGCCGAGTTGATGGTGGCCGCGCGCACGCCCGCCCGCGCAGCGGATTCGACCTGGTTACGCATGAGCGCCAGGAGCGGGGAGACGATCACCGTCGGCCCGGATCCGAGTTCTCGCAGCAGTCGGGCCGCGATGAAATACACCGCCGATTTTCCCCAACCCGTGCGCTGCACGACCAACGCGCGTCGACGGTCCACGACCAGCGCCTCGATCGCGGTCCACTGGTCCTCGCGCAGCGCGGCGCCGGGTCCGGCGAGCGCGGTCAGAAGTTCATCGGCGCGGCCGCGTAGGGCGGTGCGGTCCAGTCCGGCGGGGGCGGCGGGAGAGGTCATGGCGCCATGGTGCCTCAGACCTACGACATCGTCGTGCCGGCCGGTGGTTGGAGTCGCCGTCGCCGGGCCGTCGCGCGGGTCCATACTGGCGACATGACTATGACCTGGAAGAGGATCGTGGCCGCCAATCCCGACCACTCGCGCAGTTACGCCCAGCGCTGGGACGACATGGTCGCCGACGGCGTGGATATCGACGGCGAGGCACGCCTTGTCGACGCCATGGCCCCGCGTGGTGCCCGGATCCTCGATGTCGGCTGTGGTCAGGGCCGGATGGGTATCTACTTGCACGAACGTGGCCACCAGGTCACCGGTGTGGACCTGGATCCCTACCTCATCGAGCGGGCGCGCGAGGCCTGTCCCGGGGCGATGTGGGAGGTCGCAGACCTCGCCGACGATGGGTGGGCCTCCGGACCCTTCGACCTGTTGGCGTCGGCGGGCAACGTGCTCGCGTTCGTCGATCCCGCCGACCGCGAGAAGGTGCTGGCCAACCTCGCCGCGCGGATCGCGCCGGCGGGGGAGGGGGCCGACGGTGCGTCCGGACGGCTCGTCGTGGGCTTCGGGCTGGACCGCGGGTGGACGCGCGAGGAGTTCGATACCGAGGCCGACCGTGCCGGGCTGCGCGTCGAGCAGCGGTGGTCCACCTGGGACCTGCGGCCGTTCACCGACGACGACGGCTTCCAGATCGCGGTTCTGGTGCGCAAAGACGACGCGTAGGTGCGTTGTTGTTGCATAAGTACTGGTAGGTGACCTAAGTAGGTTATCTGATCGGAACCCTATGTTCGAAAAAACGTTCTATCCCACCGGTAGTATGAGGTCATGATCGAGGACCTGATGAGGGCGACGACGACGAGGGTGTCCGAGCTATCCCACGTG
>NZ_JAALDM010000223.1 GCF_014144865.1 Dietzia aerolata | reverse complement strand
CTCCGTGGAGGAGGCGATGTCCTCGAGGTCCTTCGGCGTCCCCGAGCCGTTGGTGGCGGGGTCACCGTTGATGACGACCTTGCCGGGAACGACATCCGAGCTGCCGCCCGAGCCGCCGCCCGAGCCGACACCCGATCCATCTCCGGCTCCGGCCGGCGTCGACAGGTACCGCTCGAGCGAGTCATCGAGTTCGGCGAGCCACGGCGTGTGGTGCGTGGTGGCCATGGTGCCGGTCATGACCGAGCGGTGGTTCTTGTCTCGGTAGGTCAGGATGTTCTTCTTCTTGTCGTCCTTCCAGTCCAGGAAGATGCGGACGACCTCGTCGATGTCGAACATCGGGTAGTCGGTGGCCTCGATGAGGTCGCGGATGTAGTCGCCCTGGAAGCGCACGTCGTCGGCGTCGCCGTCCAGTTCCTGGAAGCGGTTGCGCCACTCGCGCATGTGGGCGGCGCGCTGTTCGGAGGACGGGAGCTTGGCGCGGCCGAGGATGAGGTCGCGGACGTACCAGGCCTGGGCGTCGAACATGTTGAACGTGAACCACTGGTCCTGCGCGCCGAGATAGTACATGCGCGGGTTCTTCTGCCACACCACGCCCCGGTAGAGGCCGGAGGGGTAGATGTTGTTTGGCGAGTCCAGGGCGAGCTCGGCCGGCAGGAACGGGTATTTGTGCAGGTAGCCGGTGCACAGGATGACGGCGTCGAACTCGCGGGTCTCACCGTTCGAGAAATGCACGGTGTGGCCTTCGAACCGGTCGAGAAGCGGCAGCTCCTCCATGCCCTCGGGCCAGTCGTAGCCCATTGGCGCGGTCCGGTAGGACATGGTCACGGAGGCGGCGCCCATCTTGTGTGCCTGGACGCCGATGTCCTCGGCGGAGTACGAGGCGCCGATGAGCAGGACGCGCTTGTCGGCGAGTGCCTCGGCGCCGCGGAAGTCGTGGGCGTGCCGCACGGAGCCGGGGAAGGTCTCGATCCCGTCGAATTCGGGGACGTTGGGGAAGGTGAAGTGGCCGGTCGCCACGATCACGCGGTCGAACTCGGAACTGGTGGTCTTGCCCGAGCGGAGGTTCTCCACTGTGACGGTGAAGGTGTCCTGGTCGCGGTCGTAGTCGACCCAGCGCACGGCGGTGGAGAACTGGACCTTGTTCTTGACCTTGGATTTGCGGACGCGACCGTCGATGTAGTCCCAGAGCACCTCGCGCGGCGGGTACGAGGAGATCGGGCGGCCGAAGTGCTGGTCAAAGGTGTATTCGGCGAACTCGAGCGCTTCCTTGGGGCCGTTCGACCACAGATTGCGGTACATGGAGGAGTGCACGGGCTCGCCGTAGCGGTCGGTGCCGGAGCGCCAGTCGAAGTTCCACTGGCCGCCCCAGTCGTCCTGCTTTTCGTAGCAGACGATCTCGGGGATCTTGGCTCCTGCACGCTGGGCGGATTCGAATGCTCGCAGTGCGGCGATCCCGCTGGGTCCGGCTCCGATGATCGCGATTCGCTGTCTCGACACACATAACTCTCCGGCTGACGCGGGCCTGTAACTCGCCATTCGACGACGCGCGGCGGAGGTATTGCCGACGCGGGACGTCATTTCCGCGTACTGGCCCTCGACACCGGGTCCGTGGTTTCCCTCTCGATCCGGTTCGCACCGCGGCGTACTGCGGTCGATGTCGGGTTACTGCGGCTCGCCGCGTCCCGCCGAACGAGAGGACGGTGCCCGCTCGGAGCACCGTACGCTGGGAATTCTACCAGATGTCCGCTTGGCTAGGCCGGGATCGAGCTGGGCGGGGGCACCGGTCGGCATCGTTTTTTCGACGACGACGACGTCGCCCACTCCCGAACCCGAAGTCGCCTTATCCGCGGCCCGTTACGAGCGTCTGTCAGAAATTGTCGGCAATCGTGCGTCAGCCGGCGGCCTACTCAGCTGCCGAGCGAGCCGGTGTTGGGTGAGCCGGTGCCGGGCTGGGGCGGATCCGGGGTGGGGGTCGGATCCGGGATGGGGGCGGACGGCAAAGTCTTCACGGCGTCTGGGTACACGGCGAAGAGGATGTTCTCGCCCTCTGCGACGTCCGCCCAGCACCATACGAATGCAGCCGGCGTGAATTGCTCGCTCATGCCGGGGACCGACAGCGACCACGTGGCCGTCTCGCCGCTGGCTGGCCAGACGTTCTCGGCTGCGATGATCCCGGCGTCGTATAGCGGGTCGGTGGACCAGAGATGGGTGGCGGTATCTTTCTCGATCGCGGCGATGGAGTCGATGTCGGCAACTTCGATCAGGCAGTCAGACCCGCCCTCAGTGTTGTTCGTCAGGGTGCCCGAGAAGGTCATCGTGCCGTCTTCCCAGGTGGAAGTGATCAGGGAGACGTCGAACATGTCTGATTCCGCCGCGCCTGCGGTCGCCGGCAGCGCGGCGGAGGTGAGGAGTACCGCGGATGCCACGGCGAGTGGGCGGGCGAGGGATCGGGCCGGGTTCATGAGATCTCCTGGATGCTCAGGGGGCCGGGGATCGACGCCACCTCGGGAACCAAAACCCTGTCACATCACCCGGACCTAGTGGCAAGCCAAGTGTGCTCGGCCCGGAGTCGCTCGGAGGTGCTCCAGCGTCCCTCAGCGTCCCCCAGCGGCCCGCAGATTTTGCCTGAGGCCCCCGGAAGTCGCTACCGCGGGAAGCGCCGAGCCGAATCGTGGACAATGGCCGCATGACCCAGTTCGGAGATCTTCTCGGCCCCCCGCCCACTCGATTGACCGGCGACCCGGAGGCGGAGGACGCCATCGCCGCAGGCGAGGATCCCGCCGAGGTGGCGGCCGCGCACCCCACGGCGTCGATCGCGTGGGCCGAGCTCGCCGAGCGTGCCCTCGAGGCCGGCGACACGATCGCCGCGTACGCGTTCGCGCGCACCGGCTACCACCGCGGACTCGACCAGCTGCGCCGCCACGGCTGGAAGGGCTTCGGCCCGGTGCCGTACGACCATGAGCCGAACCGTGGATTCCTCCGCGCGGTGGCCTCGCTGGCCCGCGCCGCGCAGACCATCGGCGAGGAGGACGAGTACATCCGTTGCCTGGACCTCATCAATGAGTCAGACCCGCACGCCGCCGCGTCTCTCGGCCTGGCGTGATCGCCTCGACGCCCGCGCGTTAGGCGTCTACGCCGCGCTGCCGGTTCCGCTTCGCACGCGGAGCCGGCGGTTGGCGTACGCATTTCTGCCGATCCTGCAGTGCGGTCTCGCCGCCGGGTTGGCCTGGTTCATCGCCTTTGACCTGCTGGATCACCCGGCACCGTTCTTCGCGCCCATCTCGGCGGCCATCGCGCTGGGCACCGGCATGGGCCGGCGGGTGCGCCGCGGCATCGAGTTGGTGATCGGTGTGGTGGTGGGCGTCGGCCTCGGCGACCTGCTCATCGCCCAGATCGGCTCGGGTCCGTGGCAGATCGCAGTGGTGGTGATCATCGCGATGTCGGCGGCGGTGTTCCTGGACCGGGGCGCGCTGGTGGGAACGCAGGCGGCGTCGTCGGCGATCCTGGTGGCCACGTTGCTGCCGCCGGGCAGCGCGGGCGGTTACGAGCGAATGGTCGACGCGGCCGTCGGCGGGGCCGTGGCGCTGCTGCTCATGGCGATCATGCCGGTCCACCCGCTCAAACGCGTGCGCCGCGAGGCGGCGTCGTTGCTCGGTGTGGCGTCGTCGGTGTTGGCGGAGGTCGCGGACGGGCTGGAGGCCCGGGATTCGGATCGGATCCGGGCCGCGCTCCAGGACGCCCGGGACACGCAGCCGGCGATCGACACGATCGAGGAGCAGCTCGCCGGAGCGCGGGAGCTGGTCAAGCTCTCACCGTTCTATCGGCGGCGACGGCCGGAGGAGGTCACGCTCGCGGCGATGCTCAACCCGATGGACAACGGCATCAGGAACATCCGCGTTCTGGCGCGCCGGGCGATCGTCGCGGTCGACGACCAGGTGGACGTGCCACCCGCGCTGGGTTCGCTGCTGGCATCGCTGTCGGGTGCGGTGGAGTTGCTGGCCCAGCGGGTCGCGGCCGACCCGGATGCGCCCACAGATGCCGAGGTCCACCGCGAGCTGCGGGCCGTGGCTTCGCGCGCCAAGCGCGAGCTGCTGTTCGATCCGGGTCTGACGGAGACGGTGATGCTCGCCCAGATCCGGTCGGTCCTGGTGGACATGATGCAGGTGGCGGGGCTGAGCAAGATCTCGGCGGTGGCCACGCTGCCGCCGACGGTCCGGACGCCGTCGGTCGAGCCTGAGCTTCAGGAGGAGTGGCCGGATTCGCCGGATCGGCCGACGTCGGTGCTGCCGCCGTTCAGGGCAACACGAGCCGCAATGGCTCGACATGACGGTAAAAAGTCGTCCTCTTGACGGGCCTGCGGGCGGTGATGCCATCGCGGGTGATCAGCGCACCGGGGCTGCCGAACTGGACTGCGCGCGCGGTGAACCACCGCCGACGCCGGAATCTGCGCGGCTTCTCGACAGTGGCGCGCACCCCCGGAAAATCGCGGGAGACGCGGACGGTGAGGGTGGGCACTTCGCCGGAGAAGACCTTGTCGTCGTCGGCGTAGGCTTCTCCGACCAGTAACTCACCGCGGGGGCCGGCCACTGTGGCTTCTCCCACCAGCACGGCGCCGGTCTCGTCGCGCACCAACGGCACCTCGTGGGCCTGGCCCTGCACGCCGAGTTTCGCGGCGGCGGAGCCGGTCGGGAGGCCGTAGGCGCGGGTGGCGGGGGTGTCCTCCTCGGCGATGTAGGCGACCTCCACGTCGAGATTCTCGGAGCGCATCAGGCGCGTGAGGAGGGTGGCCAGGCCCGCGTCGGTGCCGCAGACGAGGAGGCGGCGGCGGGTGCCGACCTCGGCGAGGGCGCGGTTGATCTCGTCCTTGTCGGGCACCTCGCTGACCTCGATGCGCGGATGCTCGCCCAGGACCGTCGGGACCGGCGCCGAGCCGCAGCGGATGACGATCATGGTTTCCATCATGGCCCGACCGGCCCGCCTCGTGTGAATTAGGGGGTCAGAGCGCCGCGGCAGGGCTCCCACCGCGCCGAACCCGGCAGCCCACCCCGCCGGACCCGGCAGCCCCACCGCGCCGAACCCGCTGCCCCGGCTCGCCCA
>NZ_JAALDM010000222.1:98221-119050 GCF_014144865.1 Dietzia aerolata | reverse complement strand
TCCTCACGATCGCCAGGACGTAAAACTAATGCTGGCTGGTCCACGACACGGTCGTCAGCCGTAAGCAGCGCGTCGCCGTTGCCGCCGGGGCGGCGAGGCTACGGCGAGCCGTCGCGGTGTCCGAGGCGACCGCATCGGCCATCCGGTCCCGGGTTCCTGAGGTGGTGGTCCGCCCCAACGGGGTATCCATACCTCACGACGTGACCGGCACTGCGGACCGTGCTCCCACGGTGGGGATCCTCGCCGCGCTCACACCGTGGAAGGGGCAGGACATCCTTCTCGAGGCGATCGCACGGTGCCCCGGGGTTACGGTGGAGATCGCTGGGGGCGCTCTGCCGGGGGAGGAGAACTACTCCCGGGACCTGCACGAGCGGGCGGACCGGGACGACCTGCGGGGTCGGGTCCGCTTCCTGGGCCACGTCGACAGGTCTGAGGTACTCGGTCGCTGGGCGACCGCCGTCTCGGCGTCCGTGCTTCCGGAGGCCGGACCGTTGGGTGTGCTCGAGTGCATGGCCGCCGGTCTGCCGGTCATTGCAACGGACCACGGGGGAGCGGCGGAGTATCTGTCAGGTGGCGCTGGAGTTCTTGTGCCCCCGGGCGACCCCCACTCGCTCGCCGAAGCGATCTCTGCGCTTCTGGCGGACCCGGAGCGCCGGGACCAGATTGCCGAGACGGCACGGGCGCGGGCGCGGACAGAGCACGACATCGGCCACACGCTCCCGGCGATGGTGGAGGCACTCACCGAGGCATGACCTGGATCGGCAGGGCGGAGCTGCCGAGCAGTGGTGGCGGTTGGCGAGAGCTGAAAGCGCGGGCTCCCGCGGCAAGTGATGGCGAAACGACAGCCGCTCCCCGGCCTGAAGCCGGGGAGCGGTATCAGTGGTGCGCGATACTGGGATTGAACCAGTGACCTCTTCCGTGTCAGGGAAGCGCTCTCCCGCTGAGCTAATCGCGCAGGATTCTCCGTGCGGCTCGCGCCGACGTGGAGGTGGAGACGGGAATCGAACCCGTGTTGACGGCTTTGCAGGCCGCTGCCTCACCACTCGGCCACTCCACCGCTAAAGGTATCGAGCCTGGTGAGGACAACCTGACTCCTCGATCCCTCCGAGCGGATGACGGGATTCGAACCCGCGACCCTCACCTTGGCAAGGTGATGCGCTACCAGCTGCGCCACATCCGCACTGCGTTCCGGTTCGCTCTGGGCTCTCCGGGCTGCGAGAAAGAACATTAGCCGACCCCGAAGTGAGAACACAAATCGGGGGTCGAAAATGGCGTGTCATCTGCGTAAACGGGGGTTGTACGTGTGGTGGGCGACGGTGGTTGTCCCGCCCGGATCTACCTCGGCGTCGCGGGACGCCCGGTGGGCTGTCCGCCGAACCCCGACCTGGCCACCGCCCCCGCAGTGCCGGTGTGTCCTGGGCGAAGGGGGCAGGTCGGGACCCGAATTGGGGACCGGGATTCTGCTTGCTACAGTGTTCGAGTGCCAAGGCGGGAACGCCTCGGCGCGGTGAGGTCCTATAGCTCAGCGGAAGAGCGCTCCGTTCACACCGGAGAGGTCACTGGTTCGAACCCAGTTAGGACCACGCTGAATGCAGAATCCCTCCCGGGCGGCCGGGAGGGATTCTCTCGTTCAGTGGGTGCTCGTCAGTGGGTTAGCCGGGGGCGCAGGTCATGCCTGAGCCTGTGCTCTCACGCCTCGACGCCAGCGTGCGCCTGTTCGAGTGCCTGGTTGAACACCTCGACGGGCTGTGCGCCACTGACCGCGAGCCTGCCCTCGAAAACGAAGAACGGCACCCCCTTGACGCCGATGCCTCGCGCGATCTCGACATCCTGTTCCACGGAATCGGTGAAATCGTCCCCGGCGAGCAGATCGTCGACGGCCTCTGCGGGCAGCCCGGCCCCTGAGCCGATCTGACGCAGTACCTCCGGGTCGGAGATCGCCAGCCCGTCGGTGAAGTGCGCCCGACGCAGCGCCTCGTCGACCTCATCAGACTTGCCGTGCTTGGTGGCCAGGGCTGCCAACCGATGGGCATCGAATGACGAACAGACCTGGGACGACCGCCAGTCGTACTCCAATCCGAGTTCCGCGAATCGCGCCGCCATCTGCTCCTGCCCGGCCTCGGCGTCTGCGCTAGACATCCCGTACTTGCTCGCGAGCATCTCGGCGCTGCTCTGGCCCCGGTCCTCACCGGACACCTTGGGCGCGGTGGGGTCGAGCTGGTACGCCCGCCAGGCCACCTCGACCGGAACCTCCGGGTGATCAGCCCGAAAAGTCTCCAGGGCCTCCTCGAGGTGACGTTTGCCGATCCAGCAGAAGGGGCACATGACGTCGGACCAGATATCAATTCGCATAACGGGTGCAACACCCCAGGGTGATCCGGAATTCCGTGGCCGCCCGGGTAGCATGGACCGGCCCCGGTCCGTCCGCGTTCCGGGATGCTAATCCGGGCGACAGCCGTTGCCCGGCGTCCACGCCCCGAGGAGACTGCAGCCCGTGTCCGAGAACCGCATGCCGGAAACCGATGTCGACGTGACGGGTGCGGCCACCGTGACCACCGTCATCCCGGCAGGGGAGCCCGCCGGGAAGATCCTCGCCGAACGTGAGCTGCAGTCCCGCAGTGGCCCCGAGACGATCGTCGTGGTCCGTGATCCCGAAGGCGGGCTCCGAGACCTGTCCTGGGCGCCGGAGGCCGACACGGAAGTCGAGCTCGTCCGCGCCGACTCCGAAGACGGCCGATCCGTGATCCGGCATTCGTGTGCCCACGTGCTGGCGCAGGCGGTGCAGGACAAGTTCCCGGAGGCCAAGCTCGGGATCGGCCCGCCGATCGACAACGGCTTCTACTACGACTTCGATGTGGCGGAGCCCTTCACCCCCGAGGACCTCAAGGACCTCGAGAAGCGGATGAAGAAAATCATCAAGTCGGGTCAGCGATTCTCCCGCCGCGAGTACGCCTCGCTCGACGAGGCTCGCGCCGAGCTCGCGAACGAGCCCTACAAGCTCGAACTGGTCGAGGACAAGGGTCGTGCTGACGCCGGGGACGCCGGTGGCGCACAGGCGCTCGAAGACTCCGAGATCATGGAGGTCGGTGCCGGCGCGCTGACCGCCTACGACAACCTGAACCCGCGCTCGGGCGAGGTCATCTGGTCCGACCTGTGCCGCGGCCCGCACACGCCCACCACCAAGTTCATCCCCGCATTCACCCTGACCCGGTCATCGGCCGCCTATTGGCGCGGTGACCAGGCCAATGCCGGGCTGCAGCGCATCTACGGCACCGCGTGGGAGAGCACCGAGGCGATGGACGCCTACCTCGATCGTCTAGCGGAGGCCGAGAAGCGCGACCACCGCCGGCTGGGGACCGAACTGGACCTGTTCAGCTTCCCGGACGAGATCGGCTCGGGATTCCCGGTCTTCCATCCGCGCGGTGGAATCGTCCGCAACGAGATGGAACAGCATTCCCTGCGACGTCACCTGGCCGCCGGCTACTCACTGGTCAACACCCCGCACATGACCAAGGGCGACCTGTTCCGCAAGTCCCAGCACCTCAGCTGGTACGCCGAGGGCATGTTCCCGCCCATGATCGTGGACGCGGAGTACGACGCGGACGGAAACGAGACCAAGCCGGGCCAGGACTACTACGTCAAGCCCATGAACTGCCCGATGCACAACCTCGTCTTCGATTCCCGGGGCCGCTCCTACCGCGAGTTGCCGCTGCGGATGTTCGAGTTCGGCACGGTGTACCGCTACGAGAAGTCCGGCGTGATCCACGGGCTCACCCGGGCCCGCGGCTTCACCCAGGATGATGCGCACATCTACTGCACCGAGGAGCAGATGGAGGGTGAGATCGCCTCGGTGCTCTCGTTCATCATCTCCCTGTTGCGGGACTACGGGCTGAACGATTTTTATCTGGAACTGTCCACCAAGGACCCCGAGAAGTACGTGGGGGGGGACGAGCTCTGGGAGCGCGCCACCGAGACACTGCGGCGCGTTGCGACGAACTCCGGCCTCGAGCTGGTTCCGGATCCCGGCGGCGCGGCCTTCTACGGCCCCAAGATCTCGGTTCAGGCCCGGGACGCGATCGGCCGTACCTGGCAGATGTCCACGGTCCAGCTGGACTTCAACCTGCCCGAGCTGTTCGACCTGACCTACAACGCGGCTGACGGCACCAAGAAGCGCCCCGTGATGATCCACCGCGCCCTCTTCGGTTCGATCGAGCGATTCTTCGCGGTCCTTCTCGAGCACTACGCGGGCCTGTTCCCGGCTTGGCTCTCGCCCGTGCAGGTGGTGGGCATCCCGGTGGCGGAGGCCCACGAGAAGCACCTCGAGGACGTCATCGACGAACTGCGCGGCCGGGGGATCCGGGCCGAACTCGATCTGGCCGACGACCGCATGCAGAAGAAGATCCGCAACCACACCACCGGCAAGGTCCCGTTCATGCTGTTGGCCGGCGATCGCGACGTCGAGGCCGGAGCGGTCAGCTTCCGGTTCCCGGACGGCACGCAGCTCAACGGCGTGTCCCGGAACGCCGCAATGGACAAGATCCAGCAGTGGATCCGTTCGCAGCGTAATGACGCGCCCACGGCGGAGCGTCTGTGACGGCGGGCGGGGCACCCGCGGCGGGTGGTGGTCCGGCCCCGACGGCAACCCACCAGCAGTTCGGCGTCGGAGAGGACCGACTCGAATTGTTGTGGGCGCCCTACCGGATGTCCTACATCGCCGAGACCCGATCCGCGCCCGCAGAGGGGATGACCGGGGAACCGTTCCTCGACATCCCGAGGATGAGTGATGAGGACGGGCTGGTGGTCGCCCGTGGCGACCACGTGTACGTGGTCCTGAACCTTTTCCCGTACAACCCGGGGCACGCGATGGTGGTGCCGTACCGCAAGGTGGCAAACCTCGAAGATCTTGACGACGACGAGGCCCGCGAGCTGATGTCGTTCACTCAACATCTGTTGCGCGTCATCAAGGGGGTGTCCAATCCGGACTCGTTCAACGTCGGCCTGAACCTGGGCAGCGCTGCCGGGGGCTCTCTGTCCGATCATCTCCATCAACATGTGGTGCCCCGCTGGATCGGGGACGCCAACTTCATGACGGTGATCGGTGATACCAAGGTATTGCCGCAACTGCTCGGGCAGACGAGGCAGTTGCTCGCCGACGCGTGGTCCGCCACGCCCACCCGGCCCACACAGTCGGCGTCCGAGAAGACCGGGGCCGATGGGACCGCGCCAGATCAGACCGCGCCCGAACACACCTGACCAGCGGGGAGAGACATGCTCAGCGAGTACGGACGGTCCGGGGTGACCAAGGTGGCGCATCCGTTCGCCACCTTCCTCGTCCGCCTCGGCGTCACAGCCAACGGCATCACCCTCACCGGGTTACTGCTGACGTGCGCCGCGGCCGTGTGGTTCTTCGGAACCGGCCAGTTGCTGGTGGGTGCGATCGTGATCGGACTGTGCACGCTGCTCGATCTCGTGGACGGGGCCGTCGCGAGAGCCAGCGACGGTGGCTCACCCTACGGGGCACTCGTCGATGCCGTATCCGATCGTGTGGCGGACGGGGTGATCCTCGGTGCGCTGGTGTGGTGGGTGGTGGAAACCGAACCCGACAATCGCTTCGTGCTCGTCATGCTCTTGGCGTGCATGGTTCTGTCGCAGGTCGTCTCCTACTCCAAGGCTCGGGCGGACGCCGGCGGTCTGGAGACGCCCGGAGGTCTGATGGAACGTGCTGATCGGCTGGTTCTCATCCTGGTCGGTGCGGGCCTGGAGGGTCTCGGGGTGCCCTGGGCCCTCGAAGCGGCCGTGACCGTGGTCGCGGTGGGCAGCTTGGTCACGGTCGTCCAACGAGTATGGGGTGGCCGTGCCGACTACTTCTCCCGGGTGGCGCAGGAGAACACGGCAACGGTCGGCGACCGATGAGCGCGATGGGGGAGCGACTCACCGACCTCGGGTACGCCGCCGGCTGGGCCGTCGTCCGCGGTCTCCCGGAGGGGGTCGCACGCGCCTTGTTCCGGGGCGGAGCGGATTTCGCGGCGCGTCGACAGTCACCGGATTCTCAGCTCCGCAAGAACCTCGCCCGGGTCCTGGGTGTGAGCGTCGATCAGGTTCCGGACGAACTGATGCGTGACTCGATGCGTTCCTACGCCCGCTATTGGCGCGAGGCGTTCCGGCTGCCCTCGATGGACCGTGAGGCAGTCGCGCTGGAGATGGATCGCACCATCGAGGGTGTCGACAACCTCGATGCGGCTCTCGCCGAGGGGCGGGGGGTGGTGGTGGTTCTGCCGCACTCCGCCAACTGGGATCTCGGCGGAACCTGGCTCGCGCGGCGGTACGGGGGCTTTGCCACCGTTGCTGAGCGTCTCAAACCGGAGTCCCTCTACCGGCGATTCCTGGCGTACCGCGAGAGCCTGGGCTTCACCATCTACCCGCTGACAGGCGGATCGGTACCGCCGTTCGAGGCGCTTCGGGAAGAACTCGCAGGCGGCGGGATCGTCTGCCTGCCCGGGGAGCGGGATCTACGCCACACGGGCGTTCCTGTCACCTTCTTCGGGGCGCAGACACGGATGCCCGCGGGCGCGGCCAAGCTCGCGATCGACACCGGGGCGCCGCTGCTGGTCGCCGAATTCTGGTACCCGGACGAGGACTCGATGCGGGTTCGGGTGCATCCGCCGATCGATGTCTCCGAAGGCCTGGAGAGCGCAGTGCAGGCGATGGCGGACACGTTCGCCGAATGCATCGCCCGCAACCCGGATGACTGGCACATGCTCCAGCCGCTGTGGATCGACGACCTGCCCGCGGAACGCCGGGCGAGGCTCGAGGGCTGATCCGGCCGTGCGCATCGGCATGATCTGCCCGTACTCCTTCGACGCGCCCGGCGGCGTCCAGGCCCACGTGGTGGACCTCTCGCAGGAACTTCGTCGACGCGGGCACGATGTACGGATCCTCGCCCCGGGCCGCCCCGAGAACGCCCCGATTCCGGGCATGACGCTCACCGGCCCCGGAGTCGCCATCCCATATAACGGCTCGGTCGCCCGGCTAAGCTTTGGCCCGGCCACGTGGCGCGCAACGCGTACTTGGCTGCGGGCCGCTCCTCTGGACGTGCTGCATATCCACGAACCCAATGCCCCCTCGGTCGGGATGTTCGCGCTCGCCATGTCGTCGGGCCCCATTGCGGCCACCTTCCACACGTCCACGACCAGCTCGATGATTCTCGAGGCCTCCGACGGTGTCCTCGCACCGCTGCTCGAAAAGATCCGTGGCCGGATCGCGGTGTCTGCGCTGGCCCGCCGCTGGCAGATCGAAGCGCTGGGCTCAGACGCGGTGGAGATCCCCAACGGGGTCGACGTCGCCGCCTTCTCCGGAGTCGACGCCACGTCGGAACGCTCCGAGACCCCGACCATCGCGTTCCTCGGCCGCTACGACGAATCCCGTAAGGGAATGGACGTGTTGGTCAGGGCATTGCCACGCGTACTGGAATCCGTGCCGAACCTGCGATTGCGCATCATGGGGGACGGGGACGCCGAGGCGCTGCGCAACCGCCTGCCCCGAGATATGGATGTGGACTTCCTCGGTCGCGTGGACGACACCCGCAAGGCCGCGGTACTCGCCGCCGCGGATGTCTACTGTGCACCGAACACCGGTGGCGAGAGTTTCGGGATCGTTCTGGTGGAAGCGATGGCGGCCGGGACCGCCGTGGTAGCCTCCGACCTCGATGCATTCCGTCGGGTGCTCCGCGACGGCGACTGTGGCGAACTCGCGGCGGTGGGCGACCCCGAAGCGCTCGCGTCCGCTCTGATCCGGGTCCTCGTCGACCCCGATCGTCGCGCGCACATCGAAGCCAACGGCACCGCTGCGGTCCGTGAGTACGACTGGTCCGTGGTGACAGACCGAGTGGTGCGGGTGTACGAGACGATTCGCGGTCAGGGGGAGACGATCCGTGTCCGGTGAAATCGTGGCTCTTGTTGTCGTCGTCGTCATCATTTTTGTCCTCGCGGCCCTGCTCGGTGCCTACCTGACCGCGCACCGTCTCGACCGGCTCCACATCCGAACCGATCTTGCCCGCGCCTCCCTCGCCGGTCTCCTGGAACGCCGACACACCGTTGCCGCGGCGGTCGCCCGATACCTCTCCGAACGCGACCCGGACACAGCGGCGCAACTGACCCACGCACTGTCCGACGCCCGCACCCACTCACCGGACTCGGTCGCCGGGATCGACCCCACGCCGGCCCCCACGCGTCCCAGACCCGACCGCGGGGAGGCGGGCCGCGGCGATGATGCACCGGATGCTGAACAGGCCGAGAACCGACTCGGCGTGCTCCTCGCAGGAGTCGACCTGACGACCCTGCCCCGGGACCTCGCCGACGAGATTGACGACGTCACCGACCGCGTGTCCATGGCTCGACGCTTCTACAACGACGCCGTTCGCGACACTCGGGCACTGCGCGAGAAATCCCTCGTGCGAGCCCTGCGTCTGGCGGGCCGCGCACAGATGCCGGACTATGTCGAGCTCGTGGACCCACCGGCCGCGACAAGCTGACCACCTGCCGGAGGCGCCTGCCCGACCGCGTGTCCGGATGCTGGTGGACGCCACCACACGGGGGTGTGAAACCGCCAGGTGGGGCGGCGGTTGGGGAGTCGAGATGAGGGCGACCTACACTGGGGACCTATCACACGTCGTCTGAGCCAGGAAGGCCTATTCGTGAGCGAGCCGAAGTCGAGCGAGAACACCACCGGAACCGCACGCGTCAAGCGAGGTATGGCCGAGATGCTCAAGGGTGGCGTCATCATGGACGTCGTCACCGCCGAGCAGGCCAAGATCGCCGAGGACGCCGGTGCCGTGGCCGTGATGGCACTCGAGCGTGTTCCCGCCGACATCCGTGCGCAGGGCGGCGTGGCGCGGATGAGCGATCCGGATCTGATCGACGGCATCATCGAGGCCGTCTCGATCCCGGTCATGGCCAAGGCCCGTATCGGGCACTTTGTCGAGGCGCAGATCCTGCAGTCGCTCGGCGTGGACTTCGTCGACGAGTCCGAGGTCCTGACGCCTGCCGATTACGCCAACCACATCGACAAGTTCGACTTCACCGTGCCGTTCGTCTGTGGCGCCACCAACCTCGGCGAGGCCCTGCGCCGCATCACCGAGGGCGCCGCGATGATCCGCTCCAAGGGCGAGGCCGGCACAGGTGACGTCTCTAACGCCACCACCCACATGCGCACCATCCGCGGTGAGATCCGCCGCCTGCAGTCGCTGCCCGCCGACGAGCTGTACGTTGCGGCCAAGGAACTCCAGGCGCCCTACGAGCTCGTCAAGGAGGTCGCCGAGGCAGGCAAGCTGCCCGTCGTGATGTTCACCGCCGGCGGCATCGCCACCCCCGCCGACGCCGCGATGATGATGCAGCTCGGTGCCGAGGGCGTGTTCGTGGGTTCGGGCATCTTCAAGTCCGGCAACCCCGCAGAGCGTGCCCGCGCGATCGTCAAGGCCACCACCTTCCACGACGACCCGGACCAGCTCGCCCAGATCTCCCGCGGTCTCGGAGAGGCAATGGTCGGCATCAACGTCGACGAGATCCCCGAGCCGCACCGTCTCGCCGAGCGCGGCTGGTGATCTGACGCCGGTCACTCGCGGGGCCGATGCGCCCGTCCTTGCTGCCGTCGCCCGGGCCGCCTTCCGAAGATTCGGAGGGCGGCCCGGGCGCTTCTGCTCCTTGAGGAGTGACGTCTTGCCCGCTGTCGACAAGACGTCGGTCGGGCGGGTCTACGATTGATCCATGCACGAACGACACCTCGCGGTTCCCGGCCTCGGGCCCGCCCAGACCCGAAAGTGGCGGTGACCCGCGATGAACCGGATCGAGGACATTCTCGACATCGAGCGAATCGACCGTGACCTCTACCGCGGTCCGACCATCACCACACACCTCCAACGAACTTTTGGCGGACAGGTCGCGGGACAGACGCTCACCGCAGCGGTCCGGACGGTGGACGACGACAAGCATGTGCACTCGCTCCACGGGTACTTCATCCGACCCGGCATCCCCGATGTGCCGACCGTCTTTCAGGTGGACAGGTTGCGTGACGGACGCAGCTTTGCCACCAGGCGCGTCACCGCGATCCAGGAGGGTGAGGCCATCTTCTCGATGTCGGCCTCGTTCCACCTGATCAACCAGGAGGGGATCGAGCACCAGGACAGGATGCCGCAGGTGATTCCCCCTGAGGAGATTCCCGTTCCGGCCATCGAGGACCTGGACGAGGCCCACCGGGTGTTCGTCGAGGAATGGGCACAGTGGGACATTCGAATCGTCCCTCGGGACCGGCTCGAGACCCTGTCGTCGCTGGCTGCACAGCAACGGGTCTGGTTCCGGTGCGTAGACAATCTGCCGGACGATCCCAACTTCCACGTCTGCACCCTGGCGTACATGTCGGACATGACTCTTCTGAGCTCAGCCAAGATTCCGCACCCAGACGAGCCGACACAGGACGCCTCACTCGACCACGCCATGTGGTTCATCCGCCCGTTCCGCGCCGACGATTGGCTCCTCTACGATCAGACCTCCCCATCCGCCTCCGGCGGTCGAGCGCTCACCCAGGGCAGGATTTTCGACCGCTCGGGCCGGCTCGTCGCAGCGGTCACACAGGAGGGTCTGTCCCGTCGACTCCGTCCGGGCGCTCAGTCCTTCCCGGTAGACCTGTCCGGCGAGTCCGGCTCCGACGAGAAGCACGGCACTGACGCCGGCCAGAAGTCCAGCGCCGAATGACCGCGGCATCACCCACTATCGGCATACTGGCACTGCAGGGCGACGTCGCTGAACACACACGACACCTCGAGGCCGCCGGCGCGAAGGTTGTGCCGGTGCGGAGGCCTGAGGAGCTGGAGTCCGTGTCCGGTCTCGTCCTGCCTGGTGGCGAATCCACCACGATGAGCCGTCTTCTCGACGTGTACGAGATGTATGAGCCTGTAGCCGAGAAGATTCAGGCCGGAATGCCGGTTTATGGATCCTGCGCCGGGATGATCCTGCTCGCCTCAGAAGTAGTTGACACGCGACCGGACGCCACCTGGTTCTCTGCGATCGACATGACGGTCCGGCGCAATGCGTTCGGGAGGCAGGTCGATTCGTTCGAGGCCGATCTCCTCGTCGATGGACTTGGTCCCGAACCCCTACGGACAGTGTTCATCCGCGCCCCGTGGGTGGAGGACGTCGGACCCGACGTTACGGTGCTTGCCCGAGTTCATGCGCCCGATGGCCGCGACCACGCGGTCGCAGTGCGCCAGGGGACCGCACTTGCCACCTCGTTCCATCCCGAAGTCACGTCCGATATACGAGTTCACCGGTACTTCGTCGACATGGTGCGGGGTGCAACCTCGTAGACTGGTCGGTCAGCGAGACCTCGCGCCGGGGTTCGCCTATGCGAGCGCCCCGGACCCAAACACCCCCGGAGGGCGGAACATCACATGGCAGGCCATTCCAAGTGGGCCACCACCAAGCACAAGAAGGCGGCGATCGACGCCAAGCGCGGCAAGCTCTTCGCCAAGCTCGTCAAGAACATCGAGGTGGCGGCCCGCACCGGCGGCGGTGACCCAGCCGGCAATCCCACACTCTACGACGCGATACAGAAGGCCAAGAAGAATTCTGTGCCCGCGGACAACGTCGAGCGTGCTCGCAAGCGGGGCGCCGGCGAAGAGGCAGGTGGCGCCGAGTGGGAAACCATCATGTACGAGGGTTACGGCCCGAATGGTGTGGCCATGCTCATCGAATGTCTGACTGACAACCGCAACCGGGCGGCGGGTGAAGTACGGACCGCCATGACCCGTAACGGTGGCAACCTTGCTGATCCCGGGTCCGTCGCATACCTGTTCACCCGTAAAGGCGAGATCGTGCTGGACAAGGGCGAGCTCACCGAGGATGACGTGCTGATGGCCGTTCTCGAGGCCGGCGCCGAGGAGGTCAACGACCTCGGCGAACAGTTCGAGGTGGTGTGCGAACCCACTGATCTCGTTGAGGTGCGGTCTGCGCTTCAGGAGGCGGGGATCGACTACGAATCAGCAGAATCCGGCTTCCGCGCGTCGGTCGAGGTGACCGTCGACGAGGACGGGGCGGGCAAGGTCTTCAAGCTCATCGACGCGCTCGAGGACTCAGATGACGTGCAGAACGTCTACACCAACATCGATGTACCCGACGACGTGCTGGCCGCCCTCGACGCGTAATCGCCGAACGCTGGTAGGGTCTCGAACGTAGGTTCTACCGACTGTCGGCAAGGGGGCGCGATGCGCGTCATGGGAGTGGACCCGGGTTTGACCCGGTGTGGTCTCGCACTGATTGAGACGGCACCGGGTCGCTCTGTCACGGCGTTGGACGTGGACGTGGTGCGCACGACCGCGGATGAATCGCTGGAACACCGACTCAAGGCGGTACATGCCGTTGCCGACGAATGGATGGAGATCCACGCACCGGACGTCGTCGCTATTGAGCGGGTGTTTGCCCAGAACCAGGTGTCCACCGCCATGGGGACCGCGCAAGCTGCGGGGGTCGTGGCGCTTGCAGCCGCCTACCGTGAAATCCCTGTCGCCTTCCACACGCCGTCTGAAGTGAAGGCCGCGATCACCGGAAGTGGTCGCGCGGACAAAAAGCAGATGACGCTGATGATCACGCGGATCCTGGGACTTCAGAAGCCGCCGAGCCCGGCGGACGCCGCCGATGCCCTGGCACTCGCCGTCTGCCACAGTTGGCGAGCACCCATGCAGGGACGTGTCGCAGCACATGACGCTCATGTGGCGCGATCCCGCGCCGGTTTCGAGGCTAAGGTCGCATCGGCAAGGGAGTCCGCCGCTGCGCGACGAGCCGGGGAGGGCGCCGCCGCGGCGGATCAGGAACGAGCCCGGGCTGCGGCCCGGGCGATGGGTCGAGTGAAGGGAGTCCGCTGGTGATCGCGTCCATTCGGGGAACGGTGTCCGAGATCGGCCTGGATCGGTGCGTCGTGGAGACCGGTGGCGTCGGGGTGTTGGTCCATGCCACGCCGGCAGCGCTCGCCGGATTGCGCCGTGGAAGCGAGGGAATGCTCCACACTGAACTCGTGGTTCGCGAGGACTCCCTGACCTTGTATGGGTTCGATTCCGTAGACGCGCGCGGGCTCTTCCTCACCGTGCAGACGGTCTCCGGTGTGGGTCCGCGACTCGCGTTGGCAATTCTGGCCACCCTCGAGCCGCACGAACTCGTCCGCGCGCTGGGTACCGGAGACGTCAAGGCTCTCACCCGTGTACCGGGCGTCGGAAAGCGCACGGCGGAACGAATGGTGCTCGAACTCAAGGACAAGGTCGGCCCGGTACCCGGTGTGTCAGACGAGCAGCACACGGGCGCAGCAACGATCACACCCGCCACTGCAGAGGTTGCTGAGGCACTTGAAGGACTCGGCTTCTCAGCGGCGGAGGCAGAGAAGTCCGCGTCTGCGGTGTTGGAATCCGATCCGGCGCTCAGTTCCGCCGAGGCACTGCGGCTCGCGCTGAAGTCCCTGGGTAAGCGCTGATGTCAGAACCTCGTGACGAGAGCGCCGACACCTCGGCGCAGGAATTGTCTGCGACTCTCACCCCGTTCGATACAGATGTAGAAGGCGCACTTCGTCCGCAGAATCTGGCCGAGTTCATCGGGCAGGAGACGGTCCGGGAACAGCTTGACCTGGTTCTGACCGCTGCGACACGCCGGGGAGTCGTGCCGGACCATCTCCTCTTCTCCGGGCCCCCCGGCCTGGGAAAGACCAGCCTCGCGATGATCGTCGCCGCAGAACTCGGAGGCTCATTACGTATCACCTCCGGCCCGGCGCTCGAACGGCCGGGTGACCTGGCGGCGATGCTGTCCAACCTCATCGAAGGGGACGTGCTGTTCATCGATGAGATCCACCGCATCGCCCGGCCGGCTGAGGAAATGCTCTATCTCGCGATGGAGGACTTCCGGATCGACATCATGGTGGGGAAGGGGCCTGGAGCCACCTCGATACCACTCGAGATCGCCCCGTTCACGCTTGTCGGAGCCACCACCCGATCCGGGGCATTGACCGGTCCGCTGCGGGATCGCTTCGGCTTCACCGCCCACATGGACTTCTACTCGGACCAGGATCTCGCCCGCATCGTCACACGAGCGGCAGACATCCTCGCGATACCGGTAGAACCGGACGCGGCGCTGGAAGTGGCCAGCCGTTCTCGGGGAACCCCACGTATCGCCAACCGATTGTTGCGTCGCGTCCGGGACTTCGCCGAGGTCCGTGCCGACGGAAAAATCACGGTGCCTGTGGCTCAGGCAGCTCTCGCGGTGTATGAAGTCGACGAACTCGGCCTGGACCGGCTGGACCGTGCGGTGCTGCGCGCACTACTGGTCCAACACGAGGGCGGACCCGTCGGGTTGAGCACGTTGGCAGTTGCTGTCGGAGAGGAATCCACAACGCTCGAGGAGGTGTGCGAGCCCTTTCTCGTCCGAGCAGGTCTGCTTGCACGGACTCCACGCGGGCGCGTGGCCACTGCCGCGGCCTGGGAGCACATGGGACTCTCCAGGCCGGATCGCGGTAATGGCCAGCCAATGCTGCAGGTGGAGCTCGACGGGGGACCCGACTCGCCTTGATGAGGACCGGGCTGGCATCCTCGGACGGGACCGTCCGGTTATCGGACCAGTACTAGTAGGACCTGCGCGATTGTCGGGTCCGCATCTGGAGGACCCCAATGGGACTTGAACTGCTTCTGCCATTGATGATCATCGTGCTGATCGTGCTGATGTTCCTGCAGTCCTCCAAGCAGCGCAAGGCGCTCAAGGCGCTCCGCGAAATGCAGGAGTCCCTCACCGTGGGAGACCGGGTTCTCACGACCTCTGGTGTTCACGCCACTATCTACGCGGTCAACGAGGACACTGTTGGTCTCGAGATTGCCCCCGGTGTCAAGACTGTGTGGGATCGACGAGTGATCCGGGAAAAACTTGACGCGGATGCCTCAAGCGGTACGACGCCTGAATCGGGTTCCGACGGCTCGAGTTCCCTGTAGGCCGCTACCCGGCAGTAGGGTAGTAGGGTCGTGCAGTCTGTAGTCGGCCCCGAAATAGCTAAGCGAGGAAGTACCCCGTGACACCAGTACGTTCCCGGCGCGCGGACGCGAGGCCGAGACCATGGCGGAACCTCGCCCTGTTCTTCCTGGCACTGTTCATCATCTTCACGGCTGCCTTCGCGGTCGCGGACCGGGGCATGACACCTAAACTGGGAATCGATCTCCAGGGCGGGACTCGGGTCACCCTCATCCCGAAGGGCCAGCCGGCTGAAGCCGACCTTCAGTTGGCGCAGCAGATCATCCGGGAGCGCGTGGACGGTCTCGGTGTGGCCGGTACCACCGTCGTGATCGAGGGCAGCAACATCGTCCTGACCGTTCCTGGTGAGGACTCGAGCCAGGCCCGCGACCTGGGCACCACGTCGCAACTCACCATTCGTCCGGTCCTGCAGACCCAGCCGGTGTCGCCCGATGATCGGGAGCCTGTTCCTGCCGAGAAGGGCGATCGTGAAGCCGTGGCCAAGGAAGTGGCCGAAGCACAGGAGCTTCGACAGGGCGAACCGCAAGAGCTCACCGAGACTTTCGCGACCTTCCGTTGTCCCGAACGAGATGTTCTTGCAGGCTTCGACGATCCGTCCAAGGCCCTTATTGCCTGCGGCGAGAACGCAAAGTACGTTCTCGGTCCCGTGCCACTTCTGGTCGGGGAGGAAGAGGACGGTCAGCGACTCGACGGCCAGCAGATCGTCAAGGATTCCGTCAGCTCCGGGTTCAGCCAGCAGGCCGGCCAGAACGAGGTCTCGTTCCGATTCAATGCCGGTCCGGGCGAACAGGGGAGTGCCACCTGGTCGCGTCTGACCCAGGAGAATCTCCAGAAGCAGATCGCGATTCTCCTGGATGGCGAGGTAATCAGCGCGCCTGTCGTTCAGAGGGTCACTCCGGTCGGGTCAGCCACCTCGATTACCGGTGACTTCTCGATGGATGAGGCCTCGACACTCGCCGGAAACCTTCGTTACGGCGCGCTGCCCATCTCCTTTGAGGATCCCAACGTCGACAATGTTCCGGCATCACTCGGTCTCGCTTCTCTCCAGGCCGGTCTGATCGCCGGTGCCATCGGCTTCCTGCTTGTGCTGATCTACTCTGTCGTCTTCTACCGACTGCTCGGCGTACTGGCGTTCATCTCGCTAGCACTGTCCTACCTGCTCACCTATGGGATGCTGGTGCTCCTCGGATACACGGTGGACTACAGCCTGGACCTCGCCGGAATCGCAGGTCTCGTCATCGGCATCGGCATGACCGCGGACTCCTACGTCGTGTTCTTCGAGCGCATCAAGGACGAGGTCCGTGAAGGCCACAGATTCAGATCCGCGGTGCCACGGGCCTGGAAGAGTGCGAGCCGCACGATCGTCACCGGAAATATGGTGAGCCTCATCGGCGCAGTCGTCCTCTACCTTCTCGCCAGCGGCGAGGTCCGCGGATTCGCCTTCACCCTGGGCTTGACCACAGTCATGGACATCTTCGTCGCCTTCACAGTGACGTGGCCGCTGGTCTACCTGGCCTCGACCAAGGCCGTCTTCTCCAATACGTGGGCCAACGGTATGGGCCGCATGGCAAACATCCAGGCAGCCGCCGCAGAACGTCGGCGCCTCGAACGGGAGGAAGAAAAGGCCACCGAGCAGGGACGCGCACCCGGCGTCACCGCCACCATCCAGGGCCCCGACGGATCGGCGGTAACCCAGACACGTATCCGTCCCGGAACCGATGAGGAGGAAGGCCGATGAGCACGCCCGACACAGCCGTCCCGGACAAGGGCGCATCGACCCCCGCAGGATCCGGCGACAGCCTGTTCACACGGCTGTACACCGGGACCGGCGCCTTCGGGATCGTCGCAAACCGGCGCAAGTTCTACATCCTGACCCTGGTGATCGTCGCGGTGTGCCTCGCAAGCATTCTGCTCCGGGGTTTCTCCTTCGGGATCGACTTCACGGGAGGCACGAAGCTCACGATGCCCGCCGGCGACGTCGACGAAGATCAGGTGTCCATGGTGGTCGAGGAAGTCGTCGGCGAAGAGCCCCAGACTGTCCAGATCGTCGGAGCCGGCAACGCGCGGATCGTCGAGGTCGAGACCCGATTCCTCACGACGGACGAGATCGTCGACACCAAGAACGCGCTTTTCGAGGAGTTCCAGCCCGTCTCGGCGTCGGGAGAGGCTTCGGTCGAGGCAATCGGAGATTCGGCGCGAAGCGAGAGCTGGGGCGGCCAGGTCACCGAGAAGGCCCTCATCGCCCTCGCCGTGTTCATGGTCATCGTCTTCGGTTACATCGCCTTCCGTTTCGAGTGGCAGATGGCAACTGCGGCGATCGTCGCCTTGTTCTTTGATGTGATCACCACTGCCGGGGTGTACTCCCTGGTCGGTTTCGAGGTGACACCGGCAACGGTGATCGGTCTGTTGACGATCCTTGGCTTCTCCCTCTACGACACGGTGATCGTGTTCGACAAGGTGGAGGAGAACACCCGCGGAATAGCAAACACGACCAGTCGCACCTATGCGGAAGAAGCCAACCTCGGTGTCAATCAGACTCTGATGAGGTCGATCCACACGACCGTGATCGGCATCCTCCCGCTACTCGCGCTGGTCATCATCGCCGTGTGGATCCTCGGCGTCGGTACTCTCATGGATCTGGCGCTCGTCCAGATGGTCGGCATCGTCACCGGCACATTCTCCTCGGTATTCCTCGCGACACCGCTTCTGGTGACGCTCAAGGAGCGCTCTCCCGAGATCAAACGCCAAACCGCCAAGGTTCTGGCCCGACGTGAAAAGGCAGAGGCGAGAGCATGACCGAGTCCTCCCTGACATCAGTTGCCCCGGCAATCGCCTCGTCGGTCGAACGCCTCATGCGCCGGGTCGAGGATTTCCCCTCCGCAGGCGTCCAGTTCTGTGATCTCACCCCGGTGCTGGCCGATTCGGAGGGCTTCGATGCGGTCGTGACCGGCCTGTGTGCCGGACACGAGGTCGGCACTGTCGACTACGTCGCCGGGTTGGATGCACGCGGCTTTCTGCTCGCGGGCGCGGTGGCGATGAGGCTGCACACCGGGGTCCTCGCAATTCGCAAGGCCGGAAAGCTACCGCCTCCGGTGCACTCACGCTCGTACGAGCTGGAATACGGAGCGGCGACGCTCGAGCTGCCCGCCGATGGACTCGATCTGGAGGGCAAGCGTGTCCTCGTCGTCGACGACGTCCTCGCGACGGGCGGGACGCTCGGTGCTGCGGTTGGTCTCCTCGACGACTGCGGTGCCATCGTCGCTGGCCTTTCGGTCGTCCTCGAGGTCCCGGGCCTGGGCGGTAGGGATAGACTGTCCGGCACACCGCTGACCTGCCTGACGGTCGCGTAGAACGGCCGCAGGTCGCGGCATCCGAGGCGCAGGGAGGAGTGGGGCATGACCCAACGACCTGAGTCCGCCGGTGGACACAATGCCGAAACGCCCGGCAATCCCACTGCGCCTCAACAGCCCACCACGCAGCCATTGCCCGTCATCCCGGGGACCAAACCCTCAGCTGGTCGCCGTGTTCGGGCACGTTGGGCGCGGCGGCTCACTTCTGGTCTGACCATCACCTCGACCCCTGCGGTACTCGAACCGCTGGTACGCGTACACCGGATCCACCATCCCAAGGCCGATGTCGGGCTCCTGGCCCGCGCGTATGCGTTGGCGGAGAAGCAGCATGCCGGCGTGTATCGGAAATCTGGGGATCCCTACATCACCCATCCGCTCGCAGTCGCGACGATCTGCGCCGAGATGGGGATGGACACCACCACTCTGGTCGCCGCACTCCTGCACGACACCGTGGAGGACACGGACTATTCTCTCGAGCAACTCGCCGAGGACTTCGGAGGCGAGGTCGCGCATCTCGTCGACGGCGTCACCAAACTCGACAAAGTCGACTTCGGCGAAGCAGCCGAAGCCGAAACCATCCGCAAGATGATCATCGCGATGGCACACGATCCACGCGTGCTGGTGATCAAGGTCGGGGACCGTCTCCACAACATGCGGACGATGCGTTTCCTCCCACCGGAGAAGCAGGCAAAAAAGGCCCGGGAAACCCTCGAAGTCATCGCGCCACTCGCACATCGCCTCGGCATGGCCACGATCAAGTGGGAACTCGAGGATCTCGCGTTCGCCATCCTGGAGCCGAAGAAATACCAGGAGATCGTCCGACTAGTCGCCGACCGTGCACCGAGCCGCGATGTCTACCTGGGTACCGTCATCGGCCGGGTCAACGCGGAGTTGGAGAAGGCCCACATCCAGGCCACCGTCGAGGGCCGACCAAAGCACTACTGGTCCATCTATCAGAAGATGATCGTGCGCGGCCGCGAGTTCGACGAGATCCACGACCTGGTGGGAATCCGCGTCCTGTGTGAGGACGTCCGCGACTGCTATGCAGCAATCGGCGTCGTCCACTCCACGTGGAAACCGATGCCCGGCCGGTTCAAGGACTACATCGCCCAGCCGCGCTTCGGTGTCTATCGGTCACTTCACACCACCGTGATCGGGCCGGACGGCAAACCCCTCGAGATCCAGATCCGCACCCATGAGATGCACCGCAATGCCGAGTACGGCATCGCCGCTCACTGGCGGTACAAGGAGACCAAGGGCAAGCACCACGGTGACCAGGCGGAACTCGATGACATGGCCTGGATGCGTCAGCTCCTGAGCTGGCAACGGGAGGCCGCTGACCCCGGCGAGTTCCTGGACTCGCTCCGGTTTGAGATGACCAGCAAGGAGATCTTCGTCTTCACGCCGAAGGGAGACGTGGTCAATCTTCCCGTCGGAGCCACCCCGGTCGATTTCGCGTACGCGGTCCACACCGAAGTCGGACATCGGTGTATCGGTGCGCGGGTCAACGGCAAGCTCGTCGCCCTTGAACGGCCACTGGAGAACGGTGAGGTCGTGGAGGTGTTCACCTCCAAGGACCCCAACGCCGGACCGAGCCTGGACTGGCAGAAGTTCGTGGTCTCGGGTCGCGCCAAGAGCTCGATCCGACAATGGTTCGCCAAGGAGCGTCGCGAGGAAGCTCTGGAGCGGGGTAAGGACCTCATCACCCGTGAGGTGCGCCGCGGAGGAGTCCCGGTCCACCGGGTGTTCTCCAACGAGACCATCGCCGGGGTCGCGGGCGAGCTCGGATTCGCGGATGTGACAGCGCTCTATACCGCGATCGGAGAGAACCACGTCTCGGCCAAGGCCGTCATCAACCGTCTCGTCGCGGCGCACGGTGGCGTGGACGAGGTTAGCGAGGAGTTGGCGGACCGCTCCCGTGATAAAACAGTCACGCCTCACCGAACCTCTCCGGCCGGTGCGGGCGTCCTTGTCGGTGGCGTGGAGGACGTCCACGCCAAGCTGGCGCGTTGCTGTATGCCCGTTCCGGGTGACGAGGTCCTCGGCTTTATCACCCGCGGTGGCACGGTCAGTGTGCACCGCACCGACTGCACCAATGCCTCAGATCTTCACCGCGAGCCCGAACGGTTGGTCAAGGTGGACTGGGCGCCACAACCGGGGTCGGTCTTCCTCGTGGCGATCCAGGTCGAGGCCTTGGACCGACACCGCCTGCTCTCGGACGTCACCAAGGTCCTGGCGGACGAGAAGGTGAACATCCTGTCCGCGTCCGTGCAGACCGCCGGCGACGATCGTGTGGCGATATCCCGGTTCACCTTCGAGATGGCCGATCCCAAACACCTGGGTCACGTTCTCAAGTCCGTCAGGCGAGTGGAGGGAGTGTTCGACGTGAGCCGGATGACGTCGAATCAATAGCAGCAGTCAGTCGTTGAGACGGT
>NZ_JAALDM010000222.1:0-98211 GCF_014144865.1 Dietzia aerolata | reverse complement strand
ACGGCCCCCGCCCTGCAGGGCGGGGGCCGTTCTCGGATCGGGCTCTGGGGTTACTTCTCCGGCAGGCCCTCCTGGGCGCTGACGGTGACCTTCTCGATCTCCACGGGGTTCTTCGGCTGCTGGAAATCAGGGTCGGACTGGTCGTTGCTCTTGACGCCGGCGTCGGTGATCTTGTCCAAGACCTTGAGACCGGCCTCACTGATCGTGCCCATCACCGTGTAATCGGGCGGAAGCATCGAGTCCTCGTAGACGAGGAAGAACTGGCTCCCGGCACTGTTCGGGTTCTGGGACTTGGCCATGGCGACGGTACCGCGCGGGTACACCGACATGCCCGATCCGTCCTCGGCAACCGCCAGGTCGGTGGGGGGCTCATCGATAATCGAGTAGCCCGGGCCGGACAAGCCCGTGCCGGTGGGGTCGCCACACTGCAGAACGGACAGCTGTGCGCCGTCCTCGGCAACCGTCAGTCGGTGGCATTCGGTGTCGTCGAAGTAGCCCTGCTCGGCGAGGTTGACGAAGCTGGCGACATTGCAGGGCGCGCCCTCGCGATCAAGGGAGAGCGGGATATCGCCACTGTTGGTGGTGATGTCGACCTGCGCGGTGCCTCGGCGTGGCTGATCTCCGGTCGGGGCCTCGCCGTCGCGCTTGGAGTCCGCGATCTCTTCGACCTGCTTGTTGAAACGCTCGATCTCGGCGAGCACTTCGGGACCCTCTTGCTCGTACTGCGCGGGGTCGACCTTCTCCGGGGTGGCGGTGTCCTCGGGGTATTCACAGGTGAGCCAGTTGGCGGCGTACTCCTCGGCGCGCGCCTCTTCGGCCTTGTTCCAGACCACGACACCGATGATGCCGGCGAGAACCACCACGACCACGGCGGCAGCAGCGATCTTGAGCTGCTTCTCGCGGCGCGCCTGGGCTTCCATCTGTTCGCGGAGGCGCTGACGAGCCTCCGCTCGGCGTTCCTGGTTGGTGGACACAGACCCTCCTGGGTACCTGGACTAGGCTGGAACAGTGGGCCGGATCGTCATTGGTAGGTTCCCAGTGGGTCCCGAGACGCTCCAGCCCAGGGTCCTTGTCTACCAGGTCGGGCCGAGTTGGCCGAACACCACTCCGGTGTGACGGGCCCTTGGGTCGACGCGCCGCGTCAAACGTCGTGGGTTTTGGAAAAGAACAGGAGTACGTGACGTGCAGATCGTCGGTTTTCCCGCCGGAATGTTCCAGACCAACTGCTACATCGTTTCTGACGAGTCCGGGGACTGTGTGATCGTCGACCCGGGCCAGGACGCTGAAGCCCAGGTCCGGCGCCAGGTGTCCGAGGCCGGTCTGCGGCCACGAGCGGTGCTGCTGACCCACGGGCATCTCGATCACATCTGGAACGCCCAGCAGGTCGCCGATCACTACGGCGTGGCCGCGTACATCCACCCGGAGGACCGACAGATGCTGGCCGATCCCGCGAAAGGACTGTCGCTGGACCTGTCGGCCATGCTCAAGGGCGCGGAGTTCAGCGAACCGGTCGAGGTGATCGAGGTCTTCGACGGTGACACGCTCACCTTCGGCTCGATGGTGTTCGACGTTGACCACGTGCCCGGTCACAGCCCCGGCTCGGTGTCCTTCCGCATCATGGTGGAGACCGAGCAGGGACCACGGATGGTGGTCCTGGGCGGCGATGTGCTCTTCCAGGACGGCGTCGGTCGTACCGACCTGCCCGCGGGGGACACGGAGGTACTCATGCAATCCATCGCCAAGAAGTTCCTGGTGCTCGAGGACGACGCGGTGGTCCTGCCCGGACACGGACCGTCCACGACGATCGGCCGGGAACGGCGATCCAACCCGTTCCTGCGCGACCTGTAGCCACCAGATCCATCCGTACCCCGAGAGAACCGAGGAAAGCCGACCCGTGACCGGTAGACAGAAGAAGACCGTCATCAAGGCGCCCAAGGGCGTGCCCGACTACGCGCCCCCGGCCTCGGCCGCGTTCGTCGCGGTGCGGGACGCCATCACGCATTCCGCTCGGCGGGCGGGCTACGGACATATCGAATTGCCGATCTTCGAGGAGACCACCCTGTTCGCACGGGGAGTGGGGGAGTCGACGGACGTCGTCTCGAAGGAGATGTACACGTTCGAGGACCGGGGCGGCAGGAGCGTGACCCTGCGCCCTGAGGGCACGGCCGGTGTGATGCGCGCGGTGATCGAGCACGGGCTCGATCGCGGCCAACTCCCGGTCAAGCTCTGCTACGCGGGCCCGTTCTTCCGCTACGAGCGCCCCCAGGCCGGACGGTACCGGCAGCTGCAGCAGGTGGGGATCGAGGCCATCGGCGTGGACGATCCGGCGCTGGATGCCGAGGTGATCGCGGTGGCCGACGAGGCGTTCCGGTCGCTGGGCATGTCCGGGTTCCGGCTCGAGCTGACCTCGCTGGGCGATGAGACCTGCCGGCCGCAGTACCGGGAGCGCCTGCAGGAATTCCTCGCCGGTCTGGACCTGGACGAGGCCACGCGCGCGCGGGCCAGGATCAACCCGCTGCGGGTGCTGGACGACAAACGCCCCGAGGTGCGTGCCCAGCTCGAGGACGCGCCGCTCATGATCGACCACCTGTCGGAGGCCAGCGCGGAGCACTTCGCCGCGGTGCGCGCGCACCTCGATGCGCTCGGCGTTCCGTACGTCGTCAACCCCCGGATGGTCCGCGGCCTGGACTACTACACCAAGACCACCTTCGAGTTCGTCCACGACGGCCTGGGCGCGCAGTCCGGGATCGGCGGCGGCGGCCGCTACGACGGGCTGATGGCCCAGCTCGGCGGCCAGGACCTGTCCGGAATCGGGTTCGGGATCGGCGTGGACCGCACCATGCTGGCATTGCAGGCCGAGGGGATCGATCCGTCCGCGACGGGCCGGGTCGACGTGTACGGCGTCGCCCTCGGCGCCCGGGCAAAGGCCGCGATGGTCCCCGTCCTCGCGCAGTTCCGCCGGGCGGGCCTCCGTGCCGACATGGCCTACGGGGACCGGGGGATGAAGGGTGCCTTCAAGGCCGCCGACAGGTCCGGTGCCGCGGTGACGATCGTCGTGGGCGAGGACGAACTCGAGGCGGGGACCGCCGTGATCAAGACCATGGCGACGGGGGAGCAGCACGCGGTTCCGCTGGACTCGGTCGTCGACCACGTCCGTGGGCTGCTCGACGGCTGAGTCGGTACCCGCCCGCGAGACGGATTAGTCAGCGAGGGGCAGTCGCGACGGGTCAGTTGCGACGAGTCAGAGCTGCGCGGCGAACGTGTCGCAGGCGGCCACGGAGCCCTGCTCGTAGCCTATGAGGAACCACTGCCGACGCATCTCGGAGGAGCCGTGCGTCCACGAGCTGGGGTCGACGCGGGCGCCGCCGGCCTTCTGGATGTGGTCGTCACCGATCGCCTCGGCGGTCTGGATGATCGCGTCCACGTCCTGCTCGGTCAGGCTCTCCAGCAGCGGCGCCTGGCCGCCGGGCGCCGGCGTGGTGGTGGCGTAATGCGCCCACAGTCCGGCGTAGCAGTCGGCCTGCAGCTCGACGCGGACGGCGCCGGAGGAGGGGCCGCGCGGGTCCTGCTGGGAGCGCCGGATGTCGCCGAGCATGGTCTGGAGGTGGTGGCCGAACTCGTGCGCCACGACGTACATCTGGGCCGCGCCGTCGGGGGATCCGCCGAGTCGACCGACCAGGACGTCGTCGAAGAACGCAGGGTCAATGTAGACCTCCTGGTCCGCCGGGCAGTAGAACGGCCCGATGTCGGAGGAGCCGGCCCCGCAGCCGGTACTGATCTGCCCGGTGAAGATGTTGGTGTGGGGCTGCACCCAGTCCATGCCCACCTGGGAGGGTAACTCGGCGGTCCAGACGTCCTCGAGGCTCTCGGTGGTGGCGACGATCCGGCAGATGGTGTCGGAATTGGCCTGGGCGAGGTCGCACTGGTCGATGTGGGTCTGGAACTGCTCCGCCGTGTCGGAGTACCCGCCCTGGCCCCCCGCGCCGCCGTCGGTCAGGCCGAGCTGGCCGGGGTCCACGCCGAGGAAAAGTGCGATGACGACGACGACGAGGCCACCGACACCGCCGCCCACGGCTACCCCTCGACGTCCTCCGCGGCCTCCCCGGCCGCCGCCGGAGACGCCACTGGTGTCGAGTTGGCCGCTCTGCCTGAACGTCATGTCCCCTGCCCCTCCCGTGTGCGGGTCGCCCGGTATCCGGGTGAACGCTGGGCCCGCACTGTCAGGGCTACAGTATTGCGCGGTACACCCACCGTGTGGCCGACACAGGCCGATCCGGCGGGTGGACGTAGACTGGCCGGGGTCTGGGCTGGTGGTGAACGGTCGTTGTCGTCGTCGTCGATTTATTTTCACCACCACCAACACACCTCGCCCGACCTACCGACATCACGTCCCTACACACATCACTTCCCCCCGACGAGAGGACCACCGCAGTGCTGCGCACCCATTCCGCCGGCCAGCTCCGAGCCGCCGATGCAGGGGCCACCATCACCCTGGCCGGGTGGGTGGCGCGCCGCCGGGACCACGGCGGGGTCATCTTCGTCGACCTCCGCGATTCCACCGGCGTCTGTCAGGTGGTCTTCCGCAACGAGGACGTGGCCGAGCGCGCCCACCGTCTCCGCAACGAGTTCTGCGTGGCCGTCACCGGCGTGGTCGACCGGCGCCCCGAGGGGTCGGAGAACCCCAACCTCGACTCCGGTGAGATCGAGATCGACGTGACCTCATTCGAGGTCCTCGGCGAGGCCGCCGCGCTGCCGTTCCAGCTCGACGACGAGGTGGGCGAGGAGGCGCGCCTGCGCCACCGCTACCTCGACCTGCGACGCGAGGCCCCCGGCGCCGCCCTGCGCCTGCGCTCCAAGGTCAACGCCGCCGCGCGTGGCGTCATGGCCCGCCACGACTTCGTGGAGATCGAGACGCCCACGCTCACCCGCTCCACGCCCGAGGGCGCGCGAGATTTCCTCGTCCCCGCGCGCCTGCAGCCGGGCACCTTCTACGCCCTTCCGCAGTCGCCGCAGCTGTTCAAGCAGCTGCTCATGGTGGCCGGGATGGAGAAGTACTACCAGCTCGCCCGGTGCTACCGCGACGAGGACTTCCGGGCCGACCGGCAGCCGGAGTTCACCCAGCTCGACGTGGAGATGAGCTTCGTCGACCAGGACGACGTGATCTCACTGGCCGAGGAGATCCTCACCGACGTGTGGGCCGCCGCCGGATTCGAGATCTCCACGCCGATCCCGCGGATGACCTACGAGGAGGCGATGCGTCGCTACGGCTCCGACAAGCCGGACCTGCGGTTCGACATCGAGCTCGTCGAGTGCACCGAGTTCTTCGCGGACACCCCGTTCCGGGTCTTCAAGGCCCCGTATGTCGGCGCCGTGGTGATGAAGCGCGGCGCGTCGCAGCCGCGCCGTCAGCTCGACGCGTGGCAGGAGTGGGCCAAGCAGCGCGGCGCCAAGGGGCTCGCGTACATCCTCGTCGGTGAGGACGGCGAGCTCGGCGGCCCCGTGGCCAAGAACCTCTCGGACGCCGAGCGCGAGGGCATCGCCGCCCACGTCGGCGCCGAGCCGGGCGACTGCATCTTCTTCGGTGCCGGCGCGGTCAAGACCACTCGCGCGCTGCTGGGCGCCGCCCGTGGTGAGATCGCCGAGAAGCTCGGTCTGGTCGATCCCACCAAGTGGGCGTTCACCTGGGTCGTCGACGCCCCGATGTTCGAGCCCGCCGATGACGCGACCGCGGCCGGCGACGTGGCCGTCGGTTCCGGTGCCTGGACCGCCGTGCACCACGCGTTCACCTCGCCCAAGCCCGAGCACCTCGACACCTTCGACAGCGACCCGGGCTCGGCCCTGGCATACGCGTACGACATCGTGTGCAACGGCAACGAGATCGGCGGCGGCTCGATCCGTATCCACCGCAAGGACATCCAGGAGCGCGTGTTCGGCGTCATGGGCATCACGCAGGAGGAGGCACAGGAGAAGTTCGGCTTCCTGCTCGACGCCTTCTCCTACGGCGCCCCGCCGCACGGCGGCATCGCCTTCGGCTGGGACCGGATCTGCGCACTGCTCGCGGGCACCGAGTCGATCCGCGACGTCATCGCGTTCCCCAAGTCCGGTGGCGGCGTGGACCCGCTGACGGATGCGCCCGCCGCGATCACGGCCCAGCAGCGCAAGGAGTCGGGAATCGACGCCAAGCCGGCGCCGCGGGGCCCGCAGACCAAGGCGGATGCTGCGGCCGGGGCCGAGTCGGCTGCCGAGGCCGCAGACTCGGCGAAGGCCTGACCAACCGGGAAAAGCCGAGCCGCCCGTCACCCGATCACCGGGTGGCGGGCGGCTCGTCGTCGTCCCCCTTTTTCTAAGGGCGGCGACCCGCGACTACAGGTGGAACGCTTCGACGGCGGGGGAGCCGTCCATGTCGTCGTGAGTCAGGCCGAAGAGATGGGCGACGGTGGGCGCCACGTCACGAGTGGTCACCGGCCGGTCGATCACCTGTCCGTGCCGCACGATCCGGTGGCCACCGGAAATGAAGAACGGGATCGGCAGGGTCACCTCATGCCCGTGGTTGCCCGGGATCGGGTTGGAGACCGGCGTGGGGTCGGAGAAGCGCCACCCCTGGTGCGCCGTCGCGACCAGGTCGCCGGCGCGGTCGCCGAGGCGCAACTCCTCCGGGGTGTAGAGGCTGCGGACGCCCGGCAGTGCGGCGACGACCTCACGAAGGCGGGCGAGTGCGGCGTCCCGCTCGGCCGGGTTCCCGATGAACGTGAACGTGTCGGCGCCACCGTTCTGGGCGATCCCGAACCGGCCACGCAGGGCCGGATCGGCGTCGAGTGCACCCTGGGCGCTGATGAGGTTCTCCGGCACCGACCAGTCCATGGAGTGGTCGGCGAGAACGATGATCACGGAGCGCTCCCAGCGACCGGTGGCCCGGAGGAACTGCTCGAACTGGAACAGCTTGTGGTCGGAGTTCCACACCGCCTGGTTACGGGCGGCACGCAGGGAGTAGCCGGTCAGATCCATGTGGCCGAACCGGTCCATGTCCCCGAGATTGACGAACGTGAACCGCGGATTGTGATCGGTGACCGTCCGCTTGAGCGCCTCGACGGTGAACTCGTCGAGGGAGTGGTCTGTGATGGGGACCAGCGGGAACGGCGCCCACTGCACGGAGGCCTTGCCCCCGAAGATTCCGTGGAGGTAGTCCTTGCTCAGCACGCTCGCCGTGGTCAGCCCGGTCTCGACACGGACCCGCTCGAGAACCGTCGGGTACGTGATGTCGTCGGCCCTGTCCATCGTCCGGTCCTCGCCGGCGGCGTGATCCCAGATGCTGTTCGAGGGCACACCGTTGCGGTCGGGGAACACGCCCGTCATCATCGCGGTGTGGTTCGGCAGGGTCTCCGCGATCATGTGCGCCTGCGCCGAGGTGTATCGGGTCCCGTGGTCGGCCCAGCGGTTGAGCGTCGGGGCCTGAGCGGGATTGAGCTCACCGGGGTTCATGCCGTCGGTGACGATCACATAGACGTCGAGATCGTCGGCGACCGGCCGGGCGGGCTGGGCCCAGGCGGTGGCAGGGGTGCCGAGGACGGTCGCACCCACTGCGGCTAGCAACCCCGCGCCACCTGCGGCGAGAGCGGTGCGACGGGAGATGGTCGTCAGGTCGTGGGAGGAATCGTGGCCTTCGATCTGGCACATGTAAGCGGCTGCTGCTTTCGTTTCACGGGCGAGCAAGGGGTCACCGGTCCAATGCTCCAGTCAATCGCATAGGTTTAGTTAAGGGAAGCACATCCTCAGATAGTTGGACCAACGTTCACCTATCGACAACCTGCCGGTGACCTGTCGGGGGTGCGCGGTAGCCTGACGGCGTGACTGACGAGGCCGGACTGTTCGCGACCCCGGGATCGCCCGGCGTCGATGGCGTGGGTGCAGGTTCCGCCTCAGGGGCGGGCGCGGGCGTCGCCTCGACAGGGGGCCGGGAAGTCGATCCGTCGGCACCGTTGGCGGTGCGGATGCGCCCGCGCGACCTCGAGGAGGTCATCGGTCAGGATCACCTCTTGCGGGCCAATTCTCCCCTTCGGCGACTGGTCGAGGGGCGCGGCGGTTCGTCGGTGATTCTCTACGGTCCACCCGGTACCGGCAAGACGACGTTGGCGAATCTGGTCGCCAGTACGTCCGGCAGGCACTTCGTTGCACTGTCCGCCCTGAGCGCGGGGGTGAAGGACGTCCGGGCGGTGATCGATGACGCGCGGACGCGCCAGATCCATGGCCAGCGCACCGTCCTGTTCATCGACGAGGTGCACCGGTTCTCCAAGAGTCAGCAGGACGCACTGCTCGCGGCGGTCGAGAACGGAATCGTCCTGCTCGTTGCCGCGACAACGGAGAACCCGCACTTCTCCGTGATCGCACCGCTGCTCAGCAGGTCGTTGATCGCCGAGCTCCGGGGCCTGGACGCGCAGGGCGTGCAGTCCGTGGTTCGTCGCGCCGTGGAGGACGAGCGGGGACTAGCGGGTCAGGTCGAGATCACGGACGAGGCGGTCGCCGACATCGTCCGGCTCGCCGGCGGCGACGCCCGTCGGAGTCTGACCATCCTCGAGGCCGCGGCCGGTGCGGCCGCGGACGCGGTGGTGACGCCGGAGATCGTCGAGCTGAGTCTGGACGCCGCTCCCGTGCGGTACGACAGGGACGGGGATCAGCATTACGACGTCACGAGTGCGTTCATCAAGTCGATTCGTGGTTCGGATGTCGACGCCGCACTGCACTATCTCGCGCGCATGATCGTGGCGGGGGAGGATCCGCGGTTCATCGCCCGCAGGCTGATGATCCACGCCAGCGAGGACATCGGGATGGCCGACCCCACAGCGTTGCAGTCGGCCGCCGCCGCGGCGGAGATCGTGCAGAAGGTCGGCCTGCCCGAGTGCCGTCTGGCCCTGGCCCAGGCCACGATTCACCTGGCCACCGCCCCTAAGTCCAATGCCGTGATCGCGGCGATCGACGCCGCGATGGCCGATGTCCGCGCGGGTGGGGTGGGGGAGGTGCCCAAGCATCTTCGCGATGGTCACTACGCCGGAGCCAAGGGGCTGGGCAACGGGGTCGGCTACCGCTACGCCCACGACGCCCCGGCGGGTGTGGCCAGGCAGCAGTATCCGCCGGACGAACTCGTGGGCAGGGACTATTACCTACCGAGTGGCCACGGCAATGAGCGGGAATTGTCGGCCCGGGTCGGCAAACTCCGGTCCATCATTCGCGGATCGTCCTGACCGCGATCGTCGAAATCGCCCGGCCCTGACCTGCCTGTCGGGGTGGCATCGGGCCGGGCCACTCGGAGCGGTCGCGCGTCGGCGGTAGGCTGGTGAGCCGACCGACACCTCCTTTCCGTAGACCCAGTGAGGCTCACCAGTGCAGACCCATGAGATCCGGCGCCGTTTTCTCGACCATTTCGTCAAGGCCGGACACACCGAGGTCCCCAGTGCGTCACTGGTGCTCGACGATCCCAACCTGCTGTTCGTGAACGCGGGCATGGTGCCGTTCAAGCCCTATTTCCTCGGCCAGGAGACGCCCGAGTACGCCACCGCCACCTCCATCCAGAAGTGTGTGCGCACGTTGGATATCGAGGAGGTCGGTATCACGACGCGTCACAACACCTTCTTCCAGATGGCGGGCAACTTCTCCTTCGGTGACTACTTCAAAGAGGGCGCGATCCGCCACGCGTGGTCGCTGCTCACCTCGTCCGTGGACGAGGGTGGGTTCGGGATCGATCCGGCCCTGCTGTGGGTCACGGTGTATCTCGACGACGACGAGGCCTTCGGAATCTGGCGAGACGTGGTCGGTATCCCCGAGGAACGAATCCAGCGACGCGGGATGGCTGACAATTATTGGTCCATGGGCATCCCGGGCCCGTGCGGTCCGTGTTCGGAGATCTTCTATGACCGCGGTCCCGCATACGGGGTCGAGGGTGGCCCGGAGGCGGATGAGGATCGCTACATCGAGATCTGGAATCTCGTGTTCATGCAGAATGAGCGTGGCGAGGGCACCGGTAAGGATTCCTTCGAGATCCTGGGCCCGTTGCCCAAGCAGAACATCGACACCGGCATGGGCGTAGAGCGCGTCGCGTTCCTGCTTCAGGGCGTGGAGAACGTCTACGAGACCGACCTACTGCGTCCGGTGATCGACACGGCGGAGCGCCTGTCCGGCGCGAAGTACGGCGCAGACGCCGCCGCGGACGTCCGCTTCCGGGTCATCGCCGACCACGCGCGGACCGCGTACATGCTCATCTCCGATGGCGTGACCCCCGGTAACGAGGGCCGCGGCTACATTCTTCGCCGTCTGCTGCGTCGAATCGTGCGTTCCGTTCGGCTGCTCGGTGCGTCCCGGGAGACGATGGCCCAGTTCATGGCGACCGTCCGCGACGCGATCGGTCCCTCGTTCCCCGAGACCGTCGCGGGGTACGACCGGATCGAGCGGATCGCCGTGGCCGAGGAGGCGGCGTTCCTCAAGACCCTGGAGTCGGGAACCCAGCTGTTCGAGCGGGCCGCCGAGAGCGCGCGGGAGTCCGGTGCCGCCGTGCTCTCGGGAGGCCAGGCGTTCGCGCTCCACGACACCCACGGCTTCCCGATCGACCTCACCCTGGAGATGGCCGCCGAGGCCGGCCTGAAGGTGGACGAGGAGGGCTTCCGGTCCCTCATGGCCGAGCAGCGCGCCCGCGCCAAGGCGGATTCCCAGGCCAAGAAGCACGCCCACGCCGACCTGTCGGTGTACCGCGATTTCCTGGATGCGGGCGAGACCATCTTCACCGGGTTCACCGATCTCACCGACGAGGCGACCCTCCTGGGCATTGTCTCCGGCGGGGTCTCCGTTCCCGTGGCCAGCGAGGGCGACGAGGTCGAGTTCCTGCTCGACCGCACGCCGTTCTACGCCGAGTCCGGCGGCCAGATCGGCGACCGTGGTCTCATCTCCACCGCCGGGTTCCAGATGCGCGTCGACGATGTGCAGAAGATCGGGAAGAAGCTCTGGGTCCACAAGGGCGTCGTCACCGGTGGCCAGGCCGAGGCCGGTCAGCTGGTCACCGCGGCGGTCGATCGCGATTGGCGCAAGGGCGCCACCCAGGGGCACTCGGCGACCCACCTGGTCCACGCCGCCCTGCGACAGATACTCGGACCGGAGGCCGTCCAGGCGGGTTCACTGAACAAGCCCGGCTACATGCGCTTCGACTTCAATTGGACCGGCTCGATCCCGGGCGACGTTCTCGCGCAGGTCGAGGAGGTCACCAACACCGCCGTTGACGCCGACTATGAGGTCAACACGGTCGAGACCTCGCTCGACGAGGCCAAGCGCATGGGCGCCATGGCCCTGTTCGGTGAGAACTACGGGTCGCAGGTGCGGGTCGTGGAGATCGGTGGACCGTTCTCGATGGAACTCTGCGGCGGCACCCATGTCGCCAGTTCTGCGCAGATCGGGCCGGTCAGTTTGTTGGGCGAGTCGTCCGTCGGCTCCGGCATCCGTCGCGTCGAGGCGTATGTCGGAATGGATGCGTACCGCCATCAGGCCAAGGAGCGGGCGCTCGTCTCCGGCCTCGCCACCTCGCTCAAGGCTCCCGCGGAGGAACTCCCGGATCGGGTCGCCGCACTGACCGCCAAGCTGCGCGAGGCCGAGAAGTCACTGGAGGCATTGCGCGCCGCACAGCTCGCAGCGCAGGCGGCGGGTCTCGCGGCGGATGCCGAGGACCTCGACGGGGTGCGCTTCCTGGCACACAATGCGCCCGGCGGTGCGGCCGGCGATCTCCGCACCCTCGCCTCGGACCTCAAGGGTCGCCTCGGCTCCGAGCCCGGTGTCGTACTCCTGACCGCTCCCGGCGAGGCGAAGGTGCCGTTCGTCATCGCGGTCACGAAGGCCGCCCAGGAGCGCGGACTCAAGGCCGGGGACCTGGTCAAGGCCATCGCACCGGCCCTCGGGGCACGCGGCGGCGGGAAGCCGGACATGGCCCAGGGCGCCGGCTCCGAGCCTGCCGGGATCGACGCTGCGGTGTCTGCACTGCGCGACGCGGTGCGTGAGACCTCACGGGCGGCCGGGTGAGCGGCGAGCCGGCCGGCTGGACGCGTGGGAGACGCCTGGGTCTCGACGTCGGTACCGCCCGTATCGGGGTGGCCACCTGCGACCCCGACGGCATCCTCGCGACACCTGTAGAGACGATCAAGGTCGTCGACGGTGATCCCAACTGGGCCGCCGAGATCCGTCGGCTGACGGAGCTGGTCGAGGAGTACGACGCGGTGGGGATCATCGTCGGACTGCCCACCTCCCTGAAGGGCCGGGAGACCGCGTCCACCGCGATGGCAAGATCATTCGTGACCGCGCTGGCTGCGACGTCGTCAGAGGTGCCCGTCGAGTTCGTAGACGAGCGACTGACCACGGTGACGGCAGGCGCTGCGCTCCACGGGGCGGGCAGAAACACCCGTAAACAACGCGATGTTATCGACCAGGCGGCAGCCGTCGTCCTCCTTCAAGCATGGATCGAGTCGCGGCGCGCCCGAGGGTGATCTGCGTTTCGATAGTCACGAATGGATAAACTCACGCCGAGCACGACGCTGTCCGAGGAGACAGTGACCTGTATTCCGGACCGAGGAGCACGATGTCTGCGGCACGAGGACGACCACGTACGGGAGGGACCACCCGGTTCCTTCTCTTTGCGGCCGTGATCGGGGTGGTCGTGGCCTTCGGCTTCATGGCATTCCGCAACGTGAACAACCAGGTCGGCGCCGCACCGGATTTCGAGGGCCCCGGCTCCGGCAATGCGCTGCTCCATGTCGAGGCCGGGGATTCGCTCGGCATCGTCGGTGATCGTCTATACGACATCGGGACGATCGCCAGCACCCGGGCGTTCACCAGCGCCGCGGCCGGGACCTCGGTCGAGGGCATCCAGCCCGGTTACTACCAGGTTCAGCAGGAGATGAGTGCGGCGGCCGCGGTCGAAGCATTGTCCGACCCCCAGAACCGGGTGGGTTTCATCGACGTCAAGCCGGGCGCCCGCCTGTTGGACACGGTCGTGGTCGGGGGCGATCCCGAGAAGGGGATCTACACCCTCATCGCCGAGGCCACCTGCACCCGCGACCTCGATGCGCCGGACAATGATCCGACGTGTCGCCATCCGAACGAGATCGTCGATGCGGCCGTGCAGGTCGACCCCGCGGCGCTCGGTGTTCCGGAGTGGGCGATCAACGAGGTCCAGGCGGCACCGGATCCGGTGCGTCGTCTCGAGGGACTCATCTCGCCCGGTGTCCACAACATTGATCCTTCAGCCGAGCCCGTGGAGATCCTCCGTCAACTCATCGTCTCCTCCACGGCGTCGTATGACTCCACCGGACTCGTTCCGGCCTCCGAACAGATCGGCCTGACCCCGTACCAGGTGGTCACCGCGGCATCACTCGTGGAGAAAGAGGGCACCCTCGAGGACTTCGACAAGGTCGCTCGGGTGATCCTCAACAGGTTGGACGCGCCGATGCAGCTGCAGTTCGACTCGACCGTCAACTACGCCCTCGCCGATCAGGAGATCGCCACCACCGACGCTGATCGTGGTGCCCGCACGCCGTGGAACACCTACGCGATGGACGGACTTCCCTACGGTCCAATCGGATCGCCGGGGCTGGACGCCCTACGTGCGATGGAGAACCCCGCCGAGGGGCCGTGGTTGTACTTCGTGACGGTGGACATGAACGGCACCACCGTGTTCACCGACAATTACCCGGAGCACGAACAGAATCAGAGTCTGGCGATCGCGAACGGCGTCCTGGCTAGTGGTCGCTGACGCTCGAGGGGCCACACCGGCGGGGCCTCGATCAGCTGCGGTTCTGGGGTCACCGGTCAGCCATTCGCTCTCTCCGGTGCTGCACGGTGCCGCGTATCGCGCCTTGGGCCTCGAGGGCTGGACTTACGAGCGAATCGAGTGCGATGCCGAGATGCTGCCGGCCACCGTCGAGGGGTCGCCGGCACATCGGATCGGATATTCGGTGACCATGCCGGGCAAGTTCGCGGCGTTGCAGTTCGCCTCCACGGTCAGTGAGCGGGCCCGAATCGTCGGCAGCGCCAACACACTCGTGCGTCACCCCGACGGCTGGTTCGCCGACTGCACCGATGTCGACGGGGTCACCGGCGCGCTGTCAGCATTCGATGACCTGTCGGCTTCACCGTCCGCGGTCATTCTCGGCGTCGGCGGGACAGCCCGTCCGGTACTCGCGGGATTGGCTGAGAAGGGAGCGACCCGGGTCGTACTGGCCTCACGGCGCGACAATGCCGGCCCGGCTGCCGAATGTGGCCGCGAACTCGGGCTCGACGTGGCCACGATGCTGCTGACCGACCTCGCGTTACCCGGCGAGATCGCTGATGCTGAGGTTCTGATCAACACCGTGCCGGAACCAGGGATCACAGAGATAGTCGACCTGGTCTCACATGCCCGACGGCTGTTCGATGTGCTGTACGACCCCTGGCCGACCTCCGCTGGTGCCGTCGCCATGGCGGCGGGCATCCCGGTCGTCGGTGGAGACGTCATGTTGCTCAACCAAGCGTTCGGGCAGGTGGAACTGTTCACCGGGATGCCAGCTCCGCGCGCGGAGATGGCGGACGCCTTATCGGCCGCACTCGGACGCTGAGGGAGCTCCGACGGGCCTGATGTGCCTGGGCACGTGTCGTCATGGGATGATCGGCGATGTGCTGAAGTGGACCACCGCCGGAGAATCCCATGGCCAGGCCCTCGTGGCGATCATCGAGGGCGTCATCGCTGACGTCGAGGTGACGAGCGAGGACATTGCGTCACAACTCGCTCGTCGTCGTCTCGGGTATGGGCGTGGCGCACGGATGAAGTTCGAGGCCGACGCCGTACGCGTCCTGGGCGGCGTCCGTCATGGTCGAACGATGGGCTCGCCGATCGCCATCGAGGTCGGTAACACGGAATGGCCGAAGTGGGAGCAGATCATGTCTGCCGACCCGGTCGACCCGGAGTCGATCGATGACAAGGCGCGGGCCGCGCTCCTGACCCGTCCACGACCCGGCCATGCCGACTTCTCGGGAATGCTCAAGTACGACTTCGACGACGCCCGCATGGTTCTCGAACGTGCCAGCGCGAGGGAGACCGCGGCCCGGGTCGCAGCGGGAACGGTGGCCCGCGCGGTGCTTCGTGACGTGTTGGGAGTCGAGGTGCTCTCACATGTCATCTCCATCGGTGCGTCGGACCCGTACGTCGGTCCGGAACCCACGTTCTCGGATCTCGAGGCGATCGATGCCAGTCCGGTCCGCGCGTTTGACGCCGCTGCCGGCGAGTCGATGATCGCGGAGATCGAGGCGGCCAAGAAGGCCGGCGACACGCTCGGTGGTGTGGTGGAGGTCGTGATCCACGGTCTGCCGATCGGTCTGGGATCGCACGTGTCGGGTGAGGATCGGCTGGACGCCCAGCTCGCAGGTGCATTGATGGGCATCCAGGCGATCAAGGGTGTGGAGATCGGTGACGGTTTCGAGACCGCACGACGCCGCGGCAGTGTCGCCCACGACGAGATGGACAGGACTGACGACGGCATCGAACGGCGCAGCAATCGCGCCGGCGGGCTCGAGGGCGGCATGACCAACGGGCAGGTCCTGCGGGTCAGGGCGGCGATGAAGCCCATCTCAACCGTCCCACGCGCGCTTCGCACCGTCGATATGTCTGATGGGTCCGCGGCAACCGCGATCCATCAACGCTCGGACGTGTGCGCCGTGCCGGCCGCAGGTGTGGTGGCCGAATCAATGGTGGCCCTCGTCGTCGCCCGCGCGGTTCTGCAGAAGTTCGGTGGGGATTCACTGGGGGAGACCCGCCGGAACGTCGACGGGTACCGGGCTGCGGTTGCCGAGCGACTGAACTGGTCGACGGATCCGGCATGACCGGCCCGGCACGACCGGTCGCGGTACTCGTAGGACCGCCCGGTGCCGGCAAGACCACCATCGGGAGGAAGCTTGCAAGGCGCATGGAAGTGCCGTTTCTCGATGCGGACCACCTGATCGAGGAATCAGAAGGCCGATCGATACCCGATATTTTCGCCAGCGACGGCGAACCCGGGTTCCGGCGCATCGAGGAGCAGGTCATCGGCGAGACTCTCGAATCGTTCAACGGGGTGCTCTCGCTCGGAGGGGGTGCGGTGCTGTCACCCCTCACCCGTGAACGACTCCGAGACCTCCGCGTCGTTCACCTCACGATCGGGGTGGCCGAAGGGGTTCGTCGTTCACGCGGGCCCGGCCGGCCACTTCTCGCCGGCGGAGACGCGACCGCCAAGTACCAGGCGTTGCTCACCGAACGGTCACCGCTCTACCGGGAGGTGGCGTGGACCACTGTGACCACGGAGCGACGGAGTTCCGGCAAGGTGGTGTCGGACATCGTCGACCGTCTCGAGTCCGGCGATCCGCACCGACGCCGCGGTGGCGGGCGGCGGTAGACGCACGTGAGGCGACGTCAGACCCATTACGCCGCATTTTGTGGCAGAGAACATTCGGCAGCAACGACGAGCGGGAGCACCAGATGAGCACTGAACCGAACACGAATGAACCCGTTGTCGTGGAGGTTCGTTCCGAGGCCCCGTATCCCGTCATAATCGGCCGGGGGCTCCTGCCTGAGATCATCGAGGCATGTGCGTCGTCACGAACCGTGGCGATCTTCTACCAGCCCCCACTGGCACAGACTGCGGAGGCGGTACGCGAACAACTCGAGGCAGCAGGGATCAATGCTCACCGGATCGAGATCCCGGATGCCGAGGCAGGTAAAGACCTCGCAGTTGCAGGCTTCTGCTGGGACGTTCTCGGCAAGATCGGTGTGAATCGTAAGGACACGATCGTCAGCCTCGGCGGCGGTGCCGCAACAGACCTCGCAGGCTTTGTCGCGGCTACGTGGATGCGTGGGGTCCGGGTCATCCACATCCCCACCACGCTGCTCGCGATGGTGGACGCGGCGGTCGGCGGAAAGACCGGAATCAACACCGACGCCGGTAAGAATCTCGTGGGCAGCTTCCATGAGCCCGCAGCAGTTTTCATCGACACCGCGACTCTGGAGACCGTTCCCCGAAACGAACTGATTTCTGGAATGGCCGAGGTCGTCAAATGCGGTTTCATCGCGGATCCGGAGATCCTCGATCTCATCGAAGGCGATCCGGAGGCCGCTCTCGACCCGAGCGGGGACCTGATCGTCGAACTCATTCGCCGCAGTGTGCAGGTCAAGGCCGACGTCGTAGGTCAGGATCTGAAGGAATCAGGCCTCCGAGAGATTCTCAATTATGGTCACACTCTCGGCCACGCCGTCGAACGCCGTGAGCAGTACCGCTGGCGGCATGGCGCCGCGATCAGCGTCGGGATGTGCTTTGTGGCCGAGTTGGCCCGGTTCGCTGGTCGTCTGGACGATGCCACCGCCGACCGCCACGCCGCGATCCTGTCCTCGATCGGGCTTCCCACCGACTACGACGAGGATGCGTTCCCGCGCCTACTCGAGCTGATGGCTGGCGACAAGAAGAATCACTCCGGTTTCCTCCGGCTCGTCGTGCTCGACGGTCTCGGCAAGCCAGCCCGGATGGAGGCGCCGGATCAGATGCTGATGACCGCCGCGTACGCCGCGATCTCCGAGGGGCGAAAGCCCAGCGGGGGAGGGATTCTGCTGTGACCGGTCGGTTCGCACGACGTCGTCAAGAGGTCGGCGTCGCCACGCAGGACAAGGGGGCGACCGCGTTACTCGTCACCGATCCTCGCAACATCGCGTATCTGACAGGGTTTCGCGGATCAGGCGGCGCAGTGTTGGTCGAGTCCGACGGCGAGGCTGTCCTCTGCACGGATTCCCGATACGAACTCCAGGTCGTCGAGCAGGCGCCGGATGTGGGCCACGTGATCTCCCGGGAGTACGTAGCCGGAGTTCTGGGACGTCGGCGCGGACCCGCGGACGCGCCGCTGGCGATTGAAGCGGATGACCTGACCCTGACCGCCGTGGCCGGACTGCGTCGTGCACTTGCTGGTGTCGGTGGGGACGACGCTCAGATTATTGAGACCAGCGGGCTGGTCGAACAGGTTCGGCGAACCAAGGACGACGACGAGCTCGCTGTGATCGAACGCGCATGTGGCGTCGCCGACCGCGCGTGGACTCACCTGCTCACGTCCGGGCTGATCGCAGTTGGCCGGAGTGAACGTGAGGTCGCAGCGGATCTGGAGCACGCGATGCGCCGTGCCGGATCCGACGGCGTCGCATTCGACACGATCGTAGCGAGCGGACCCAACGGTGCACTCCCGCACCATGTACCCGGGGAGCGGGTCTTGTCCGACGGTGACCTGGTGGTGATCGATTTCGGAGCGATGGTCGACGGTTACGCTTCGGACTGCACGCGCACCGTTGCGCTCGGGCAAGCGCCGGGCCGGCTCATCGAGGCCTACGACGTCGTCCTGCGTGCACAACTCGCCGGTGTCGAGGCGGTCCGTCCCGGTATCGCCTGCTCTGATCTCGATGCTGTGAGCCGGGGGATCATCGATTCGGCTGGATTCGGCGAATTCTTCGGTCACTCGCTCGGGCACGGTGTGGGGTTGGACGTACATGAAGCACCCGCGGTCTCGACGAGGTCCACGAGTACACTGTCGTCCGGCGATGTGATCACCGTCGAGCCCGGGATCTACCTACCGGACCTCGGCGGGATCCGAATCGAGGACACTGTCGCCGTCATCGACGGTGATGGCGGCACGTCCCTGACGACAACCTCCAAGGCCTTCAGCGTGCTCTGAAGGCCGGATCCACGACTATTCGCGCGGTGGTCAAGCCCGCCCGCGGACGACTCTCGAAGGAGTTACCACCATGGCGTCCACCGCCGACTTCAAGAACGGCCTCGTCCTCAAAGAGGAGGGGCAGCTCTGGCAGATCGTCGAGTTCCAGCACGTCAAGCCGGGTAAGGGTCCCGCGTTCGTGCGGACCAAGCTCAAAAACGTCGTAACCGGAAAGAACGTCGACAAGACCTTCAGCGCGGGCACCAAGGTCGAGATCGCGACCGTCGATCGCCGTGACATGACGTTCCTCTACCGCGACGGCGAGGACTATGTCCTCATGGACGAGCAGAACTTCGAGCAGATCAACGCGACTCCCGCGGTGATGGGTGACGGGGCTCGCTTCCTTCTTGAGAACACCAGTGTCCAGGTGTCCTTCAATGAGGGAGTGGCACTATTCGCCGATATGCCGGTCGCCGTCGACCTCGTTGTCCAGCACACTGATCCAGGCCTGCAGGGGGACCGCTCGACCGGTGGCACCAAGCCCGCGACGCTGGAGACCGGTGCCGAAGTCCAGGTACCGCTGTTCATCAACACCGGAGATAAGCTCCGCATCGACACCCGCGACGGGCACTACCTCAGCCGGGTGAACGACTGATCATGTCGGACGAGGTTGATCACCGGCGCCGGGGCTCCCGGTACCGGGCGCGCAGACGTGCCGTTTCGCTGTTGTTCGAGGCCGAACTGCGCGATCTCGATGTCGTCGAAATCGCCGAAGAACGACGTCGGATGGGCGAGGAGTCCCAGGAATTCCACGACGTTGCGCCCTTCACCATGGAGATCGTGACAGGTGTAGCCGAGCGATTGGACCGACTCGACTCGATGATCGCCGAGCACCTCCGGGAATGGACGTTGGAGCGTCTCCCCGCGGTGGATCGTGCGGTACTCCGGGCAGGCGCCTGGGAATTGCTGTTCGGGTCGGACGATGTGGAGTCTGCTGTCGTCATTGATCAGTCGGTTCTGCTCGTGGCAGACCTCTCCGCCGACAAATCGGTTCCGTACGTCAACGCCGTTCTGGACCGCATAGCCGGGCTCGCGGAACACATCCGGGCTGCAGAGAAGGCGGTATCCGTCCTCGATGCTACGGATGACACCACCGGCACCACAACAACGAACGAGACGGCGGAAAGCACCACAGAAGACGACGTCGACGGGCCGGATAGCCCCACGAACTCGACCGTGAGCGACGTGTCGCACACCACGTCCACCGAACCGGGGACCGGACGCGGGGACTGATAGAGTTCTCACTCGAAAGCTATCCCTTTAACGAGCCGTCCAGTGAGGCGGACAAGGAGGTGGTGATCGGTGAGCGCTGACGGTTCGGAGACGAACGCGGTGTCACTCTTCACGTCCGACGACGTGGCTAGGACGGTGTCCCGCCTGGCCCATCAAATCATCGAACGCACGGCTGCAGATTCCCCGGATGCGGGACCGGTCGTGCTGCTGGGGATCCCCACCCGGGGTGTGCCGCTCGCGGCACGCCTCGCCGAGCGGATCCGTGAGTTCAGTGGCGCCGATGTTAATTCCGGCTCACTGGACGTCACCCTGTACCGCGACGACATCGCCGGCGGACCGCACCGTCCGATGAGCCCGACTCGTGTGCCTGCGGAAGGAATCGACGGAGCAACCGTCATCCTGGTCGATGACGTTCTGTTCTCGGGGCGCACGATCCGCGCGGCATTCGACGCGCTCAGGGACCTCGGGCGACCGGCGAGAGTCCAACTGGCAGTCCTGGTCGACCGGGGCCACCGTGAGCTACCGATACGTGCCGATTACGTCGGAAAGAACGTTCCGACCTCCCGCGAAGAAGGGGTATCAGTGCAGTTGACCGAGGTCGACGGCACTGACGCGGTCGTTCTCCGGCGTCCAGACATCGAGGAGAACAGATGAAGCATCTACTCTCCGCAGCTGACCTCGACCGGGATTCGGCATTGTCAATCCTCGACGAGGCCGGACGGCTGAAGGAGACCCTCCTCGGCCGCGAAGTGCGCAAACTCCCCACTCTCCGCGGCAAGACGGTTCTCACCGTCTTCTACGAGAACTCCACCAGAACCCGAGTCTCGTTCGAGACCGCGGGAAAGTGGATGAGCGCCGACGTCATCAACGTCTCCGCCAGTGCCTCATCCGTACAAAAGGGGGAGTCACTCCGGGACACGGCGTTGACTCTCACCGCGATCGGCGCGGACGCACTGATCGTTCGACATCCGGCGTCGGGATCATCTGCACAGATCGCTCGATGGGTGAGTCCCGAGGGCGTCGGGCCCTCGGTGATCAACGCCGGAGACGGGATGCATGAGCATCCGACACAGGCACTGCTCGACGCGATGACGTTACGCGAGCGTCTCGGGGGTCTCGACGGCCGGCGGATCGTGATCGTCGGGGACATCCTGCACTCCCGCGTCGCCCGGTCCAATGCACTGTTGCTGTCGACGTTGGGAGCCGAGGTCGTACTCGTCGCGCCCCCTACCCTCCTTCCCGTGGGTGTGGAGGGCTGGCCGGTGCGGGCCTCCACCGACCTCGACGCGGAGTTGGCCGGAGCGGATGCGGTGATGATGCTCCGTGTACAGGCAGAGCGGATGAACGGCGGCTTCTTCCCGTCTGCGCGTGAGTACGCGGTCCGATACGGCCTCGGCCCGGCCCGGGCAGCACGCCTCGGAGAGGACGTGGTGGTGCTCCATCCGGGTCCGATGGTCCGGGGCATGGAGATCGGTTTCGACGTCGCCGACGCCTCGTCATCGGCCATCCTTCAACAGGTCACGAACGGTGTGCATGTCCGCATGTCCGTTCTGCTTCATACACTCGTCGGCACGGAAGGAACCACTGAGTGAACACCTCCGAAACCCCGACTCTGCTGCTGCAAAAGGTCCGCCCCTATGGGGAAGGTGACCCCGTTGATGTGCTCGTACGTGGAGGGCTGATCGCAGCGATAGGCCCGGACGCGGGAACCGACGCACCCGCAGATGCCGAGATCCACGACCTCGACGGCGCCGTGCTCCTACCCGGATTCGTTGATCTGCACACCCACTTGCGCGAGCCCGGCCGCGAGGACACCGAGACCATCGCGACAGGTTCAGCAGCCGCCGCGCTCGGTGGCTATACCGCAGTCTTCGCGATGGCGAACACCCAGCCGCCCCAGGACAACCAGACCGTCACTGACTCGGTCTGGCGGATCGGCCGTGAGGTCGGTTTGTGTGACGTCCACCCGGTTGGTGCAGTCACCCTCGGGCTCAAGGGAGAGCAGCTGACCGAGATGGGCCAGATGGCCGACGGTGCGGCGAAGGTACGTGTGTTCTCAGACGACGGAATGTGTGTCTACGACCCGTTGGTAATGCGGCGTGCACTCGAGTACTCCGCCGGTCTCGGAGTGCTGATCGCGCAACACGCAGAGGAGCCTCGCCTGACCAAGGGTGCCGTTGCTCACGAGGGACCAACCGCCGCCCGTCTCGGTTTGACGGGATGGCCACGCTCCGCCGAGGAGTCGATCGTCGCCAGGGATGCGATCCTGGCTCGTGATGCCGGCGCCCGGGTCCACATCTGCCATGCGTCCACGACCGGAACCGTCGAGCTCCTGCGGTGGGCGAAGGATCAGGGCATCTCGATCACCGCCGAGGTAACCCCCCATCATTTGCTGCTGGATGACTCACGCCTGGAGTCCTACGACGGCGTCTACCGCGTCAACCCGCCACTGCGCGAGACTCACGACACGCTCGCGCTGCGCGAGGCATTGGTCTCCGGAGTGATCGACTGCGTCGCTACAGACCATGCGCCTCACGCCGCACAGGATAAGTGCTGCGAGTTCGCAGCAGCCCGCCCCGGCATGCTCGGCCTCGAGACCGCCCTCCCGATCGTCGCGGCGCTCCTCGTGGAGACCGGGGACATGACCTGGCGAGACCTGGCACGCGTGATGAGTGTTCGCCCCGCGGAAATCGCGGGGCTATCGGACCAGGGGCGTCCGATTTCCGTCGGAGAGCCGGCCAACCTCGCCGTCGTCGATCCAGATTCCTCGTGGACGGTCATCGGTGAAGACCTCGCCAGCCTGTCCGCCAATACTCCCTACGAGGGAATGACTTTCGCGGCCAGGGTGGTGGGCACCGTCTACCAGGGACGTATGACCAGCCGCGACGGAAAGGTAATCGCATGAACCAGAATTTCTGGACCGTTGTCGTCGTCATCGTCGCCCTGCTCATCATCATCGGCCTGATGACGCGTGGATGGCGGAACCGCGCTCGGTCACAGGCGCACCTCTTCGACACGGTGCCTCAGCCTCCAGACGACCCAGGCGATGTTGTTCTCGGACCGCTGACCGGTGTGTACATCGGTAGCACGGTGGCAGGGGACTGGCAGGCCCGGATCGCGCGACCCCCGCTCGGGCACCGATCCGCCGGGAAGCTCACCGCGTACACCAATGGCCTGCACCTCGAACTCGCCAATGACGACGTCTGGATCCCGCGCGCAGACCTGGTTGAGGTTCGGCGAGCCTCCGCGCTTGCCAACAAGACCGTTCCGGGCGGGGGGATCCTCGCCGCTCGGTGGAAGGTCGCGGCCGCCGAGGGCCACACCGTCATCGACTCCGGGTTCCGAGCCGACGACAAGGACAGTTATCCACAGTGGGAAGCGCTTCGAGGGGATGACGTCGTCGACACCGACACCGACATCGAGCACGACACTTCTACATCTGTAGACGGCGATGCCGTCCCCAGTACCGACACCACGACCTCCAGGACCGAGGAGAAGCAGTGACTTCGCAGAACTTCACGCCCACTACGTCAGGGAGACGTGAGCCCGCCGCGCTCGTCCTCGAAGACGGCCGAGTCCATCGCGGAACCGCGTTCGGCGCGCGGGGCACCACGCTCGGGGAGGCAGTCTTCACCACGGCGATGTCCGGCTACCAGGAGACGATGACCGACCCCTCCTACTGCCGGCAGATCGTCGTCACCACGGCCCCCCAGATCGGCAACACCGGATGGAACGACGAGGACGGAGAATCGCTCCTCGACGGTGAGGATCGTGGCGGTCGCATCTGGGTGGCCGGACTGGCAGTTCGTGACCTATCGCGCCGCGCATCCAACTTCCGTGCGCAGCGCACCCTCGAGGACGAGATGATCGCGCAGGGAACCATCGGCATCGCCGACATCGATACTCGTGCAGTGGTGCGCCATGTCCGCGACCACGGTGCCATGAAGGCCGGAATCTTCTCCGGAGACGATCTGGTTGACGACGAGTCGATGATCGAGACCGTCCGGTCGCAGGAGCCGATGGCAGGTGCGTCGCTCTCGGACGAGGTCACCACCGACAAGGCCTACATCGTCGAACCCCCCGAAGGCGAGACCCGCTACTCGGTCGCAGCGCTGGACCTCGGAATCAAGTCCAACACTCCGCGAATGCTCGCCGAGCGGGGTGTCCGGGTCCACGTGATCCCTGCCTCGTCCACGCTGTCGGACGTGCTTGATCTCGATGTCGACGGTGTGTTCCTCTCGAACGGTCCCGGCGACCCTGCGACCGCGGACGCCGCGGTGCATCTGACCAAGGAGGTCCTCGGCCAGGGCATCCCGTTCTTCGGCATCTGTTTCGGGAACCAGATCCTCGGCCGAGCGCTGGGGCTTGAGACCTACAAGATGCGGTTCGGCCATCGCGGTACCAACATCCCGGTGATCGAGAAGGCCACAGGCAACGTGGCCATCACGTCGCAAAACCACGGATTCGCGCTCCGTGCTCCCGAAACGGAAACGTGGGACACGCCCTGGGGTACGGCCACCGTCACCCACCTGTGCGCCAACGACGGAACCGTGGAGGGGGTGGCACTGACCGACGGAACCGCCTTCTCCGTCCAATACCATCCCGAGGCCGCCGCCGGTCCCCGTGACGCCGCCAATCTCTTCGACCGCTTCGTCGACCTGCTCGGCTCCGCCGACGCCGGTTCCGCAGACACCAGAAAGGGCGCCCTCTGATGCCCCGCCGCACAGACATCAACCACGTCCTCGTCATCGGGTCCGGTCCGATCGTGATCGGTCAGGCCTGTGAATTCGACTACTCGGGTACCCAGGCCTGCCGGGTCCTGCGCTCGGAAGGGCTGCGGGTCACGCTCGTCAATTCCAACCCTGCGACGATCATGACCGACCCGGAGTTCGCCGACGCGACCTACGTCGAGCCGATCACCCCGGAATACATCGACAAGATCTTCACCAAGGAGGCTGCCGAGGGGCACCCCGTCGACGCCGTCCTGGCGACGCTCGGCGGCCAGACCGCCCTGAACGCGGCCATGCAGCTCGATGCCCAGGGGATCCTGAAGAAGCATGGCGTGGAGCTCATCGGGGCTGATATCCCCGCGATCAACCGTGGCGAGGATCGTCAGACCTTCAAGGACATCGTCGCCAGCGTTGGAGGCGAGTCGGCCCGTAGCGCGGTCTGCCACACCATGGAAGAGGTCCACGCGACCGTGGCCGAGCTCGGTCTTCCGGTGGTCGTTCGGCCCTCCTTCACCATGGGTGGACTCGGTTCCGGACTCGCATACACCACGGAGGATCTCGAACGGATTGCCGGCGGAGGACTCGCGGCTTCACCGACCGCAAACGTCCTCATCGAGGAGTCGATCCTCGGGTGGAAGGAGTTCGAGCTCGAGCTGATGCGCGACAACAAAGACAACGTCGTCGTCGTCTGCTCGATCGAGAACGTGGACGCCCTCGGCGTCCACACAGGTGACTCCGTCACCGTCGCACCATCGATGACGCTCACCGACCGCGAGTTCCAGAACATGCGGGACATCGGAATCGACATCCTCCGTGCTGTCGGTGTGGACACCGGTGGATGCAACATCCAATTCGCCATCAACCCGACCGACGGCCGCCTCGTCGTGATCGAGATGAACCCGCGCGTCTCGCGGTCATCGGCTCTGGCATCCAAGGCCACCGGGTTCCCGATCGCCAAGATCGCGGCACGCCTGGCAATCGGCTACTCGCTGGACGAGATCACCAACGACATCACCGGTGAGACCCCCGCGAGCTTCGAGCCCACCCTCGACTACGTCGTGGTGAAGGCTCCCCGCTTCGCCTTCGAGAAGTTTCCCGGCGCTGACGACACGCTGACCACCACGATGAAGTCGGTCGGCGAGGCGATGAGCCTGGGCCGCAACTATCGGGAGGCGCTCGGCAAGGTCATGCGCTCACTCGAGACCAAGGCCGCCGGGTTCTGGACGCTGCCTGACGAAACGATCGCCCCGGGCCGCTCCACAGATGTCGCCGCGGTTCTCGACGACCTTCGTCGCCCGACCGAAGGGCGCATGTACGACGTCGAGCTCGCGCTGCGTCTCGGAGCGTCAGTCGAGCAGGTCTATGAAGCATCCTCGATCGATCCGTGGTTCCTCTACGAGGTCGAGGAACTCGTCGCACTGCGCCGGGAGATCATCGACGCGCCGGTCGTTGACGAGCCACTACTGCGCCTCGCAAAGCACAACGGTCTGTCCGATGCGCAGATCGCCGCCTTGCGTCCCGAGTTCGCCGGTGCCGAGGGCGTGCAGCGGCTGCGTCACCGGCTCGGAGTGCGCCCGGTCTACAAGACCGTCGACACGTGTGCAGCCGAGTTCGAGGCCAAGACCCCGTATCACTACTCGACCTACGAGTTGGATCCGGCGGCCGAGTCCGAGGTGGCTCCGCAGACCGAACGGGAAAAGGTCATCATCCTGGGTTCCGGCCCCAACCGGATCGGTCAGGGCATCGAGTTCGACTACTCGTGTGTGCACGCAGCCCTGACCCTGTCCGAGGCCGGTTATGAGACCGTCATGGTCAACTGCAACCCGGAGACGGTGTCGACCGACTACGACACTGCGGACCGCCTATACTTCGAGCCGCTGACGTTCGAGGACGTCATGGAGGTGTACCACGCGGAGTCGGAATCGGGCACCGTGGCCGGTGTGCTCGTCCAGCTCGGTGGCCAGACCCCGCTCGGTCTGGCCGCACAGCTTGAAGAGGCAGGTGTCCCGATCGTCGGCACCAGCCCGTCGGCGATCGACCTGGCTGAGGATCGTCGCGAGTTCGGTGAGGTGCTCGTCAAGGCCGGACTTCCCGCGCCGGCGTTCGGGACCGCGATCAATGCTGAAGAGGCCACGGAGATCGCTGCGAACATCGGGTATCCGGTGCTCGTCCGTCCCTCGTATGTCCTCGGCGGCCGCGGTATGGAGATCGTCTACGACGAGGACTCACTGCGTTCTTACATCGACCGGGCAACCGAGATCAGCCCTGATCGCCCCGTTCTCGTCGATCGATTCCTGGACGATGCTGTGGAGATCGACGTCGACGTGCTGTGCGACGGGACCGAGGTGTACCTCGGCGGCGTCATGGAGCACATCGAGGAGGCCGGCATTCACTCGGGTGACTCTGCGTGTGCACTGCCGCCCATCACTCTCGGTCAGGACGACATCGACCGGGTCCGTCGCTCCAGCGAGGCCCTCGCCTTCGGGATCGGGGTCAAGGGACTGATGAACGTCCAGTACGCCATCAAGGATGACGTTCTCTACGTTCTCGAGGCCAACCCCCGCGCCAGTCGAACGGTGCCGTTTGTCTCCAAGGCGACCGGCGTCCATCTGGCCAAGGCGTGTTCCCGCATCATGATGGGGGAGACCATCGCTGAACTGCGTGCGGACGGATTGCTCCCGTCGGACCGGGATGGGGGCTCGTTGCCCGCCGATGCCCCGGTCGCGGTGAAGGAGGCGGTCCTGCCATTCAACCGATTCCGGACGCCGGAAGGCGATACCGTCGACTCACTGCTGAGCCCGGAGATGAAGTCCACCGGTGAGGTCATGGGCATCGGTCCGAACTTCGCGGTCGCCTTCGCCAAGGGACAGCTTTCCGCAGAGGGAGTTCTTCCGACGTCGGGAACGGTCTTTGTCTCGGTGGCCAATCGGGACAAGCGGTCGATGGTGTTCCCGGCACAGCGGCTCGCAGCGCTGGGGTTCACCGTCCTGGCGACCGAGGGAACCGCGCTCATGCTCCGTCGGTACGGGATCGCCTGCGAGACCGTTGCGAAACTCACGGAGTCCGGGGCGGGTCCGGTCGATGCTGACGGCAAACCGGTACAGACGATCGTCGACCGGATCAACGCGGACGAGGTGGACCTCATCCTCAACATCGCCTCGTCGACGGTCGGCACCCGCGCTGATGGGTACGAGATTCGGTCGGCCGCGATCTCGCGGAGGGTTCCGTGTGTGACCACCGTCCAGGGTGCGACCGCAGCGGTTCACGGAATCGAAGCGATGCGTCGCGGCGATGTCGCCGTAAGCCCGCTTCAGGAGCTGCACGCGGGGTTCACCGCGCGATGAGTACATCTGAGCCCCGGGCCCCTTTCGGTGCCCGACTCCGATCCGCCGTGGCAGATCGGGGGAACCTGTGTGTGGGCATTGACCCGCACCCGGCGCTGCTCGAGGCCTGGGGGCTCAGTGTTGATCCGGCCGGCGTCGCCGAATTCTCCAAGCGCGCGATGACAGCCTTCGGAGACCTTGTCCCGGCTATCAAGCCGCAAGTGGCGTTCTTCGAGGAACACGGCTCCGCCGGTATCTCGCTGCTGGAGGACCTGTTGGTGGAGATCACGTCATCGGGTGCTTTATCGGTGGCCGATGCCAAACGCGGCGATATCGGCTCGACGATGGCTGCCTACGCCAGAGCGTGGCTGTCGGAGGGCTCACCGCTGGCATGCGACGCGCTCACGGTGTCGCCCTATTTGGGCGTGGGTGCCCTGGACCCGGCGTTTGACGCTGCCGAATCGACCGGTCGCGGGCTCTTTGTTCTAGCCCGTACCTCTAATCCAGAAGCTGGTCGCCTTCAAGGATCGGTCGGAGACGACGGAACTGTCGCCCAATCGGTTGTCGACGAAGTGGGTCGGCGAAACCGGACCTCCTTCGGGCGGGGTGGCGGATCTTTCGGAGTGGTCGTCGGTGCGACTGTCGCCGACCCTCCCGAGCTCGACGGCCTGCACGGCCCCGTCCTGATGCCGGGTGTGGGGGAGCAAGGGGGCTCCCTCGACGACGTACGCCGCATCGCCGGTTCAGTGCTACCGCGCACGCTCGTGAACGTGTCCAGACACGTTCTGCGAGCCGGGCCCGACGTCGATTCGATGCGGAACGTCGTCGTCGACCTCAATAGGCAGTACCGGTTCGACAACGCCACCTGAGCACCGCTTTTCCCATTCGTTGCCAGAACTAACAGGCGTATCGGCCAACTAGCGTTTCGATGGACACTCCTTGGCGTTATTCAGGCGTTTCATGTCGCATCATCGGACACTCGCGGCTAGTCTGCGTCTAACCTCATAACGTCAAACCGCATGTCAGAGTGGGTTCCACACGGGACCCGTGCGGGTACCCGGTCGAGCGGCCGCGTACTGTTGCTGAGGTCATCAGGCCCTAGGTGGTCGTCGGCTCCATCAAGGAGTCGAAACCACACGGGTACGGTGAGCACGAGGGAGCGCCCGCTCCCGGCTCGATCCGCAGCCTGCGGACGCGCCGAGGGCGGTCACCGCACACCAGACGCTGGTGTCCTACCTTGGACATCCGCGTGAGTCATGAGACACACACGAACGAGACGGAGGAATTGTGGCCCTTCCCCAGTTGACCGATGAGCAGCGTGCTGCTGCTCTGGAGAAGGCGGCTGCGGCCCGTCGTGCCCGGGCTGAGCTCAAGGAGCGCCTGAAGCGCGGCGGCACCGACCTCAAGCAGGTGCTCAAGGACGCCGAGACCGATGAGATCCTCGGCAAGATGAAGGTATCGGCACTGCTCGAGGCTCTGCCCAAGGTAGGCAAGGTCAAGGCTCAGGAGATCATGACCGAGCTTGAGATCGCGCCGACGCGTCGTCTGCGTGGTCTCGGTGACCGCCAGCGCCGCGCGCTGCTCGAGCGGTTCGACTTCACGGTCGACTGATCGACGCATGAACACACCGTCATCCGGGGAAAATGCCCCGGAGGCGACGGCGAAGAGGGGCCGGCTGATCGTCTTGGCCGGCCCCTCCGCTGTCGGCAAATCAACCGTCGTCGCACAGCTTCGAGAGCGTGTGTCGGATCTCTACTTCAGCGTGTCGATGACCACTCGGGCACCGCGTCCCGGAGAGATCCATGGTCACGACTACTTCTTCGTGACAACTGATGAATTTCGTGACGCAGTCTCAGAGGGTCGAATGCTGGAATGGGCAGAGATTCATCGCGGACTGCAACTGTCAGGGACTCCGGCCGAACCAGTCCATGAGGCACTCGAGAATGGTCGGCCCGTACTCATCGAAGTTGATCTCGAAGGAGTGCGTCAGATCAGGGAGTCCATTCCTGAAGGTCGAACCGTCTTCCTTGCCCCACCGTCGTGGGAAGAATTAGAGCAACGGCTTCGCGGCCGGGGCACCGAACCCAACGAGGTCGTGGCCCGTCGACTGGAGACCGCGAAGATCGAGATGGACGCGCGAGACGAGTTCGATGAGGTCGTTGTCAACGACGAACTCGAAGCGGCGGTCGACCAATTGGTATCATTGCTGGTCGGCTAGTGCCGGTGCACGGAAGTGATGTTTCACGGCGCGGTCCCGGACGACGATCCCACACAATATTCAAAGCTGTACCCAGAGGAGAACCCATAGTGGCCACCACCGAAGCCGCAGCGGCCACCCCGCTGTACGACACCCCGATCGGCATCACCAACCCCCCGATCGATGAGCTTCTCGAGCGGGCGTCCTCCAAGTACGCACTGGTGATCTTCGCCGCCAAGCGCGCCCGGCAGATCAACTCGTACTACAACCAGATCGAGGAGGGCATCCTCGAGTACGTCGGCCCGCTCGTCGATCCGGGCCTTCACGAGAAGCCCCTGACGATCGCTCTGCGCGAGCTCCACTCCGATCTTCTTGATTGCGCTGAGGGCGAGTGACCTCCGCTGGGGATGACGTACGCGGTAAGCGCGTCGTCGTCGGAGTCGGAGGCGGCATCGCCGCCTACAAGGCGTGCGGCCTGATCAGGCTGCTCACCGAGTCCGGGTGCCACGTCGACGTCATCCCCACCGAAGCAGCCCTCAAATTCGTGGGGGCCGCGACGTTCGAGGCACTGTCTGGAAATCCGGTGTCGACCGACGTCTTTTCCGACGTGCCCTCGGTTCGGCACGTTGCCCTTGGCCAGCGTGCCGACCTTGTCGTCATCGCCCCGACAACTGCAGACCTGCTCGCTCGTGCGGCAGTGGGTCGGGCAGACGACCTGCTGACCTCAACTCTGCTCACTGCACGTTGTCCGGTGCTGCTGGCACCGGCGATGCACACGGAGATGTGGGAACATCCGGCGACGCAACGCAACGTCGACACCCTTCGGGGCGATGGTCTTCACGTGATGCCGCCCGCGCGAGGGCGGCTGACAGGCGCGGACACCGGCGCCGGACGGCTACCCGAACCCGCAGACATCGCCAGGCTCGCCTGGCTGTTGCTCGACGGCGGAACCCTCCCATTCGATCTGGCCGGAAAACGCGTAGTGGTCACTTCCGGGGGAACACGCGAAGAAATCGACCCGGTCCGTTTTCTGGGTAATCACAGTTCCGGCAAGCAGGGACACGCTATCGCCGCGTTGGCGTCCGCTCGTGGTGCCGAGGTGACATTGGTGACCTCCTCGTCGCTCCCTGTACCGCCCGCCGTGACGAAGATCGATATCGAATCGGCGCGAGAGCTTCGCGAGCAGACACTTGAAGCGGCCGCAGTTGCCGACATCGTGATCAAGGCCGCCGCGGTTGCTGATTTCCGGCCTGCGGACGTCTCCGATTCCAAGTTGAAGAAGGGTTCGGACGGTGAACCCGCCGAGATCCGGCTGACACGTAATCCGGACATCCTCGCCGATCTCGTTGCCGCACGGGCAATCGGTGAGGTTCCGTCGTCGTGCGTGCTCGTCGGGTTCGCCGCGGAAACCGGAGACACTTCCGGAACCGTCCTGGAGCACGGAAGAGCCAAGCTGGCCCGCAAGGGATGCGACTTCCTCGTAGTGAATGAGGTCGGTCGCGACACGACCTTCGGCAAGGATGACAACGGCGGCTGGATCCTCGACTCTGAGGGTGGGGAGATCCTCGTCGAGCGTGCGAGCAAGGATCTGCTCGCCGCACGAATTCTCGATGCCGTGGTGGCGCGTACCACCACATAGGTCGCGCGTAGTGATCTGTAACGCACCGACTAGTCTATTTCATGCGGTCGCAGGCGATCGCACGCGATCCGACGACGGAAGAGAGAACCACTGTGACGCAGGCACGTCGGCTGTTCACCAGCGAGTCCGTGACCGAGGGGCATCCGGACAAGATCTGTGACGCGATCTCAGACGCGATTCTGGACGCGATGCTGGAGCAGGATCCGGCTGCCCGGGTGGCCGTGGAGACCATGGTCACCACCGGCCAGGTCCACGTGGCGGGTGAGGTCAAGACCACCGGCTACGTTGAGATCCCGCAGCTGATCCGCGACAAGATCGTGGAAATTGGATACGACTCGTCGGACAAGGGTTTCGATGGTGTGTCCTGCGGCGTGTCGATCTCCATCGGGCAGCAGTCGCCTGAGATTGCCCAGGGTGTCGACACCTCTCACGAGGCCCGCACCTCGGGTGAGTCCGTCGAAGACGAGATCGCCCGCCAGGGCGCCGGCGATCAGGGCCTGATGTTTGGTTACGCCTGCTCTGACACCCCGGAGTTGATGCCGCTTCCGATCGCTCTGGCGCACCGCCTGTCGCGCCGGCTGACCGAGGTCCGCAAGAACGGCACATTGTCGTACCTTCGTCCGGACGGCAAGACGCAGGTCACCATCGAGTACGACGGTGACAACGCGGTACGACTGGACACGATCGTCATCTCCACGCAGCATGCGGATGGAATCGATCTGGAGACCACTCTCCGTGATGATCTGACCGAGCACGTGATCAAGCCGGTTCTCGCGGAGGGCGCCGTCAAGTCGATCGACCAGAGCGACTACCGACTCTTGGTCAACCCGACTGGTCGGTTCGTGCTGGGCGGGCCGATGGGTGACGCCGGCCTGACCGGCCGCAAGATCATCGTCGATACCTACGGTGGCATGGCTCGCCACGGTGGTGGCGCGTTCTCCGGTAAGGATCCGTCAAAGGTGGACCGTTCGGCTGCCTATGCCATGCGCTGGGTGGCCAAGAACATCGTCGCTGCCGAATTGGCCGAGCGAGTCGAGGTGCAGGTCGCTTACGCCATCGGCAAGGCGGCCCCGGTGGGCCTGTTCGTCGAGGCGTTCGGGACCGAGAAGGTGTCGATCGAGGCACTTCAGCAGGCTGTATCGGATGTGTTCGATCTTCGCCCCGGTGCGATTATCCGGGATCTGGACCTCAAGCGTCCCATCTATGCTCCCACCGCGGCGTACGGTCATTTCGGTCGTACCGACATCGACCTCCCGTGGGAGCGCACCGACCGCGTCGACGAGCTGCGCAAGGCCACAGGACTCTGACAACGCGCACATCATGTCGTAGCGGGGTGCAAGGATCCCGAACGTGACGGCAACACGATCAGCGGCCCGGGTCCCGGCGAGTACATCGCCGGTGGCCCGGGTTCTGCCGTTGCTCGGGGTTCCGCACCTCGACCGGGAGTTTGACTACCTGGTATCGGAGTCACTGTCGGAGGACGCGGTGCCCGGTGCCCGAGTCCGGGTGCGCTTCGCGGGTCGTCTGGTCGACGGCTTCATCATCGCGCGTACCGACGAATCCGACCATCGTGGCGAGTTGTCCTGGCTGGAGCGAGTTGTTTCGGCGGAACCGGTTCTGACACCGGGGCTGCTGCGATTGGTCGATGCGGTTGCACATCGGTGGGTTGGCATGCGGACTGATGTCATCAGATTGGCGATCCCGCCCCGGCATGCTTCCGCGGAGAAGTCAGTCCCCGACTCGGTGGCTTCCCAAGGGGTCACGCTCGGACCAGTGGAGGTTCCCGCAGGCTGGGCCGATCACCCGATGGTCGCCAGGTTCCTCGAAGCTGCAACAGGGGGCCTCGCGCCACGGGCTGCGTGGACGGTCCCCCCGGGTCGTGATTGGGCTGTTGCTCTCGCGTCACTGGCGGACTCGATCAGTCGTCGAGGGCTCCAGGTCCTCTTGATCGTTCCCGACCAGCGGGATGTCGACCGATTGACTGCGGTATGCCGGTCGGCTGTCGGAGGGGGAGCCGCAGGCCGAGACCTCGTCACGGACCTGTCCGCGGGGGTCGGTCCGTCAGCCCGCTACCGACGGTGGCTGCGAGCGATCAGGGGCCACGCCCGGATCGTCGTTGGCACCCGTAGCGCGGTTTTCGCGCCTCTTCCCGAGCTCGGAATGATTATCGTGCACGACGACGGCGACGACTCCTTCGTCGAGCCACGCGCGCCCTACCCGCATACGCGGGAGGTCGCGGTGCAACGATCCCTCCTCGACGGCACCCCGTTGATGTTCAGCGCTGTGGACCGGACACCCGAGGTCGCCGAGTATGTGCGAACGGGCTGGGCACACGAGATTCTGCCTCGACCGGGGCTCATCCGGGAGCTCGCACCGCAGATCGTCGCGGTGACGGATGCTGATCCGGTACAGGCCAGAGATGTCGCCGGCGGACGCACCAGGCTGCCGGCAGTCGCATTGACGATGGCGCGCGAGGCGATTGACATAGACGCTCCGGTCTTGGTGCAAGTACCCCGCAAGGGGTATATCCCCACCTTGCTCTGTGGCTCGTGCCGCACCCCTGCACGATGTCGCCGGTGCAACGGCCCGATCAGGGCTGGTCGTATGGACGATGTATACGGACCGGTTGATCTGGCGTGCGGGTGGTGTGGCGCCCCCGAGACCGCATTTAGGTGCGTGGCGTGCGGATCGAGGGCGCTGCGGGCAGGCGTTGTCGGTGCCGGCAGGACAGCGGAGGAGTTGGGCCGGATGTTTCCCGGTGTCCGCGTTCGTACCAGCGGGGGAGGGGAGATCCTCGACTCTGTCCCCGCGAGTCCTGCGATCATCGTCTCCACTCCGGGAGCGGAACCAGTTGCCGAAGGGGGCTATGGGGCGGCACTGCTATTGGACTCCTGGGCATTGCTGGGGCGACCAGATCTACGGGCGGTTCAAAATGCCCTCCGGCTGTGGATCGGGGCGGCTGGTCTCGTTCGTCCAGCGAGTGAAGGTGGCCGTGTATTCCTGTCCGCGGATTCAGATTCAGCGGTAGCGCAGGCACTGGTGCGATGGTCACCGCAGAGTTGGGCGGAGCGGGAACTCGCGGACCGAGCCGAGGTCGGCTTCCCACCGGCGGTCCACATGATCGCGGTGGACGGTCCAGCAGAAGCTCTGGCGGATTTCCTCGAGGACTTCCGACTCATTGACAGCGTCGAAGTGCTGGGGCCAGTTGACCTGCCGGAAGGGGACCAACTCCCCGGGCACGATCAGATCCGGGATCCCGAACGACTCCTACTCCGCGTGCCCCCGGCCGGGCTGGACCAGGTCGTCAACGAGGTGAAGGCCTTCGTTGTCGGACGATCGGGGCGCCGAAATGCCGACCCCGTCCGAGTGCGGCTGGACCCGATACATATCGGCTAGCACGACCGTCACTCTCAGATCACCAGTCCAGACCCTAGAATGGACGGCCACCCCCGTTTCGCCCTCGAGGAGACCAGATACGCATGACCGTCCATCCCGTCCGTCTGTTCGGCGACCCGGTGCTTCGGACGCCCACCGATCCCGTCACCTCCTTCGATGACAGATTGGATCGGGCGGTGGCGGATCTGATGGACACCGTCCGACACGAGGACGGCGCCGGACTGGCCGCGCCCCAGATCGGCTTGTCCCTCCGGGTGTTCGTCTACACCTGTGGAGGCAAGGAAGGTCACCTCGTCAATCCGGAGTGGGAGCCGATCGGCGACGAGAAGACGTTTGTCAACGAAGGATGTCTGTCTATCCCGGAGATCAGTGAGCCGACTGAGCGATATGCCCGCGTTCGAGCCAGCGGCCAGGACATCCACGGCAACCCCGTCTCGTTTGATGCGGACGGGATTCTCGCCAGAGCGGTCCAGCACGAGACCGATCACCTTGACGGCGTGCTGTTCCTTCAGCGACTGACGCCCGAACACCGCAGGTCCGCCATGGCGGAGATCCGGTCATCGTCATGGTTCGGCAATGCGGCGATCAGCGCGGGAGTCATCCATGACCAGCTGGTCGAGCCGACGGGGGTGAAGTGAGCATGCGACTTGTCTTCGCCGGTACACCGGAGGTCGCAGTCCCGTCGCTGCAGGCACTGATCGACAGTGAGTCCCATGACGTTGTGGCGGTCGTGACCCGCCCGGATGCCCGCACGGGTCGGGGCCGGGGACTGTCCCGCAGCCCCGTGGCGGCCGCGGCTGATGCCGCAGGCATCGAGGTCCTGACCCCGCCCAATGCGCGCGATCCTGAGTTCGCCGACCGGCTTCGCCAGTTGGCTCCCGATGCCGCTCCGGTTGTTGCCTACGGCCATCTGGTTCCCCGACCGGTGCTCGACATCCCCACCCACGGGTGGATCAACCTCCACTTCTCATTGCTTCCGGCCTGGCGCGGGGCCGCACCGGTCAATGCTGCGATCGCCGCCGGGGATGAGATCACCGGTGCCACGACCTTCCGTCTGGAGGAAGGTATGGATACCGGACCGGTACTCGGGACCATGACCGAAACTATTCGCCCCCACGACACTGCCGGAGACCTGCTCGACAGACTCGCCACCGCCGGCGCCGGACTACTGGAAGCGACTCTCGACGGCATTGAAGCCGGCACGCTACGCGCCGAGCCGCAATCGCAGGACGGCGTGTCCTACGCCGGCAAGCTCACCGTCGAGGACGCTCGCGTCAAATGGACGGATCCGGCGCAGGCCGTTGACCGCCACATCCGGTCCGTAACCCCCGCACCCGGCGCATGGACGACATTTGGTGATAACCGCGTGAAGATCGGGACGGCGAGAATTGCTGACAACTCAGAGGTAGAAGCGGTCGGGCTCGATGAACCGTTGGCACCCGGGCAGCTGAGCTGGGGAAAGCGAGTATTCCTCGTGGGCACAGCATCGACCCCGATCGTGGTGGAGAAGCTGCAGCCTCCGGGCAAGAAGATGATGAATGCACTGGATTGGGCGCGGGGCGCTCGGCTGGTGGAAGGGGCCGTGTTCGGATGAGCGTCGACGACTCACGCGATCGACGGACCCCGCCGAAGGGACAGGGTTCGAGCAAGCACGGTCACAACAAGCAGGGCTCACACAACCGAAGCGCCGGCAGCCACAGTGCAGGAGATCAGGGTGCGGGGAGCCGTCGCGCCGACAGTCGGGGTTCCGGTGGTCACGGTGCCGGTCACCGAGGCTCCAGGGGTAAGAACGCAGGGGCTGGCGACCAGCGGGGCGGCAGCCGCGGCGGCGGTAATCGGGGACGTAGGCCCCAGGGAGCGGGGTCTGGACGGGCAGCGCAGTCTTCGCAGGCACCGCAGTCGGCTCCGACCGATGCGCGCGCCGTGGCGCTGGCGGTCATGACGGCTGTGCGAGACAGGTCCGCCTACGCGAACCTGGCGCTCCCGGCGCAGCTTCGACGCGCCCGGCTTGATCAGCGGGACTCGGCCCTGGCCACCGAACTCACCTACGGCACGTTGCGTAGTCAGGGGCTTTTAGACCGGATTATCGAGCTCGCCGCTTCCCGACCTGTCGACGAGGTCGATCCGCCGGTGCTGGATCTGCTCCGGCTCGGCGCCTACCAGCTGCTTTTCACCCGCATCGGCGCCCACGCCGCGGTCGACACCACGGTGGAAGCCGCACGCACCGCAGGTCTCGGACGGGCGGGCGGATTCGTCAACGCCGTTCTCCGGAAGATCTCATCGCGGTCAGCGCAGGAGTGGATCGATGCGCTCCGAGAGGGGGTTACCGACCCGATCGGCCGCATGGCCATCGGCACCGCGCACCCGGAATGGATTGCGCGGGCATTCGCGGAGTCTCTCGGCTCCGCGGCCGGCGAACTGCCCGACCTGTTGGCCGCCGACGACGCCCGGCCGAAGGTGCATCTCGCCGCGCGCCCGGGTGCGATCTCCGGCGAGGAACTCGCGCTGGTCACCGGCGGATCCGAGGGAACTCTGTCGCCATACGCCGTCCATCTGGATTCCGGCGATCCGGGTTCCCTGGACGCGGTGAAGGAGGGGTTGGCGGCCGTCCAGGACGAGGGCAGCCAGCTCGTAGCCCTCGCGGCGGCCAGGTCCCCGATCGTCGGCGAGGACGAGGGCCGGTGGCTGGACCTGTGCGCAGGACCGGGCGGCAAGGCGGCCCTGCTCGGTGCTCTGGCGGAAATCGAGGGCGCCTCGGTCACCGCGGTCGAGGTCTCCGAGCATCGAGCGGACCTGGTGCGAGAGGCCACCCGGGATCTGCCTGTCCAGGTGGTCACCACGGACGGACGGTCACCGGGTCTGGAGTCCGGCTTTGATCGGGTTCTCGTTGATGCTCCGTGTTCGGGCCTGGGCGCACTTCGTCGTCGTCCCGAGGCGCGGTGGCGCAAGACCGCGGCGGACATCCCGCCCCTCGTGGCGCTCCAACGCGAGCTCGTCGACTCGGCGTTGGCGCTGGTCAGGCCCGGCGGCGTGGTGCTGTACGCGACCTGCTCGCCGCACCTGTCGGAGACGGTATCGGTGGTTCGCGAGATCAGCCGCCGCGCTGACGTGGAGGTACTGGACGTGCGCCCGGTCCTGTCCGGCATGGCCGCGGAGCCCCTCGACGGGATGGGCGAGGGGCCGTGGGTGCAGCTCTGGCCGCATCGCCACGGGACGGATGCGATGTTCATGGCGGCCCTGCGCCGCACCGAATGAGGCCGGCCCGCACGAGAATGACCGCGGCCCGCACGCGAATCGAAGATGACGCGGGCGACGCCTAGACTGGACGGCATGTCGTACCAGCCGCTCATCGCGCCGTCGATCCTGTCCGCAGACTTCGCCCGCCTCGATCGGGAGATCGAGCGCATCCCGTCGGCGGACTGGATCCACGTCGACGTGATGGACGGCCATTTTGTCCCCAACCTCTCGTTCGGCGCACCGGTCGCCAAGGCCGTCCACGCGGTGACGGACAAGCCGATGGACTGCCACCTGATGATCGAGGACCCCGCGCGGTGGGTAGGTGACTATGTGGACGCCGGCGCGTTCAACGTCACGTTCCACGTGGAGGCCACGGATGACCCCCGCGGCGTGGCGGAGCTGCTGCACTCGAAGGGCTGCAAGGCCGGGATCTCCATCAAGCCGGGCACGCCGGTCGAGCCGTACCTCGAGCTGCTCGACACGGTGGACGTGGTCCTGGTGATGAGCGTCGAGCCCGGGTTCGGGGGCCAGAAGTTCATGCCGGAGGTCCTCGACAAGGTGCGCACGCTGCGCGCGGAGATCGACCGTCGTGGCGTGGACGTGCTGATCCAGATCGACGGCGGGATCGACGCCTCCACGATCGGCGCCAGTGCCGACGCGGGGTGCGATGTGTTCGTCGCGGGTTCTGCCGTCTACGGCGCGCCCGATCCCGACGCGAAGGTCGAGGCCCTGCGCGCGGAGGCCCTGGACGCTCGCCGGTGACCGGGGCCGGATCGCCGGATCCCCGCCGGGAGGTGGAGCGAGCCGCCCTGGTCGAGGCTCTACGGGTGTCGAGGTCGGCGCTTGGGGTCTCCACGCCCAACCCGCCGGTCGGTGCGGTGGTGCTCGATGCGGCTGGAACGATCGTGGGACGCGGCGCCACGGAGGCCGCGGGCGGTCGGCACGCGGAAGTCGTGGCGCTCGACGAGGCCGGGGACCGCGCCCGGGGCGGGACGTTGGTGGTCACCCTCGAGCCCTGCGCGCACCACGGTCGGACGGGACCCTGCACCGCGCGCGCCATCGCCGACGGGATCTCGCGGGTGGTGTACGCCGTGTCCGACCCGACGCCGGACGCCGCGGGCGGAGCCGAGACCTTACGGCGGGCGGGGGTTGATGCCGTTCTTTACGACGACGACACCAGCGCCGTCAACGCCCGCACCGGCCCCTTGGCCGCGTGGCTACACCGGCAGTCCCACGGTCGGCCGATGGTGACCTGGAAATACGCTGCGAGCATGGACGGTCACGTGGCCGCGGCCGATGGGACGAGCATGTGGATCACCGGGCCGGCCGCCCGCAGACACGTGCATGCCAGACGCGAGGAGATGGACGTCGTCGTCGTCGGATCAGGAACGTTGCGCACCGACGACCCGGCACTGACCGCCCGCATCTCCGGCTCCACACCTTCCGCACGCCAGCCCCTGCGCGCGGTGATGGGCCTGACCGCGGTGCCCCGTGACGCGCGGGTGCGTGGCACCGACGGCAGGTTCCGGCACCTTGAGACCCGGGATCCGGCGGCGGCGCTGGAGTTGCTCGGCGACGTCAACCACGTCCTCATCGAGGGTGGCCCGCACCTGGCCGGCGCGTTCCTCACCGCGGGCCTGGTGGACGAGGTCGACGCCTACCTCGCCCCCGTCGTACTCGGCGACGGACTGAGTGCGGTGACCGGTGCCGGCGTCACGACCCTGCCCGAGGCGCACCGGTTCCGGATCCTGGAGACGGCGATGCTCGGCGACGACATGTACCTGCGGCTGACGGCCCGGCGCGGAACGCGCGGCGACGTCGAGTCCGGCGCCGAAACAGACGCCGGGGCCGGCGCCGGAACAGACACAGGCGCAGTGGCCGACACCGGCACGTCAACAGACACACCGACGGAAGGATCACGCTGATGTTCACCGGAATCGTCGAGGAGCTGGGCACGCTCGAATCCGTGGAGCGCGTCGGGGACTCCGCCAGGCTGCGCATCCGGGGCCCGCTCGTCACCTCCGACGCCGGGCACGGGGACTCGATCTCCGTCAACGGCGTCTGTCTCACCGTCACCGAATACACCCCCGGCGAGACCTTTGACGCGGACGTCATGGCCGAGACCCTGGATCGCACAGCGCTGGCCGAACTCGCCGTCGGTTCCGCGGTGAATCTCGAGCGGGCGATGCGCGCGGACGCCAGGTTCGGGGGACACATCGTGCAGGGGCACGTCGACGGCACCGGGCGCGTCCTCGGTCGAGAGGAGCACGAGCACTGGCAGGTCATGCGGGTCTCGGTCCCCACGGACCTGGAGCGGTACGTGGTGGAGAAGGGCTCCATCACGGTTTCCGGCACGTCCCTGACCGTCTCGGCGGTCAGCGAGACCGGAGCGGCCGAGCCCTGGCTCGAGGTGTCCCTCATCCCCACGACCCGCGACGCGACCGTGCTGGGGACTCTGGCCGACGGGGACGCGGTGAATCTGGAAGTCGACGTGCTCGCGAAGTACGTCGAGCGGCTGCTGGGCGGACGCGGTGGTTCGACCCGCTGACCTGATGCGCCATACTTGAGCCCGCGCCCGCGGCCGACGCCCCGGACATGATGAGACACAGGAGTATCCGTAGCAGTGACCACCTTCGACGGCATAGATCGCGCCATCGCCGACATCGCGGCGGGCAAGGCGGTGGTCGTCGTTGACAGCGAGGACCGTGAGAACGAGGGCGATCTGATCTTCGCCGCCGAACTCGCCACCCCGGAGCTCATGGGGTTCCTCGTCCGGTACTCCTCCGGATACGTATGCGTGGCGCTCGAGGCCGAGGACTGCCTGCGACTCGATCTCCCGCCGATGCGGGCCATCAACGAGGACCGGCACGATACCGCCTACACCGTGACCGTGGACGCGCGGACCGGCGTGACCACCGGCATCTCCGCAGCGGACCGTGCCCGCACGGCGCGACTGCTCGCCTCCGACGAGACCGTGCCCGGTGACTTCACCCGGCCGGGCCACGTCGTGCCACTGCGGGCCCGTCCCGGCGGCGTCCTGACCCGCCCCGGGCACACCGAGTCCGCCGTTGACCTGGCCCGACTGGCCGGCCTACGACCGGCGGGCGTGATCTGCGAGATCGTCTCCGAGGACGATCCCACGACCATGGCCCGTACCCCCGAGCTCCGGCGGTTCGCCGACGAGCACGGGCTGGCGTTGATCACCATCGAAGACCTTCAGGCGTGGCGCCGGGCGCACGAGGTCCAGATCGTCCATGAAGCCGCCGCCCGGATCCCGACCCCGACCGGCACCATGACCGCCCACGGCTACCGTGACGTCCTCGACGGCGTCGAGCACATCGCGATGGTCGCCGGTGACATCTCGGGCGACGAGCCGGTGACGGTACGGATCCACTCGGAGTGCCTGACCGGCGACGTCTTCCACTCACTGCGCTGCGACTGCGGACCCCAACTCGACGCCGCGGTCGCCGCCGTCTGCGAGGAGGGCAGGGGAGTGGTGCTGTACATGCGCGGCCACGAAGGACGGGGCATCGGCCTGGTCCAGAAGCTCCGCGCCTATGAACTCCAGGACTCCGGCCGCGACACTGTCGACGCGAACCTGGACCTCGGGCTGCCCGCCGACGCGCGCGACTTCAGCCTCGCCGCCCAGATGCTGCGTAACCTCGGGGTGAGCAGGGTGCGCCTGATGACCAACAACCCGGCCAAGGCTGACGCGCTGCGCGCCGGTGGCGTCGAAGTGGCGGAGCGGGTGCCCACACCGACCGTGGTCACCCCGGAGAATCTCCGCTACCTGCGAACCAAACGTGACCGGATGGGGCACCTGCTCGAGGGTCTCGACGATGCGGCCGACGACCAGGCGGCACGATCGGCCAACGGTGCACCCGGCAACGACGATGACGGAGAGGGACAGCGATGAGCGGCAGCGGAAGGCCGGAGCTGGTGATTCCCGACGCCCGGGGCCTGCGGCTCGGGATCGTGGCGTCGACGTGGCACGACGCGATCTGCACACAACTGCTCGATCGCGCGGTGGCGGTGGCGGATACCGCCGGTGCAGCGGTGACCGTCGTCCGCGTCACCGGCGCGGTGGAGTTGCCCGTGGTGGCGCAGGAACTCGCCCGCACTCACGATGCCGTGGTGGCTCTCGGCGTGGTCATCCGCGGCGGAACACCGCATTTCGACTACGTCTGCGATTCTGTGACCGCCGGGCTCACGCGTGTGGCCCTCGACGAATCGGTCCCGGTCGCGCACGGCGTACTCACCACCAATGACGAACAGCAGGCCCTGGACCGCGACGGACACGACGGCGCCACGGAGGACAAGGGCGGTGAGGCCGCTGCGGCAGCCCTTGGCGCGGCCGTCGTCCTACGTGACCTCAGGAGCGGACGATGAGCGCAGAGCCCGACGGTGCCGCTCGCGCCACCGGTTCTCCGAGCGCCACCGAACCCGGTTGGGAGTTCGAACACCGGCCGACCCGCATGCGACGGGTCGTGACCGTGCTGGCGGTGGTGATCGTGCTCGTCCACATCGTGTGGGCGATCATCCTCGTCCGCGGGGACACCGGCGTAACGATCGGGGTTCCCGATCAGCTCGCGTTCGTGGTCACCGGCCTCATCTTCGCCGGCGTACTGCTCACCCTCCTCCGGATCCGTGTCCGGGCCGGGTCGGCGGGCGTGGAGATCACCGGGCCGATGCGCTCGCGCGTCTGGCCCTGGGAGGACGTTGTGGGTCTCACGTTCCCGCGGTCCAGCTTCTGGCCGAGACTCGAATTGCCCGCGTATGAGCACGTGGGGATCTGGGCGATCCAGACGTTCGATGGCGCCGACGGGGTCGAGGCGATGGCCCGCCTCCGCGATGTGGTGCGCGAGCACAAGCCCTCGGCCGCCGATCCAGAGACCGTCGCCGACCGCTGATCTGTTGTGGCTGATCCACGCACCTATCGTCCGGCCCCCGGTTCCATCCCCACGGAGCCGGGGGTCTACCGCTTTCGCGATGAGCACGGTCGGGTCATCTATGTGGGCAAGGCCAAGAACCTCCGAAGTCGGCTCAGCTCGTACTTCGCCGACCTGACTCTGCTGCATCCGCGGACCCGGCAGATGGTCACCTCTGCCGCCGGAGTTCAGTGGACCGTTGTCTCCACAGAAGTAGAAGCGCTTCAGCTCGAGTACACCTGGATCAAGAAGTACGACCCACGATTCAACGTTCGCTACCGCGACGACAAGACCTATCCGTTGCTCGCCGTGACCGTGGGGGAGGACATCCCCCGCGCTTTCGTCTACCGGGGCCCGAGACGGCCCGGCACCCGCTACTTCGGCCCGTACTCCCACGCCTGGGCAATCCGGGACACCCTCGACACCCTGCAACGCGTCTTCCCGGTTCGGTCCTGCTCTGCGGGCGTCTACAAACGTCAAGCCCAACTCGGTCGTCCGTGCCTACTGGGATACATCGACAAATGCTCCGCACCGTGCGTGGGACGGGTGACCCCGGACGAGCACCGGGCGATCGTTAACGAGCTCATCGATTTTCTGGCCGGCCGCACGGACGCGATCATGCGTCGGATCGAAAAGCAGATGCTCGAGGCATCCGCGGATCTGGATTTCGAACGCGCCGCCCGACTTCGTGACGATCTCGAGGCGATGCGCCGCGCGATGGAGAAACAAGCGGTGGTCCTCGGCGACGGCACCGATGCGGACGTGGTGGCGGTCGAGGCCGACGAGTTGCAGGCCTCCGTACACGTCTTCCACGTCCGGGGCGGGCGCATACGCGGCCAGCGCGGGTGGGTCGTCGAGCACACCCACGGTATCGACGATGAGGGCAACTTCGACGCCACCCGGGCCGTTCCGGGCATCGTCAGTGACTATCTCGCGCAGTTCTACGGCGGCGAGGCGGACCTCGCCGAAGCTGCCGAGACCAGCGACATCGCTGCCGCGGTGCCGCGTGAGGTCCTCGTGCCGGCCCTGCCGGAGGACTCCCACGAATTGGCCGACTGGTTGTCCGGTCTGCGCGGATCACGCGTGTCCCTCCGGATTCCGCAACGCGGAGACAAGAGGGCTCTTGCCGAGACCGTGCACCGCAATGCGGTCGAGACCCTTACACAGCACAAACTCCGACGCAGTGGTGATCTCACCGCGCGCTCCGCCGCCCTGCAGGAAATCCAGGAGACCCTCGAACTCGACGCCGCACCCCTGCGCATCGAGTGCGTCGACATCTCCCACATTCAGGGCACCGACGTCATGGCCTCACTCGTCGTGTTCGAGGACGGTATCCCCCGCAAGAGCGATTACCGCGTGTACCGGATCCGGGAGGCGGCGGGAGACGGGCGGTCCGACGACGTCGGCAGCATCGCCGAAGTCACACGCCGCAGGTTTCGTCGCCACCACGAGGACCCCGCACACACCCCGGACGAGACGGACGGTCCGGTCGACGACGAATCGGACTCCGACGCCAAGTCCACGGCCTCCCGTCGCTTCGCCTATCCGCCGCAGCTCTTCGTGGTGGACGGGGGCCGACCGCAGGTCGAGGCGGCGGCGGAGGTGCTGGCGGAGCTCGGCATCACGGACGTACCGGTCATCGGGATCGCCAAAAGGCTCGAGGAGATCTGGCTTCCCGGGGAGGACTACCCGGTGATCTTCCCCCGCCACGGTGAAGGGTTGTTCCTCCTCCAACGTCTTCGTGACGAGGCACACCGCTTCGCGATTCGAGCTCATCGGGGAGCACGCTCAAAGCGCATGACCACTTCGGTTCTCGACGATGTCCCCGGCCTCGGCCCCTCACGGCGTGCCGCCCTCACCGAAGCCTTTCCGACCGTGTCTGCGCTACGCAAGGCGACCGCAGAAGACCTCTGTGCAATCCCCGGGATCGGTCCCGGGGTCGCGGCGGCCATCCAAACAGTCCTCGAATCTGATTCCAAGGCGACCGGCGAGTCCGCGCGCGACATGACAGACTCGAACGCACAGGATAGGAACAGGACCGACGATGCGAGGTGAGTTGATGGTCGACAGCGATCAGCAGCGTGAGCTACTCCTGATCAGCGGGATGTCCGGCGCAGGAAAGGGCACGGCCTCGAAGGTGCTCGAGGAGTTCGGCTGGTACGTCGTAGACAATCTCCCCCTGGAGTTCGTTGGTGACTTCCTGACCCAGATCGGCGAGTCGGAGTCCGGTCCGCAACGGCTGGCGATGGTTGTCGACACCCGCAGCATCGGCTTTGACGAATACCTGGAAGACCTCCTCGAGCACTTCGCCAGTTCAACCGGAGCCCGCATCCTGTTCCTCGAGGCGTCCGACGAAGCGCTCGTGAGCAGGTTCAACAACGTCCGCCGCTCCCATCCGCTGCAGTCCGGAGGCGGTCTCATCGACGGAATCGTCCGCGAACGGCGGGTCCTGGAGGGACTGCGGGGCCGTGCCGATGTCGTCGTCGACACCTCGAACCTCAGCGTCCACGACCTGCGACATCGCCTGGAAACCCCCTTCGGTGATCTCGGTTTCGACTTCCACCTCACCGTCGAGTCGTTCGGGTTCAAATACGGCGTACCTGTTGATGTAGACATGCTTCTCGACATGCGATTCCTGCCGAATCCACATTGGATCCCCGAACTCCAACCGCATACCGGTAGGGACAAACCCGTGCAGGACTACGTCCTCGCCGATCAGTCGATCGAGGAATACCTCACATCAGCGGAGACGATGATTCGTCTGGCGATGACCGGCTACAGGCGCGAGGGCAAGCGATACATGACCATCGCGGTCGGCTGTACCGGAGGTAAGCATCGCTCCGTGGCGATCTCCGAATCGCTCGCCGGGCGCCTCAACGACCTGGACTCGGTCAATGTCCACGTACGCCATCGCGATCTGGGTCGGGAATGAGTCCACGATGACATCGGACAACACTCCGCCCATCGGGTCTGTAGTGGCTCTCGGCGGTGGCCACGGACTCTCCGCCACTCTGCGGGCGGCCCGACTGGTCGCCGAGAAGGTCACGGCCGTCGTCACCGTCGCCGACGACGGTGGATCCTCGGGGCGATTGCGTCGAGAGATGGGAATCCTGCCACCCGGCGACCTGCGGATGGCACTGTGCGCCCTGGCAGCCGACGACGACGATCACGACCGTCTGACCCGCTTGTTCCAACACCGGTACGGAGGCACCGGCGCGCTAGCCGGCCATGCCGTGGGAAACCTGGTCTTCGCAGGCCTGTGGGAACTTCTCGGAGATCCGATCGAAGCACTCGATGCCGCAGGCTCCATCCTCGGGGTCACCGGACGAGTACTGCCGATGTCGCCGGTGGCGCTGGACATCGCCGCGGAGGTCGTGGGACTCGAAGCGGATCCGCGTGTCGTGCGCACCATCATTGGCCAGGTCGCCGTGGCCACCACTCCGGGACGGGTCAGGCGTGTGCGCCTCATCCCACCCGACCCGCCGGCCGCTGCCGGCGTCGTCGACGCCATCGAGAACGCCGATCTGGTGGTACTCGGTCCCGGATCCTGGTTCACCAGTGTCATCCCCAATGTCCTTATCCGTGAGATCGCTGATGCGCTCGCTCGCACAGACGCGACTAAGGTGCTGGTGTTGAACCTCGCGCCGCAACCTGGGGAGACCGCGGGGTTCTCAGCCGAACAACACTTGCACGTGTTGCGCCAACACACCCCGGAGATCGAGTTCGACTCGGTTCTGGTCGATTCCCGGATGCCGTTGAGCGCGACCGAGCGGGAGCACCTCGAGCGTGCCGCCGCCGGCCTCGGTGCACGAGTGGTGACCGCCGAGATCGCACGCACCGGGGCCGATGGGAACATGATGGCCGTCCATGATCCGGTCCTGCTGGCCTCGGTGTTGGCAACCTCGACGCCCGCGCCCGCGGGCGAGTAGACCACGTGAGTAGAAGGAGCAGGGAGTGTCGCTGACCGCACAGGTCAAGTCCGAACTGGTGAGGGTCCCCGTGGGGAACTCCGACACCAGGAAAGCGGAGGTCGCCGCCCTCCTGCGGTTCGCCGGAACCCTGCAGGTCCTGTCCGGCCGCCTCGTCATCGAGGCAGAGGTGGATTCGGGCGACATCGCCGATCGTCTCGCGGGGGAACTCGACTCACTATTCGGCATGTCCTGCGAGATTCACCCGATCGGGGGATCCGGAGGACGCACAGCCCGGAAGTTCGTCATTCGTCTCATCGACCGCGGTGCCGACCTGGCGAGACAGTTGGGACTGGTCGACAGCTCGGGCCGCAGCGTCCGCGGCCTTCCTGCAGCTGTCGTGGGCGGCCCCGTCACTTCCGCAGAAGCAGCGTGGCGTGGCGCGTTCCTGGCTCATGGGTCACTCACCAAGCCTGGTCGCTCGTCGGCTCTCGAAGTCACCGCCCCCGGCGCAGAAGCAGCGATGGCGCTCGTCGGAGCCGCCCGTCGACTCGGGGTCACCGCCAAGGCGCGCGAAGTTCGTGGCGGGGACCGTGTGGTCATTCGCGACGGCGAGGCGATCGGGGTGCTGCTCGCTCGCATGGGCGCCAGCGACACGCGAGACCTGTGGGAGGAGCGCCGGTCCCGGGGCGAGGTCCGCGCCACCGCGAACCGACTCGCCAACTTCGATGACGCGAATCTCCGACGTTCCGCCCGGGCCGCGGTGGCCGCCGCGGCCCGGGTCCAGCGTGCTCTGGAGATCCTGGGCGAGGACGTCCCGGATCACCTACTTTCGGCCGGCGAACTCCGGGTACAGCACCGGCAGTCCTCGCTCGAAGAACTCGGGCAGCTCGCCGATCCGCCCATGACAAAGGACGCCGTGGCGGGCCGGATTCGTCGCCTGCTGTCGATGGCGGACCGAAAGGCATCAGAGCTCGGTATCCCGGACACGGAGTCCGTGGTCACAGAGGACATGCTCGACGACGCCTAAATGGCGGCGGGACCCTGCACGGGTGTTCGCCGCTGCGGGTAGTCTGAGTCACGTCATCGGCCACGTGTGGCCGTTATGGCGCTGAACGTTCTCGCACCATCAATCTCGCAGCATCAATAAGGAGACATCGAAGTGACCGTGCGCGTAGGCATCAACGGATTCGGACGTATCGGCCGCAACTTCTACCGCGCGGTGGAGGCTCTCAAGGCCCAGGGCGAGACTGACATCGAGATTGTCGCCGTCAACGATCTCACCACGAACGACATGCTCGCCCACCTCCTGAAGTACGACTCGACGCTCGGTCGCCTGGGCAAGGACGTCACCTTCGACGACAACTCTCTGACCGTCGGTGGCACCAAGATCGGCGCCCTGGCGATCAAGGAGGGCCCTGCCTCCGTGCCGTGGGGTGACTACGGAGTGGACGTCGTCGTCGAGTCCACCGGCATCTTCACGAACGCCGACAAGGCACGCGGTCACCTGGAGGGTGGGGCCAAGAAGGTAATCATCTCGGCCCCCGCCTCCGGTGAGGACCTCACCGTGGTCATGGGCGTCAATGACGATCAGTACGACGGCTCGCAGACGATCATCTCTAACGCATCCTGCACGACCAACTGCCTCGCGCCGGTCGCCAAGGTCCTGTCCGACGAGTTCGGCATCATCAAGGGCCTGATGACCACTGTTCACGCGTACACGGCCGATCAGAACCTGCTCGACGCGCCGCACAAGGATCCGCGCCGTGCCCGCGCTGCCGCGCTGAACATGGTTCCGACCTCCACCGGTGCCGCCAAGGCCGTCGCCCTGGTCCTGCCGGAGCTCAAGGGCAAGTTCGACGGCTACGCCGTGCGTGTCCCGCTGCCCACCGGCTCGCTGACCGACCTCACGGTCGAGCTCGAGAAGAAGGCGTCGGTCGACGAGGTCAACGCGGCGGTCAAGGCCGCCGCCGAGGGGCCGATGAAGGGCATCCTCAAGTACACCGAGGATCCGATCGTGTCCTCCGACATCGTCACCGATCCGCACTCGTCGATCTTTGACGCGCCGCTGACCAAGGCCATCGACGGCCAGATCAAGATCGCCTCCTGGTACGACAATGAGTGGGGCTACTCCAACCGCCTCGCCGACCTGATCGGCCTCGTCGGCAAGTCCCTCTGATCTTTTCAGGGGCCTGACAACACCAGTTCCACCACCGGGCCCGGTCCGCGGACGCACTCAGGTGCGTTCCGACCGGGCCCGGTCGGGCATCAGCACTCATCCATCACCACAGCACATCCCCACAGGAGTCCACCCCATGGCAGTGAGCACGCTCTCCGACCTGCTTGAGGCCGGCGTTGAGGGTCGCAAGATCCTCGTCCGCTGTGACCTCAACGTCCCGCTCGACGGGACGACGATCACGGACGCAGGTCGCATCACGGCCTCACTGCCCACACTCAATGCCCTGCTGGACGCCGGGGCAGCCCTGGTGATCACCGCTCACCTCGGTCGACCCGGCGGCAAGGTGGACTCGGAATACTCTCTGGCTCCTGTGGCCGAGAAGCTCGGCGACGAACTCGGCCGCTACGTGCAGCTCGCCGGTGACGTGGTGGGGTCCGACGCCCGTGAGCGCGCCAACGGACTAACCGACGGCGACGTCCTGCTCGTCGAGAACGTGCGCTTCGATCCGCGTGAGACGAGCAAGAACGAGGCGGAGCGTTCGGAGTTCGCAGCTGAACTGGCGAAGCTGGTCGGAGAGGACGGCGCGTTCGTCTCCAACGGTTTCGGTGTGGTTCACCGTGCGCAGGCATCGGTGTACGACGTGGCCAAGGTACTGCCCGCGTACGCCGGCGATCTCGTCCAGAGCGAGGTGGACGTCCTCGCCGACCTGACCGGCGACCCGAAGCGGCCGTACGCCGTAGTGCTCGGCGGCTCGAAGGTTTCCGACAAGCTCGCCGTGATCGAGGCCCTGGCACCGAAGGTCGACACGCTCGTCATCGGGGGTGGCATGTGCTTCACCTTCCTCGCCGCACAGGGGCACTCGGTCGGATCATCCCTCCTACAGGAGGAGATGATCGACACCTGCAAGGACCTCCTGGCCAAATTCGGCGATGTGATCACGCTGCCCGTCGACGTGGTGGCCGCCGATAGCTTTTCCGCAGATGCCCCACACGCCACGGTCTCTGCTGAAGCGATCCCCGACGGCAAGATGGGCCTGGACATCGGCCCGGACTCCGTGGCCGCATTCGCCGAGAAACTCTCTGCCGCCAAGACTGTGTTCTGGAACGGCCCCATGGGCGTGTTCGAGTTCGAGGCGTTCTCCGCCGGCACTCGTGGGGTGGCCGAGGCCATCATCACCGCCACCAAGGATGGCGCATTCTCCGTCGTCGGTGGCGGCGACTCCGCCGCGGCGGTGCGGACTCTGGGATTGGGGGAGGAGAACTTCTCTCACATCTCCACCGGCGGTGGTGCCTCGTTGGAGTACCTCGAGGGCAAGGAACTTCCGGGCGTCACCGCGCTCGAGCGCGGTAACTGACTCGGATCGTCGACAACAGGAGAGAACATGGCACGCACACCGCTCATCGCCGGCAACTGGAAGATGAACCTCAATCACCTTGAGGCCATCGCTCTCGTGCAGAAGGTCGCCTTCGCATTGCCAGAGAAGTACCTCGAGAAGGTGGATGTGGCGTTCATCCCGCCGTTCACCGATATCCGCGGTGTCCAGATCGTCATCGAGGGCGACAAGCTCGGATTCGCCTATGGCGCTCAGGACGTATCGGTTCACGAATCCGGCGCCTACACCGGCGAGATCTCGGCGGCGATGCTCGCCAAGCTCGGCTGCACCTATGTGGTCGTGGGCCACTCCGAGCGTCGCGATTACCACGCTGAGTCTGACGAACTGGTGGCTGCCAAGGCTGCCGCAAGCCACAAGCATGGACTCACCCCGATCGTCTGCGTTGGGGAGAAGCTCGATGTCCGGGAGGCCGGCGATCACGTGTCCTTCGTGGTCGAGCAGCTCAAGGGCTCGCTTGCCGGACTCTCCAAGGCTCAGCTCGCCGAGACCGTCATCGCATATGAGCCGGTCTGGGCGATCGGAACCGGCAAGACCGCATCGGCAGCGGACGCCCAGGAGGTGTGTTCGGCGATCCGTGGAGCGTTGGCCGATCTCGCGGACGATGAGACCGCGGAGTCGATGAGAGTGCTGTACGGCGGAAGTGTCAATGCTTCCAACGTCGGTGAGCTCCTCGAGCAGCCGGACGTTGACGGCGGCCTCGTTGGCGGCGCATCACTTAAGCCGGACGAGTTCGCACAGCTGTCTGCGATCGCCGCCGGTGGGCCGCTGCCCTGATTCCTACAGCCGGGCACGCGCAGTCCTGTGGGTATGCGCGTGCCCGGATTAGCCACAGACTGCCAACCAGGTAGTCTGTAGCGGTCGACATCCGACCGCCCGACCCGACGTGAGGCACGATCTCTACATGAAGCTCGCCCTGGACCTGTTCCTCATCATCTCCAGCCTGCTGTTGATGCTGTTCATCCTGCTGCACCGCGGCAAGGGTGGCGGTCTGTCCTCGCTGTTCGGCGGCGGCGTTCAGTCGAGCCTGTCCGGCTCGAGCGTCGTGGAGCGCAACCTCGACCGCGTCACAGTAATCGTGTCGGTGCTGTGGCTGATCGGAATCGTGGCAGTTGGCTTGGTGGTCCGCTTCGGCTGACCCTCATCCCGCAACTTTTGGTGCGCGTTCTTCGCGCACAAGACACGGGGTGCGCCTCGTCCTCGCGGACGACGCGCACCCCGTTCAACTTTGTGCTGGGTGCCTGCCGGCACTACATCATCGACGCTGCGGGACCGTCGAGGTGAAAGGTGGTCGACTCCAAGCCCCGCGCTCCGGCGACTGGCCACTGTTGCGGATCCGTTCCTTCAATTCCCCTGGCTACCGCCTCCGCCTTGCCGTCGCCAGTGGCCACAACGATCACATGGCGCGAACGCCGGATCGCGGGAAGGGTGAAGGTGAGCCTCTCGGGTGGGGGCTTGGGGCAGTCTCTGACGCCCATAATGAGTTCTTCTGTCTCGGACACGGCCGGAGTATCGGGAAAAATCGAGTCGATATGCCCTTCCGGTCCCATGCCTAGAAGGGTCACGTCAAACAGTGGCGCATCTCCTGGGGGAAGTGACTGCGCCTCCCGGAACTCCTTCGCGGCAGCGAAGACATCAGTGTTCTCGGCACTGAGGGTCGGCCATCGGTGAATTGTTGGTCTTTCACCAAGAATATCCAGCAGGACTTCATCTAGCTGCCCGTCATTTCGCTCGGGATCTCCGGCGGCCACGAAACGTTCATCGCCGAAGTAGATGGTCACACGCTCCCATTCGATCTCGGCCGTAGCGAGCGCGGCAGCGGTCTTCACTCCCGCGCTACCACCGGTGAGCGATAACACCGCCCGACCGGACTCTGCGATGCGCTCGTTGAGATGCGTGGTGACTTCCATTGCTGCGGATGTGGCGAGACTGTCGAGGTCGGGATGAACGTGATGGCGGATGTCTGACATCGAAACTCCTGGGATGGGCTGGGTTCTGCTGGTGAGCCGCTTGGCGTCAGCGGACCGAGGCTGAGGTGTAGATGACCCGATCGATGTTGTCGAGTGCATCCGCATAGACCCCATCGGTGTCCATGCGCCGCAACTCTTCCGAGAGACAGTCGGCGACACTGCGTCCCACGATTGCAACGCGGGTAGTGGGTTGTCCGGTTATGCGTAGCTCTGCCGCGGTGGAGCTGATCTGAGTGAGCACGATTGATCCTGATTCGCGCTCGAGAACGACCATGGAGGGGCCGACTGCTCGTTGGACGTCTATCCCCAGCCTGGATGCCAGCCAACCTCCCGCCAAGTCGACAGATGCTGCTCTTTCGGGCCCGCATACCGTCGCGCCGGTGATCGGTTCATACGGCGGACTGTCCAGCGTTGCTGCGAGGATCGACCGCCAATGGGTAATTCTCGCCCAAGCCAGGTCCGTATCGCCCGGGGAATAACCGGCAACACGTTTTGCCAAAGCGTCTGTCGGATGACCTTCGGTATCGGAATCGACAATTCGACGACGTGCGAGACGTCCGACTTTGTCAGCGGAGAGCAGAGTCGGGGAATGCCGAGGCCACCAGACTGCGAGTGGCGTGTCGGGGAGAAGGAGCGGAGTCACTATCGAGGCTGACTGGGACGCCAGGCCGCCGGAGGTGCGGAGAACAACGACCTCTGCCGCGCCCGCATCCCCACCTACTCGGATCTGTCCGTCGAGTCGGTCAGGGTCGGCGCGCCGGCCACGGATGACCACGATCACACGACAAGGATGTTCGCGACTCGCCTCGTTCGCGGCGTCGATCGCGGCCTCGCTTCCACGGACGTGGTCGGTGAGCACGATGAGTGTGAGTACCCGCCCGATCGTACTGAGGCCGGCTTCTTCGCGAATCTGCACGAGCTTCTTCGCAATGTCTCTGGTGGAGGTATCGGGAAGATCGATGATCATGGTCGCCTCCATGCCCGGCCACTGCGTGCCAAGATCTCATCGGCGCCCTTGGGCCCCCAGGTGCCGGCTTGGTACTGCTCGGGGACGCCCTGCGCTGCCCACTCCCGCAGCACGGGATCGAGGAGCATCCAACTCAATTCCACTTCCCTCGAGACAGGAAACAGGGAGGGCTCGCCGAGAAGAACATCGAGAATCAGCCGCTCATAGGCCTCGGGCGACGACTCGGTGAACGCCTCGCCATAGGCGAAGTCCATATTGACGTCGCGGACCTCCATCGCGGTTCCCGGCACCTTCGACCCGAACCGCAGAGTGACACCCTCGTCCGGCTGTACTCGGATGACCAGGGCGTTCTGGCCCAGTTCCTGGGTCATCGTCGCGTCAAAGGGGAGGTGCGGAGCACGACGGAATACCACCGCGATCTCGGTTACCCTGCGGCCCAGGCGCTTACCGGTCCGAAGGTAGAAGGGCACGCCAGCCCAGCGACGATTGTGCACCTCCAGCGTGATGGCGGCGTAGGTCTCCGTCGTGGACGAGGGGTCGTACCCTTCCTCCTCCTTGAGTCCCACCACGTGCTCCGAGCCCTGCCACCCGGCCGAGTACTGTCCGCGGGCAGCGGTCTCGGAAATCGGCAGCGCCAACGACGTCGACTCGAGCACTTTGGTCTTTTCCGCCCTCAGTGCAGATGCAGAAAAGTCGGTCGGTTCTTCCATCGCGACCAGCGCCATCAACTGGATGAGGTGGTTCTGAATGACGTCGCGTGCGGCACCGATGCCGTCGTAGTAGCCCGCGCGCCCGCCGAGGCCGATGTCCTCAGCCATCGTGATCTGGACATGGTCAACGTGATTGGCATTCCAGACTGGCTCGAACAATTGGTTCGCGAAGCGGAGCGCAAGAATGTTCTGGACGGTTTCTTTGCCCAGATAATGGTCGATACGAAAGACGGAGTCCTCGGGGAACACCGCGCCCACGACATTGTTGAGTTCTTTGGCACTGGCGAGGTCGTGCCCGAACGGCTTCTCGATCACCACGCGGCGCCACGCGCCCTCTGGTCCCTTGGTCGCCCCCGTCCGATCCAGGTGTCGACATACGGTGGGGAAGTCGTCCGGTGGGATCGACAGATAGAACCCGTAGTTGCCGGCGGTGCCGCGCTCAGCCTCCAATGCGGTCAACTGCTCCGCTAAACGGTCGAATCCCGCATCATCATCGAACGTGCCCGTGACAAAACGCAGTCCGACGGCGAGTTGCTCCCAGACGTCCTCACGGAACGGGGTTCGACATCGTTCTTTTGCACACTCTCGTGCGAATTCTGCAAATTGTTCGTGAGTCCACTTCCGGCGACCGAATCCGATCAGCGAGAAGCTGGGTGGAAGGAGTCCGCGATTGGCGAGGTCGTAGATCGCGGGGATCAGCTTCTTCTTCGACAGGTCACCAGTGACCCCGAAAATCACCAGTCCAGATGGTCCGGCGATTCGCGGGAGCCGGCGATCTCGCGGGTCACGGAGCGGGTTGGACGGCGCCAGCGTGCCGACGCCGTCCTCAACCGGGTCGTTTTCCCGGTGCGTACTTTTCACGAACTTGACGGGATCTCGTCGATACGCGCGGTGACGGTACCAAGGAGGTCGTCCCATGCTGCGACGAACTTGTCTACGCCCTGCTTCTCCAGGAGGGTGAAGACCTCGTCGAGATCGACCCCCTCAGCACGCAGCGCCTCAAGGGTCGCGTGAGACGCAGCTGCGCTCCCACGTACGGTGTCACCTTCCAAGACGCCGTGATCGGCGAAGGCTTCCATGGTTGCGAAGGGCATCGTGTTGACGGTCCCGTGCGTAACCAGACCGGTCACGTAGAGCGTGTCGGGGTACGCCGGATCCTTGACTCCGGTCGAAGCCCAGAGCAAACGCTGCGGGCGCGCGCCTCGATCGGCCAGTGCACCGAAACGACCGCTCGTGTCGAAGACCTCGTCGTAGACCTCCTGGCAGAGCCGCGCGTTGGCAAGTCCGGCTTGACCCCGAAGCTCAGAATCGCCGGAGAGTCGCGAATCGACCTCGGTATCGAGGCGAGAGACGAAGACCGAGGCGACGGAATGAATGGTGGACAGGTCGTGACCGGCCTCAGCCGCGCGCTCAAGACCGTCGATGTACGCCTCGGCCACCTTTCGGTACTGGTCGACGGAAAAAATCAGCGTCACGTTCACGTCGATACCCTTGCCGATGACCTCCGTGATGGCAGGGAGTCCGGCCGCGGTGGCGGGGATCTTGATCATGACGTTGGGACGGTCGACCGCGGCTCGAAGCTCTACCGCCTGGGAGACCGTCTCCTCGGTCTTGTCCGCCAATCGCGGATCGACCTCGAGGGACACCCGACCGTCGACGCCATCGGTCGACGCGTAGGTGTCGGCGAGGACATCGCAGGCATCCCTCACGTCAGCGGTCGTCAACTCGCGAACAACTGCATCGACGTCGCGGTCCGCGGAAACTGCAGCGGTGAGCGCAGATTCGTAGGCTGACGAGTCGGACAAAGCTGACTGGAATATCGCCGGATTGGTGGTGACTCCAACAACGGACAACGCTGACATGCGTGCGGCGAGCTCGCCGGATGTGAGGAGTTGACGTGACAGGTCGTCAAGCCAGACGGACACGCCAGCGGCGCTGAGTGCAGCGAGATTCGCGTTGGTCATCATGCCTCCTCGGCAACGGCCGCGAGTGAGTCGCGAGCGGCGGAGACCACTGCGTCTGCGGTGATCCCAAACTCGTTGAACAGTGTCTGGTACGGCGCAGATGCGCCGAAGTGCTCAAGGGAGACCGCGCGTCCCGCGTCACCGATGAACCGGTGCCACGGCATCGCGATTCCGGCCTCCACCGAAACGCGTGCCTTCACGGCCCGCGGGAGAACTGATTCGCGGTACTCGGCGTCCTGCTGGTCGAAGAACTCGACACAGGGCATCGAGACGACGCGGGTCGCGATTCCCTCGGCCTCCAGGGTCTCCCGGGCCGCAACGGCGAGCTGTACCTCTGAGCCGGTTCCGATGAGGATCAGCTCGGGCTTTCCGGTCGACGCCTCGGCGAGGACGTAGCCACCCCGCTCGACACCTTCGCGGGCCAACTCTGCGGAACCTTCCAGCACCGGCACGTCCTGGCGGGTCAAGCACAGCCCCTTCGGCCCATCGAGGGCCATGAGCATCGCGCGCCAGGCGGCAGCCGTCTCGTTGGCGTCCGCCGGACGCAGGATCGCGAGTCCCGGAATTGCGCGAAGCGCTGCCAACTGCTCGACCGGCTGGTGCGTGGGACCGTCCTCGCCGAGCCCGATCGAGTCGTGGGTCCACACGTAGTACGCATTGCTTCCCTGGAGTGCCGCCAGCCGAACCGCCGGTCGCATGTACTCGCTGAAGATGAGGAAGGTACCCCCGTAGGGGCGCGTCGGGCCGTGCAGGGCGATCCCATTGAGAATCGCGCCCATCGCGTGCTCCCGGATACCGAAGTGGAGATTGCGCCCGTAGGGAGACGCCGTCCACGTGTCAGTGGAGATGGTGCTCGGGCCGAACGAATCCGCACCCTTGATGGGGGTGTTGTTGGATCCCGCCAGGTCCGCCGATCCACCCCACAGCTCGGGCAACTTGGCCGCGAGAGCCTGAATTGCCGCGGCCGATGCCTTGCGGGTTGCCACGCCCTTGAGATCGGCCTCCCAAGTGGGCAGATCTGCGTCCCACCCATCGGGCAGCGAACCCGAGTAGAGGCGGTCGAAGAGTGCCTTGCGCTCGGGGTTCGCCTCGGCCCAGGCATGGAACATGTCGCTCCACTGGGCGTGGACCCGAGCACCGCGATCGCGGGCCCCACGAGTATGCGCGATCACCTCGTCAGCGACGGTGAACGGCTCGGTTCCCCCCATGCCGAGCGCGGTCTTGACCGCGTCGACCTCGTCCTGGCCGAGGGCCGCACCGTGCGAGGCACCGGTGTTCATCAGGTTCGGAGCGGGGTAGGCGATGACGGTGCGCAGCACGATCAGCGAAGGCTTGTCAGTCACCGCGCGCGCATCTGCGATTGCCTCCTCGATCGCCGCGACATCCTCGCCCCCGTTCACGGTCTGCACGTGCCAGCCATAGGCCTCGTACCGGGCTGCGACGTCCTCGGTGAACGCGATCTTCGTGTCGTCCTCGATCGAGATCTCATTGTCGTCGTACACCGCGATCAGGTTGCCGAGCTTCTGTGTCCCGGCCAGCGACGATGCCTCGGCCGTGACACCTTCCTGAAGGTCCCCGTCCGAAGCGACCACGTAGATGAAGTGGTCAAACGGGCTCTTGCCGGCGGGGGCATCCGGGTCCAGGAGGCCGCGCTCGTACCGGGCGGCCATCGCCATTCCTACCGCGGAGGCCAGCCCCTGCCCGAGGGGACCGGTTGTGATCTCGACACCGTCGGTGTGGTTCCACTCGGGATGTCCGGGAGTCAGGGATCCCCACGTGCGCAGTGCCTTCAGATCCTCGAGCTCGAGTCCGAAGCCCGCGAGATACAACTGCACGTATTGGGTCAGCGACGTGTGTCCGCAGGACAGGACGAAACGGTCACGACCGATCCACTTCGGATCAGTCGGATCGTGCCGCATCACACGCTGGTAGAGGGTGTATGCCAGGGGAGCGAGGCTCATCGCGGTGCCGGGGTGCCCGCTACCGCAGTTCTGGACGGCCTCCGCAGCGAGGACACGAGCGGTGTCCACGGCGCGGGTGTCCAGGTCGGTCCAGTCGGACGGGTGGCGGGCGGTGGTGAGCTCGGTGATCTCCGACGCGCTGGTCACTTGTGGTACTCCCGGGTCGAGGGTGCGGCGCGGATCCGCGCATATGTCGTCCACCACCCTAATGGTCGACGGCGCAGGAGGTGGTCGGGTCCCCGCCCCCGCTCTTTCGCGGACGCCGAGGGCGGCACGTAGTATCAGCAAAGTAGTGCGTTCACGTCTGCGGCAAGGAGATACGGTGCAAGATTCCACCCCGACCCGGAGTGGGGGGCCGTCCGTCTCTCCTCCCGCGTCTTCGGGGCGTCCGGCGCCATCCAGCGGGCCCACCCGCGCGATTGATGTGGTGATGGCTTACATCGCTCTCACCAAGCCCAGGGTGATCGAACTCCTTCTCGTCGCAGCGATCCCGGCTCTACTCCAGGCTGACCGCGGTCACATTCACCTGTCGCTGGTTCTTCTGACCCTCGTCGGCGGTTGGATGGGCGCAGCGAGTGCGAACTCGCTCAACATGGTGGTCGACTATGACATCGACCAGGTGATGAAGCGCACTGAGCGGCGACCGCTCGCTCGGCACGCGATCACGCGACGTGCAGCGCTGATCTTCGGTCTCGTCCTGGGCGTCGCCAGCATGCTGTGGTTGGGACTTCTCGCGAACAGTTGGCTTGCCGCGTTCTTCATCCTCATCACGATCCTGTTCTACGTGATCGTCTACTCGATGATCCTCAAGCGGCGCACAGCCCAGAACGTGGTCTGGGGTGGTGCTGCAGGTTGTATGCCCGTGTTCGTCTCCTGGGCGGTCATCACCGACAACCTGCCGGAAGGGCAGCCCCACAACTGGTGGCAGGCGGTCGTGCTGTTCCTGGTCATCTTCTTCTGGACGCCCCCACACACATGGGCCTTGGCGATGCGCTACAAGGAGGACTACAAGGCGGCTGGAGTGCCGATGCTGCCGGTGGTCATGTCCGAGGAGGGCGTTACCCGGCGGATCACCATCTATACCTGGGTGACAGTGGTGTGCACCCTCGCCCTGGTGCCGGCCGCCGGATGGATCTACGCAATCGGTGCCATCGGCTTCGGCGTGTGGTTCATCGTGATGGCGCACCGGCTCGAGGCTGGCGTTCGTCGCGGTATCGAGGTCAAGCCACTCAAGCTGTTCATCCTGTCCAATAACTACCTCGCCGGTGTCTTCGTCGCACTGTCCGTCGACGCGGTTCTGGGTCTGCAGACCGTGTCCGAGATGGTGTCCGCACTCTGACCAGTGCTGGACCCACCGGGTTCCGTCCACTGGAGTCAGCGCAGGGGATCCAGAACGATGGATCCGGTGGTTCCGCGAGCTTGCAGTGCCCGATGCGCGTCAGCGGCCTGTGACAGACCGTAGGTCGCCCCCACCTGGAGGCGTAGCGTGCCGTCGACGATGCCTTCGAGAACTTCCGAAGCTCGGTCACGGAATTCCTCGGTGGTGGCGATGAAATCGGCCAGGGTGGGTCTGGTTAGGAACACCGAACCAGCCGAGTTGAGGCGCTGCGGGTCAACCGGTGGAACCGGCCCACTGGCGGCACCGAAAAGCACCATCGACCCCCGACGTGCAAGGGAAGAAAGACTCGAGTCGAACGTGTCCTTGCCGACACCGTCGAACACGGTGGCCACTCCACCGTCAGAAAGTTCTCGCACTCGTTCTGGGGTCGCCTGCGGGTAGAGCAGGACGTGGTGCGCGCCGAGTGCCCGGCACTTTTCCGCCTTTTCTTCCGTCGAGGTTGTGGTGATGACGCGGAATCCACGAGCCACCGCGAGTTGAATGAGGAGTTGGCCGACCCCTCCGGCACCGGCGGTGATCAGGATTGTGTCGCCTTCCATCGCTCGATGCGTATCGGTGATGAGATAGTGCGCAGTCAGGCCTTGGAGGAGCATCGACGCGGCGATGTCGTCGTCGACCCCTTCAGGCACGGCGACCAGTGACTCCACCGGTGCCACGACGTACTCCGCGTACGACCCAGGGGCCTGGCACCAAGCGACACGGTCCCCGACAACAAGGTCCTTCGTGCCCTGACCGACCGCCTCGATCACACCGGCTCCCTCACTCCCGGGAACGAACGGCAGGTCACGCGGATAGATTCCCTCACGAAAGTAGGTGTCGATGTAGTTGACGCCCACCGCGGTGGTGCGGATCAGAACCTCACCCGGCCCCGGCTTGGGATGCTCGATATCGACTGGGGTGAGAACGTCGGGTCCGCCGTGCTGGGTGATCTGTATCGCTCGCATGCCGCCCAGTATCCGCGTCTGAGCTCATTCGTGCAGTACCAGATTTGCCGTGCCGTTCACTGTCGACGGGAGTGGCGGTCGGTGGAGTCGGACCGAGGCGATAAGGTACGGCACATGAGCCTGCAGATTCTTCCCCAGTACGCCGGGGGACCGCGTGCGCGGACGACCGGCTGGCCCGCCCTGACCCTGACCCGGTCCGGTGAGGCGCCCCAGAACACGGCAGAATCGGCCCCCACCGATACACCTGAGCCTGTGTCCGGCACCGCCGGGAATGCAACGCCAGAGCCGCAGGGTGCCGCGGCGGCTGAGACCACAGCTCCGGATGAGCCAGCGGCGGCTGAGAGCACCGCGCCCGAGAAGCCGGCGGGGACCGCAGCCAAGGGGAAGATCACCCTGGGCGGAGCCTCCAGCGCCAAGGCCCCAGGTGGGGGGTCGGCGAGCAAGCTCGTACTGGGCGGCGGTGCCGCAGCGGCTGCTGCCGGTGCGGTCGCCGCCTCAAACACCAGCAACGGCCCGGCTACGGCCGACAAGTCCGCTGATAGTGCAGATGCGCCCTCCACCGACGCAGCTCCCGCACAGCAGGCAAGCCCTGACAGCTCTGCAGAGAAGCCGGCCGACACGCCGGCCTCCGGCAGTGCCAAACCCGGTGCGCTCACTCTCGGCGGCTCGTCCGCAAAGGCGCCCGGCGGCAAGGGCGGCGGACTCTCCCTGGGTGGGTCTTCGGCCAAGGCTCCCGGCGGCAAGCCGAGTGGTCTCGGTGGCGCCTCCGCATCCGAGGCTCCTGCCGACGAGGCGAAAGCTGAAAAGTCCACGCCAGCTGAGGAGGCTGGCACGGAGGACAAGCCGGCAGCTCAGAAGTCCGGTGGACTCAAGCTCGGCGGCGGGGGAGCCAAGGCCCCTGGCGGCAAGGGTGGCGGACTCACCCTCGGCGGGTCCTCCGCCAAGGCCCCCGGAGGCAAGGCCGCAGAACTGGACGCCGGTGCTACGGCCGAGACCACGGAAGATGCTGCGAAGTCCGAGAAGGCGGGCGCGGAGGACAAGCCCGCTGTCCAGAAGTCCGGTGGACTCAAGCTCGGCGGCGGGGGAGCCAAGGCACCCGGTGGCGGTAGTTCCGGCGGACTCAAGCTCGGTGGCGCCGCAGCTGCTGCAGGTGCTGCGGCAGCCGGTACCGCCGCGGTGGCCGGGTCGAAGGACGACAAGGCGGCAGAGTCCGCTGCCGACGATTCCGCCGCGACGACCGAGGCTCCGGCAGCGGAGAAGAAGGAGCCCGCCGCTTCTGCGCCTGCAGAGAAGGCCCCTGCGGAGAAGATCGAGGCCGCCCCGGTCCCCGCTGCACCGACCGTGCCCTCGCGAGCCTCGAAGTTCGTGACCAAGTTCCTGTCGCGCCACGGTGGTTCGGCCGACGTCGTCCTGCAGCCGACCGGCCGCCGCGGGGTCCGTATGACGTTCGTTGGTGCCGACGGGGTCATGGACGACCTGATGGTGGACTCATTGTCCCAGGCCGAGGCCGTTCGAGACGGAATCGAGGGGCTTACGGGCTCGGACTGGACTCGCGAGCTCATCTCGCGGACTGATGTCCCCGCGGGGCATTGGAAGAGGATGGCCGGCTCCGGCTCACTTCTGTGACCTGATCAGCGACACAATGACGGCCCCGCCAAAGGCGGGGCCGTCATTTTTGCCCGATGTCCCAGGTGCAACGCACTCTGCCCTAGTCGTGGGGAACGACCGTCCACCGACGTGACGGAAACGCTGGTGCTCGACGCCTGTGCCGAGCGCGTGATCCGAGCCCGAAGTTCAGGACCGGATGCGGTCGCGAATCGTTCCCGCCGCCCACAGTGCACCGGTGACCGCGGTGATGGTGCCGGCGAGCGTCACGTGAATCACCACGAGAAGCTCGGGGACACCGAGCTGGTACTGGGTGATACCGACAACCGCCTGGAGGGCGATGAGTCCGATCAGGATCGCGCCGCGTCGGATTGCGGGCCCGGGCGTCTTGAGCGCCATGAGACCGGCGACGAGCCCGATGAGAAGACAGACGTAACCGACCATCAGTTCGGCATGGAAGTGCACGAGCCACTGGATGGGCAACTGGAGGCGGTCGGCTACCCCGATCCGGGCGTCACCGGCGTGCGGCCCGGCACCGGTGACCATCGTGCCCGAAACCAGCACGCAGGCGAGGAGAACGGCTGACAGGACCGTCAGCCACCGCAGCGGAGTGGGGATGACGCGGCGCGGGGCCGCGGCGTCGTCCTCGCCTATCCGCACGAAGAGAATCGCGGCCACCCAGGCGAGAACCATCGACGGGAGTAGGTGGAGCGCCACGGTCCACCAGGCCAGCCCCGCCAGCACGGTGATACCACCGATCACGGCCTGCGCGACGATCCCGAGCGGCATCATCCAGGCGAGGACGAGCAGTTGCTTTCGCCGTCCGGCACGGTGGAGCGCCAGGATCAACGCGACGGCCACGGCCACGAGCACGAACGTCAGGAGCCGGTTTCCGAACTCGACGGCCTGGTGTAGCGCGGGAGCGGCGCCGGGCACGGGGACGAAACTGTCCTGGTTGCATCGCGGCCAGCTTTCGCAGCCGAGTCCGGACGCGGTGACCCGGACGGTGACACCGGTGGTCATGATGCCGATCTGGGCGATGACGTTCGCGAGCGCGATACCCTTCTGGGCTCGCAACGACGGCATCGGGAGCCTGGACAGTGGTCCGCCGTCTGCCTTCGGTGTGGTCTCGGCCGGGGTTCCGGAGGACGTGGCGCGCGATGTCGAGGTCACGTGCCCGATTCTAGGCCGCGGGTCGCGACGGTCTGCTATCAGGTGAACGAGAAGTGACGTACGGCAAAGCCGCCGCAGACGCCGGTCCAGCACAACAGGACAAGCGCCGGAAGCACGGGGAGACCTCCGGTGTCGGCGGCGAGGAGCGCCTCGGTCAGTGCGTAAGAGGGGACGACGACGAGGAGGTCAGCCACCCGGGAGGGGAGTTCCGCCACTCCGATGGCGAGTCCCGCGGCTCCGATGAGGACAAACCAGATCAGGTTTGCCAGTCCCAGGACGATCTCGGCACGCATCGTGCCGCCCAGCAGCAGGCCAATCGACGAGAATGCGGCCGACCCCAGCGCGATCATCAGGGCCCCCACCAGGATCCCCAGCGGCTCCGGGCGCCACCCCATGGCCACCGCGATGGCACCGAGAATGACCGTCTGGCCGGCCACCAGGATGAGCGTGGCCAGGATTTTTCCGGCAATGATGACGATGGGCGGAAGCGGGGTGCCACCGAGCCGTTTCAGTGCGTCGTAGCGGCGGTCGAAGGCCACAGCTATCGCCTGTCCGGTGAACGATGTCCCCATCACGGACATGGCGAGGACAGCCGCGATCGCGTGATCGACCCGGGGCTCCGGGACGGCACCGAAATCGATCGCGACGAGAGCGATGAGTGCGGCCAGCGGAATGATAAGCGCCACCAGCAACTGCTCACCGTTGCGCAGGAACAGCGTCAGTTCTATCCGGGTCTGCGCGCCCGTCATCCGGCGAAGGGTGGCCGGCCTCGACGGCCGGGCGAACGTGCCGGGCGCGAAGCGGTTGGTATCCGTACTGGGGTGGTTCATCGCAGGTCCCGTCCGGTCAGGTCGAGGAAGACCTCCTCGAGACTCCTGGACCTAGTGGCCAATGAGGTGAGTTGGACCCCGTGCCGCTCGAGTTCGGCGCACAGCGCGGTCATGAGTGCGGGGGAGACCGGGCCGTCGACCTCCAGTACTCCTGTCCCGGACCCGGTGGTGACAGTGTGTCCCGGCCCTACCGCGCCGTCGAGGAGAGCCGGGGCGATGTCTCCGTCGACGACAAGGGTCACCCCCTCGGTGGCGCCGGCTCGTTCGAGTTCGGCAGGAGTGCCGGAGGCCACCTGCCTGCCGCGGTCGACGATCACCACCTCGTCGGCCAGAGTCGAGGCCTCGTCCATGAGGTGAGTCGTGAGCAGGACAGAGGCACCGTCGCGGCGGAGCGCACGGACCAGATCCCACACCGCGAGGCGGGCCTGCGCGTCGAGACCGGCGGTCGGCTCGTCGAGGAACACCAGTTCCGGTCGGCCGATCACGGCGATCGCGAGGGACAGTCGTTGCTGTTGCCCGCCGGACAGCCGTCGATAAGTGGTCGAGACGTGTTCGCTGAGACCCAGTTCTGTCAGGAGCCATTCCGGGTCGAGGGGATCCTCGTAATAGGAGGCGACCAGACGGAGCATTTCGCCTACCCGGACCCCCGGGTAGGCGCCGCCGCCCTGCAGCATCATGCCGATGCGACTGCGTACTGCCTGTCGGTCGGTCACCGGGTCCATGCCGAGAACGCGCACCGTGCCGTCATCCGGCCGCTGAAAGCCCTCACAGATCTCGACTGTCGTGGTCTTGCCGGCACCATTGGGCCCCAGCAGTGCCATGACCTGACCTCTCTCGAGAGTCAGATCCAGGCCTGCGACGGCGGTCGTGTCGCCAAAAGTCTTGACAAGTCCGTCGACCTGCAGTGCGGGGGAGTCGGTCGATGGAGTCACGGCTGCCGATTGTATGCCGACACCGTCAGCGGTAACGCAACAGCCCTGGCCAGCGGAACATCGCGATGAAAACGATCAACACCACGACCACGGTTGCAGCCCATGCCTGAATGGTGACAAACGGTGGTAGCCCGGCGCCGGGAGGAAGGGTGAAACACGCGAGGATCGCGCTGACCGCGACCACCGGGAGCCGGAACTCCACGCGCGACGCCCACGCCGCCAGGGGCACGAGGGCCCAGAGCACGTACCAGGGATGAACCACCGGGAAGCACAGCACGATGGCGGCCATCGAGACTCCGAGGCCTCCCACAGGGTTGATGCGTCCGGCCTGGACGGCGAACAGCATGCGCACGGTGAACGCCGCCGCGGCGATCAGTGCTGCGGTCTGCACCATCACGAGGATCTGTTCAGTGTGGTCACCGAGACCGAGATACTGCCCTATGCCTCCGGCGATGACGCCGAGGGCCGTCGGCGGCGACAGCCAGCTCCGAAGCGATGTCGCCGCGCCGAGCTTGGTGATCCATCCGAGACCCGATGAGGTGATCAGCATCGCCACGCCTGTGGTGGTGCCGGCCAGGATGAGCATCACCACGGTCGCCTTGAGGGTCGCCAGCCATCCGGCTCCCCACCTGCGCGCGAGTGCCATACCGATGAATCCCAACGCCACGACGGTCGGCAGCTTCACCAGAGCCGAACCGGTCACCAACACGGTGCCGAGGATGAACAACCCCGTAGTCCGAGTACCGGGTGGCGCCTCAATGGCTCGCAGGGCCACGACCAGCCCGATGGCGAGCAGGCCCATCATGAACGCCTCGGAGTGGATTCCGGAGACCAGGTGGAACAGCACCAGCGGATTCGCCACGGCCAGCCACAACGCGGCCACGTCGGAGACACCGCAGTACTCGGCGAGCCGAGGAACCGCCCACCCGAGCATGAGGATGCCGATCACCGCCACCACCCGGTGCAGGACCGTTCCCGCCACCACGTCGTCACCGGTGATCGTGTGGATGAGTTTCTGTACACCCAGGTACAAGGGTCCGTATTGGTTGGGCGTGTCACGCCAGATGTCCGGAACGTTCACCGTCAGGGGATGCGCGGTTCCCAGGGCGGAGACGGGGCCCAGCGAATAGGGGTCGTCAAGCGAATTGCCGATGGCCCCCTGCGCCAGATAGCTGTAGACGTCCTTGCTGAACATCGGTGGCGCAAATGCCAGCGGCAGCGCCCACGAGGCGATGATGCGGTCGAGCGTCGCTCGATCGATCCGGCCGCTGAGTCGTCCGCGCCGATCTCGTCCGAGCACGTAGGGAGCCAACAGCAGCCAGCAGATGGTCACCATGACCATGCCCGCCATGACGATCGTCATCGACGACTGCTGGAGTCGAAGCCACAGTCCGAACAGTCGCTCACCGGCCGCGGGATTCTGGAGGACCGGCAGTGCGCCCGCGCCGAGCGCACCGACCGCCATGGCGACCGCGGACGTGGTCCCGATCAGTCGAATCCGATCCAGGCGGGCTATCTCCGCCGACATGGGGGAGCCGGTGGACAGCTCCTCCGTGTGCAGCCTGGCGGTCACCGCACCGGCGCCACGCCTGGGGAATTCTCGTGCCACGATCCCGACCTTCCTCACCCCTCGAGCGACAGTCGGACCTCACTCGCGAACACCCTCACGGCCGCGCCTTGCGACGCGCTCGGGGGTAGGGGAATATTTCCGACACAAGTTTGTTGCGTAATATCAGGTGGTGCGTCTCACTTGGGGCGCAACGAGCATAACCGGAAGGGAGTGGCGAATGAGCGTGCAGCACGTCTATGACACCAGCGCCCGCCCGGATACCCGCTCGGCGATCCGGGAACTCCTCTTGGAACGAGGAGCCCTCACCGCGACCGAGATCGGTAACGAACTCGGCCTGACCCCGGCCGGGGTCAGGCGGCATCTGGACAACCTCGCCGATGCCGGCGAGGTGGAGCCAGCCCACACCCGGCCGGCCGGGACCCGCGGTCGGCCGGCAAAGACGTTCCAGGTGACGGCCACCGGCCGAAGCACCGCCCGCCACGGGTACGATCACCTCGCTGTTGAGGCACTGTCAGCGCTGCAGCGCGTGGGTGGCTCCGAAGCGGTCATCGACTTCGCCAGGGAGCGCGTCCGTTCGGTCATCGGCCACATCCGCCCGGCCGAGGGGCCGGATGACGTGGAACGCGCCGCCGCGGACATTGCGACCGCACTGTCGGATGCAGGCTATGCCTCCTCGGTAGAGGAAGTGGGCACAGGGCTGCAGATCTGTCAGCATCATTGCCCGGTATGGAATGTCGCTTCGCGGTTCCCCGAACTGTGTGAGGCCGAGCAGGAGGTGGTGTCCGAGATCGTGGGCACACACGTCCAGCGCCTCGCCACCATCGCAGGCGGAAATTGCGCCTGTACCACCAACATCCCGACCGGGACTCTGGCAGCAGAAGATCTCGCTGCCACGATCCCCGCACCGGCCGGCGCACCCGCGTCGGTTTCGACCGCCGAAAGGACAGTGCGATGACCATCACCCCAGACCAGGTGACGGCCGACGTCACCGAGCCGACCACCGACGAGGAGCGGATCGCTTCCATCGGCCAGTACAACTACGGCTGGCACGACTCGGACGACGCCGGTGCCACCGCACAGCGTGGACTCTCCGAGGCGGTCGTGCGCGACATCTCCGCCAAGAAGAACGAGTCCGACTGGATGCTCGACAAGCGACTCAAGGCGCTGCAGATTTTCGACAAGAAGCCGATGCCCGCGTGGGGCTCGGACCTGTCGGGTATTGATTTCGACAACATCAAGTACTTCGTCCGTTCCACGGAGAAGCAGGCCACCAGCTGGGAGGACCTGCCCGAGGACATCAAGAACACCTACGACAAGCTGGGCATTCCCGAGGCTGAGAAGCAGCGCCTCGTGGCCGGTGTGGCCGCGCAGTACGAGTCCGAGGTGGTCTACCACCAGATTCGCGAGGACCTGGAGAGCCAGGGTGTCATCTTCATGGACACCGACACCGCGCTCAAGGAGCACCCCGAGTACTTCGAGGAGTACTTCGGTTCGGTCATCCCCTCTGGTGACAACAAGTTCTCCGCGCTGAACACCGCCGTCTGGTCGGGCGGCTCGTTCATCTACGTCCCCAAGGGTGTGCACGTCGACATCCCCCTGCAGGCCTACTTCCGGATCAACACCGAGAACATGGGCCAGTTCGAGCGGACCCTGATCATCGTCGACGAGGACGCCTACGTGCACTACGTCGAGGGCTGCACCGCGCCGATCTACAAGTCGGACTCGCTGCACTCCGCCGTCGTGGAGATCGTCGTCAAGAAGGGCGGCCGTTGCCGCTACACGACCATCCAGAACTGGTCGAACAACGTCTACAACCTGGTGACCAAGCGTGCTCGTGCCGAAGAGGGCGCGACCATGGAGTGGATCGACGGCAACATCGGTTCCAAGGTCACCATGAAGTACCCGGCCGTGTGGCTGACCGGCGAGCACGCCAAGGGCGAGGTGCTCTCGGTGGCCTTCGCCGGCGAGGGCCAGCATCAGGACACTGGTTCCAAGATGCTTCACCTGGCGCCCAACACGTCGTCGAACATCGTCTCCAAGTCCGTGGCACGCGGCGGCGGGCGTTCTGCCTACCGCGGTTTGATCCAGATCAACCCCGGCGCCAAGGGCTCCAAGTCCAACGTCGAGTGCGACGCGCTGCTCGTGGACAACATCAGCCGCTCCGACACCTACCCCTACATCGACATTCGTGAGGATGACGTCACGCTGGGGCATGAGGCCACGGTCTCCAAGGTGAGCCAGGACCAGCTGTTCTACCTCATGAGCCGTGGGCTGGAAGAGGACGAGGCCATGGCGATGATCGTCCGTGGGTTCGTCGAGCCCATCGCCAAGGAGCTCCCGATGGAGTACGCGCTCGAGCTCAACCGCCTGATCGAATTGCAGATGGAAGGATCGGTGGGCTGACCACCATGACCGACACCACCACCCCCACCACGGAGACCGCCGCCGCGCCGGTTACCGACCGCTACGGCGTTCCCGTCGGCGCCACCAAGGGCGACCAGTTCTCCTCCTTCGACGTTGACGCCTTCGAGGTGCCGAGCCACAAGGACGAGATCTGGCGGTTCACCCCGCTGCGTCGTCTCCGCGGCATCCATGACGGATCCAACGTCACCGCATCGGGTCGCATCGCCGTGACCGTCGCCGAGCAGGACGGGCTCCGTGCCGAGACCGTTGACTCGAAGGACAAGCGGATCGGCGAAGCCGGTGCACCCCGGGACCGCGTCGCGGCCCAGGCCTTCACCTCGGCTGACGAGGCCACCATCATCACGGTGGCCAAGGAGAAGGTCATCGCCGAACCCGTCTACGTCACCGTCGACGGTCCCGGCGAGGGCAACATCGCCTTCGGCCATACCCAGGTCCGACTGGAGCCCTTCGCCAATGCCACTTTCGTGGTGGATCAGCGCGGCGGCGGCACCATCGCAGAGAACGCCGAGTTCGTCGTCGGCGACTCCGCGCATCTGGAGGTCGTGCTCATCCAGGACTGGGATGACGACGCCCTGCATCTCGCCGCGCACCATCTCCTCGTCGGCCGCGACGCCACGGTGACGTACACCGTCGTGACCTTCGGCGGCGAGATCGTCCGCATCGCGCCGTCCGTTCGGTACGCGGGCCCCGGCGGCACCGCCCACCTCAACGGCCTGTACTACGCCGACGACGGTCAGCACATCGAGCATCGCCTGCTCGTGGACCACGCGGTTCCGCACTGCACCTCGCGGATCCTCTACAAGGGCGCATTGCAGGGCGACGCGAAGTCGAATCTGCCGGACGCCCATACCGTGTGGATCGGTGACGTCCTCATCCGGGCGGAAGCCCAGGGCACGGACACCTACGAGATGAACCGCAACCTCGTTCTCACCGACGGTGCGCGGGCCGACTCCGTGCCCAACCTCGAGATCGAGACCGGCGAGATCGCCGGTGCCGGTCACGCCAGCGCCGTCGGCCGTTTCGACGAGGAGCACCTGTTCTACCTCATGTCCCGCGGCATCGCCGAGGACGTCGCGCGGCGTCTGGTGGTCCGTGGCTTCTTCGGCGAGGTGATCAACCGCATCGGTGTGCCCGAGGTTCGCGAGCGGATCACCGAGGCCGTCGAGCTAGAGCTGCAGTCCTCCGGCATCTGACGTCCAGCACTTCAGTCATCACCCCTAAGACCTGAACACCGAAGATTGCGAGCACTGAAATGACCACTCTCGAGATCAAGGGCCTGACGGCCCGCGTCGCCGCCACCGAGGACTCCCCGGAGACCGTCGAGATCCTCAAGGGCGTCGACCTGACCATCGAGTCCGGTAAGACCCACGCCATCATGGGCCCCAACGGCTCCGGCAAGTCCACGCTTGCCTACGTCATCGCCGGCCACCCCAAGTACGAGGTCACCGGTGGCACCGTGACCCTCGACGGCGAGGACGTCCTGGCGATGGAGGTCGACGAGCGTGCGCGCGCCGGACTGTTCCTGGCGATGCAGTACCCGACCGAGATCCCCGGTGTCTCCACCGCGAACTTCCTGCGGAGCGCGGCGACCGCCGTGCGTGGTGAGGCACCCAAGCTCCGTCACTGGGTCAAGGAGGTCAAGGAGGCCATGTCTGACCTCGACTTCGACCCGGCGTTCTCCGAGCGCAGTGTCAACGAGGGCTTCTCGGGCGGCGAGAAGAAGCGCCACGAGATCCTGCAGCTCGACCTGCTCAAGCCGAAGATCGCGGTTCTCGACGAGACGGACTCCGGCTTGGACGTCGACGCCCTGCGCGTCGTCTCCGAGGGAGTCAACCGCTACAAGGCGGAAGAGAACGGCGGAATCCTGCTGATCACGCACTACACGCGGATCCTGCAGTACATCAAGCCCGACACGGTTCACGTGTTCGTCGACGGCCGCATCGCCGCCTCCGGTGGTGCCGAACTGGCCGACGAGCTCGAGGCGAACGGGTACGAGAAGTACCTGACGCCGGCGAACGCCTGACCAGACAGCTGGGAGACCATGACCTCGACTCTCGATCTCACGACCGTCCGCGCGGATTTTCCCATCCTGAGCCGGACCGTCCGTGACGGAAAGCCCTTGGTGTACCTCGACTCCGGGGCCACCTCGCAGCGACCGGTCCAGGTACTGGATGCGGAGCGGGATTTCCTCATGCACTCCAACGCGGCAGTGCATCGGGGCGCGCATCAGCTCGCCGAGGAGGCCACGGACGCCTACGAGGGCGCCCGGGCCGACATCGGCCGCTTCGTGGGTGCCGATGTAGACGAGTTGGTGTTCACCAAGAACGCCACCGAGGCCCTGAACCTCGTCGCGTTCGCCCTCGGAGACCCCCGCTTCGGCGAGTACACCGTCGGTCCCGGGGACGAGATCGTGATCTCCGAGCTGGAGCACCACGCAAACCTGGTGCCCTGGCAGGAACTGTGCCGACGTACCGGGGCGACCCTGCGCTGGTACGGGCTCACCGACGACGGCCGTATCGACCTCGACTCGATCGAGCTCACCGATTCGGTGAAGGTCGTGGCACTCACCCACCAGTCGAACGTCACCGGTGCGGTCACCGACGTCGCCCGCGTCGTGGATTCGGCTCATTCAGTCGGTGCGCTGGTGGTCCTGGACGCCTGCCAGTCCGTGCCGCACATGGCGGTGGACTTCCACGCACTCGGAGTCGACTTCGCGGCGTTCTCCGGCCACAAGATGCTCGGCCCCACCGGGATCGGAGTCCTCTACGGGCGTCGAGGGCTTCTGCGTGCGATGCCGCCGGTGCTCACCGGGGGATCGATGATCGCCACGGTGACGATGGAAGAGTCCACCTATGCCGATCCGCCGCAGCGGTTCGAGGCCGGGGTGCCGATGGTGTCCCAGGCGGTCGGGCTTGCCGCGGCTGTGCGCTACCTGGAAGCAGTCGGGATGGACACCGTCGCCCGGCATGAAGAGACACTGACCGCCGCGGCGCTCGAGGCGCTCGGGGACATCCCCGGCATCCGGATCATCGGCCCCACCGACACCGTCGACCGCGGTGGCGCAGTGTCGTTCGTGGTGGACGGGATCCATGCGCACGACGTGAGCCAGGTGCTCGACGATGACGGAGTCGCGGTGCGGGTCGGTCACCACTGCGCGTGGCCGCTGCATCGGCGTCTCGGTGTGCAGTCGACAGTGCGGGCCTCGTTCGCGTTGTACAACACCGTCGACGAGGTTGATGCGCTGGCACGGTCGTTGCGCCGTGCGCAGGAATTCTTCGGAGTGGAGGGCGTGCGCTAGATGAAACTCGAGCAGATGTACCAGGAAGTCATCCTGGATCATTACCGCCGGCCCCACCACAGCGGCCTGCGGGATCCGTTCGGCGCTGAGGTCCACCACGTCAACCCGACGTGTGGCGACGAGCTGACGCTGCGACTGCAGCTCTCCGACGACCAGAGCACGATCGAGGACATCTCCTACGACGCCCAGGGCTGCTCGATCAGCCAGGCCTCCACCTCGATGATGGCGGAACTCCTGGTCGGTCGGCCCGTGTCGGAATCCCTCGAGGTATTCGAAGGCTTCCACACCATGATCTCGTCCCGCGGCCAGGACGAAGGTGACGAGGAACTACTGGACGATGCGGTGGCACTGGCCGGAGTGTCCCGCTACCCGGCGCGCGTCAAGTGCGCCCTACTGGGCTGGATGGCGTTCAAGGACGCTCTCGCACAACAGACCGAACACCAGGAGTGATGTGACATGACCGAGCAGATGACACCTGCCAACGACCCGTCCGTGGACGACCCCAACTCGGCGGCCGAGAACGAGACGGCACCCGGAACCGCCTATAACGGTGAGTTCCGGCCCGACCCCAATCGTCCGGAACAGTCCGAAGAGGATCTCGCCCTGGTCGCGGATCTCGAGGAGGCCATGCGCGACGTCGTGGACCCCGAACTCGGGATCAACGTCGTGGACCTCGGCCTGGTCTATGACATCTGGGTCCGCCCCGGAGAGACCGAGGGATCCACGATCGCTCGCGTCGACATGACCCTGACCTCCGCCGCATGCCCGCTCACCGACGTGATCGAGGACCAGGCCCGCAGCGCCACCATCGGGTCGGACCTGGTCAACGAGCTGGAGCTCAACTGGGTCTGGATGCCGCCGTGGGGCCCCCAGATGATCACCGACGATGGTCGCGAGCAGCTCCGCGCCATCGGATTCACGGTCTGATCAGGCACACGGTCTGACCGGACTCACGGTCTGATCGGGCGCACGGTCTGATCGGACTCACGAGCTCCCCGTCCGATTGATAGCACCCCGGCCGGCATGGTCGCGCGGATCCTTGGCCAGGACCGCCGCCACCATGCCGGCCTTGTGCTTTGCCGGCATGGAGGACCACATGGCCAGCATCGCACCACCGACCTGGTACGACGGGCTCGCGGAGTCGAGGAACCACCGCTGCTGACGCGCCTCGAGCCGGCCGAACGCGGCGAACAATGCGCGCAGCGTCTCGTCCTCCGCACGCAGCAGCGCGCGCAACCCCACCGAATGCAGGCCGGAACTCAACGGCGACCGAGGAGCGGGAAGCGGTCTACCCGACTCCAGCGCCACCACTGCCGCCGGGACGGACTCGAGCATCGCCGCGACCGAATACCCCGTCGCCGCATGCCCGTGGCCGCCAGCGGTGCCGAACGCCGCGACCCGCGGATTCGACGCACTCCGGAACCTCGGCAGCAACGGGATTCGGACATGCTCCACCGCGAGCGCCGAATCGATGGCCTCCTGCGCCACACCCCGGCGACGCAACCTCGACCGCAGCCGTCTGGCCAGGCTGTCCGGAGTCGGCGCCGGCCACCCCGCCAGGCAGGTCTCCTCGAGGAGGACTCTGTCCGGCCCCAGAGGAATCGCGTACAGGAAGGTGGGGCCGACGTCGTCGTCGTCGTGGTCTTCACGCCAGTCCATGAACAGTGCCGATTCGCCACCCAGGGCGGGCACCGCGGCGCCGGATTCAACGACGATCCCGTAGGCGGTCTGCACCGGGCCTCGATTGCGGTGACCACCGGCCCCCCGACAATCGACGACACGGTGCGCCCGGGAGGTCAGGGCGAGCACCGCGGCGTCATCGAGCGCGGCGCGCTCCACGGTCACCCCGGCTCCGAGCGGTAACGCCGCCCGCAACTCGCCGGTATCCACCACCGCGTACTCGCGCGGCAGGACCGTTCGCTCGGGCGCGAACAGGGTCGGCCCGTGGACGCGGTGCGCCAGCACATCGGTGCCGCAGGCGTCCTCGTGCAGCCACGGCGGCACCTGGTCGGACCACAGCGACAACGTCTGGCTCCACTCGGCCTCTGGCGCAGGATCGACCGCGAGCACCGACAGTCCCGCGGCAGCACTGCGCGACGCCAATGCCCGGCCCGCAGGGCCCAGGCCCACGACAGCGACGTCGAACAACCCGCCATCCGTAGCATCCATGGGGATTGACCCTACCGCCGTCCGAAGGAGCACCATGACCGGATCGTTCTACCGCCAGCTCGACGAGAGCCGATTCGAGTCGACACATCTGACGGCCGGGCCGTGGTCGGCCGAATCGCAGCACGCCGGGCCGCCGAGCGCGTTGCTCGTTCGGGCGTTGGAGCAGTTCGCCCCGGCTCCCGACGTGCGGCTGGCAAGGCTGTCCGTGGACGTGCTCGGCCCTGTGCCCATCGAGCCCCTGGACATCGAGGTGCACCGAATCCGGCCCGGGCGCAGCGTGGAACTGCTCGAGGCGACCGCCACCGTCGACGGGCGGACCGCACTGGTCGCGCGGGGCTGGCGCATGCGGCGAACCCCCGACGATTTCCCGACCGTCGGCGAGCACGCGGGGCCGCCGGTCCCGGACGAGCGGAACCGGGGCGAAATGATGACCTACGCCCACCAAGACGGCTACCTGTCCGTCGTGGACTTCTCCTTCATCTCCGGTAGCGGCGACGAGCTCGGGCCGGCGCAGGCGTGGGGGCGCTCCCGCGCCGCGCTCGTCGAGGGGGAGACAATGACCGGGTGGCAGCACGCCGTCACCGTGGCCGATTCCGCCAGCGGGGTGGCGATGGCCAGCGATCCGCTCACCACCCCCGCGATCAACTGCGACCTCGTGGTGTCGCTGCACCGCGATCCCCAGCCCGGCTGGGTGCACCTGGACAGCGAGACGATCGGTGAGCCCGGGCAGGGGGTCCTCACCGACACTCTCATCTCCGATGATCGTGGGCGGCTCGGCCGGAGCGTGCAGAACCTCTACGGGCGTCGAGTGGGGTGATCCGGGACCGCGGGGACTGATCGGGCACCGCGGGGGTTCCGGCGACGGGAGACCCCGGTCACCGGACTCGTCACCCGGGACGGCCCGCCGGTAGAGTTGCTGGTCGGCCCGAAAACCCCATGCTCCTGGGGGACGACCATCCGAGAACGAACGAGGTACCCGCGCACGTGATCACGATCGACGACCTGGAGGTGCGCGCCGGCGTGCGCACCCTGCTCCACATGGACGGGTCCTCGTTGCGGGTCCAGCCCGGCGACCGGATCGGCCTGGTGGGACGTAACGGCGCGGGTAAGACGACGACGATGAGGATCCTGGCCGGTGAGGGTGAGCCCTACGCCGGGGCCGTCACGAGGTCCGGCGAGCTGGGGTACCTGCCGCAGGACCCGCGCGAGGGCAACATGGACCAGCTTGCCCGGTCGCGCGTCCTGTCCGCCCGCGGCCTGGACGTCCTCATGGCGGACATGGCCACGGCGCAGGCCCAGATGACCGACGCTCCGGACGATGCCGCGATGGACAAGGCCGTGCGTCGGTACGGGCGGCTCGAGGATGAGTTCTCCGCCCGCGGTGGCTACGAGGCCGAGAGTGAGGCCGCCCGGATCTGCAGCAGCCTGGGGCTCGAGGACCGGATTCTCACCCAGAATCTCGGGACCCTGTCCGGTGGTCAGCGTCGACGCGTGGAGTTGGCGCGGATCCTGTTCGCTGCGTCCGACGGCGCCGGCAAGTCGCGGACGATGCTGCTCCTCGACGAGCCGACCAACCACCTCGACGCCGACTCCATCACCTGGCTGCGCCAGTTCCTGGAGAAGCACGAGGGCGGATTGATCATCATCTCCCACGATGTCGAGCTGCTCGAGGCCGTGGTGAACAAGGTGTGGTTCCTCGACGCCGTGCGGGGTGAGATCGACGCCTACAACATGGGGTGGCAGAAGTACCTCGACGCGCGGGCCACCGACGAGGCCCGGCGTAGGCGCGAGCGCGCCAATGCCGAGAAGAAGGCGTCCGCGCTCAAGGCACAGGCCGCCAAGCTCGGTGCCAAGGCCACCAAGGCCGCGGCCGCCAAGCAGATGGTGCGGCGCGCCGATGCGATGATGAACGAGCTCGACGAGGTGCGCGTGGCCGACAAGGTCGCACACATCAAGTTCCCCACCCCGGCCGCGTGCGGTAAAACGCCGCTGTTCGCCAAGGGTCTGACCAAGATGTACGGCTCGCTCGAGGTGTTCGCCGGGGTCGACCTGGCGATCGACAAGGGCAGCCGCGTGGTGGTGCTGGGCTACAACGGCGCGGGTAAGACGACCCTGCTCAAACTGCTCGCCGGGGTGGAGCGCACGGATGGCGAAGGCGGTGTGGTCTCCGGTCATGGTCTGAAGGTCGGCTACTTCGCGCAGGAGCACGACACCCTCGACATGGACGCCTCGGTGTGGGAGAACATCCGCCACGCCGCGCCGGACGCGGGGGAGCAGGACCTGCGCGGGCTACTGGGGGCGTTCATGTTCTCGGGCCCGCAGCTCGAGCAGCCCACCGGCACGCTGTCCGGTGGTGAACGAACCCGTCTGGCCTTGGCCGGGCTGGTGTCCTCGGCCGCAAACGTTCTGCTCCTCGATGAGCCGACGAACAACCTCGATCCGATCTCGCGCGAGCAGGTTCTCGACGCACTGCGTACCTACGAGGGCGCGGTGGTGTTGGTGACACACGATCCGGGCGCCGTCGAGGCCCTAGAGCCGGAGCGGGTCATCATCCTGCCCGATGGCACCGAGGACTTGTGGAGCCAGGAGTACATGGAGATCGTCGAACTGGCGTGAGCCTGCGAACGCCAGGTCGCGCATGTGGCCGTCGAACTCGCGTAGCCGAGCGCAGCGAGGGCACGCGATGTTCGGATGAGCGGTGTTCACACTTACCGTGCCTGAATCTCTGGTTAGCAGACCCTTAGTCGCGGTGGTCGGGTGTTCGCCTGAGACCATGGCGCCATGGATATCGCCATCAAGATCGTCCTCGTCCTGCACTTCATCGGTCTCGCCGGGATCATCGGCGGTTGGATCGCCACCGTCAAGGCGCCCGCGGTAAACAAGGCCATCCTTCACGGCTCCATCCTCCAGGTGGTCACCGGACTTCTCCTCGTCGGACTCCAGGAGATGAACGACGGCGAGGTGAACCACATGAAGATCGGCATCAAGCTGGTGATCGCGATCATCATCCTGGTTCTCGCGATCGTCGGCACCAAGAAGGAGTCGAAGGCGCCCGGCACCACCGGAAACCTGGCTCTGGCGGCGGGGCTGCTGGCGATCGTCAACGTCATCATCGCGGTCTTCGTCTGACCCACCCCATACCTGGTTTCGGCCCGGGTCACCTCTTACCAGTTCGGTGGGAGGCGACCCGGGCTGATCTGTCCCAGTCGCACCAGTGCTGCGAGGTGGTCGGGGACGCGCGCGGCAAGGCCTCGGCGCGGGAGTCGGTCTAGGTCATTCTCTCTGCTGGGAAGGAGGTCGTGGCTTCCGGACGCCAGCGCGGACGCGGCCACGAGAAGCGCTTCCGGGTGCGACTCCAGCGCGCTGTGCCCGTTGGTGATGCGCACGAGAGTTGCATCGGGGGCAGCCGCTGCGACCCGCTCGGCGATCGCGGGCGGTGTGCGTAGATCTCTGCTCCCGCTGAGTAGCACCATGGGCCAGTCGAATTTCGCCGCAGCGCGGTGCAGATCCGTGGGCTCGGCGACGAAATTGGGGAAGCGCCGCGCAAGGGGGGCGTAGGTGAGTGCGGGGTCCAGGGGGAGCCCGTCGGGCCGGCCGCCGTATCCGAGTTCACGGAAGCCGATCACGCCGGCGAGTTCGAACTCGTAGACCCCCGGCACCGACATGAGCGATTCGCCCCGGGTCGCGTATGCCTCCATCAGTCGCCAGGCCAGCGTTCCGCGGCCGCCTACCCGGGCCCGCACCAGGGGAGCTGTGAGTTCAGCGCCCCCGAGTTCATAGGCTGCGCGCACCACGTCGAGGAGGATCCGCTCGTCCACGCCGTCCCGGTAGAGCTGTCTGACGTCGGCGGCGAGTGCTGTGTCCGCCTCCCAGAACAAAGAGCGCACGGCGTGACGTTCGAGGTCCCCGTCCTCGGCCGACTGCAGTGCCGAGTCCAGCAGCATCCCGGCCACCCGCCCGGAATGTCGGGCCCCGAAGGTGGCGGCTAGGTAGCTGCCGTAGGACGACCCGACGAAAAGGGCGGTCTCCACCGATTCGTGGTCGAGCACGGCCGCGATATCGTCCACGACCTCGCTGATCCACATCGCGGACGGCGGCAGGTCACGGCTGTGGATGTCGGTCCGTGACCTACCCACCCCGCGGTGCTCGATCATGATCACGTCATGACCGAGCCGGGCGGCCCGTCGACGGAAGCCGATGTAGGGCACGACCGATGCGAGGCCCGGCCCGCCGGGGATCACGACGAGCGGTGGAGAACTGGTCCGTGGACCTGTGCGGACGTAGGTCAGATCGAACTCGGGGCAATCCCCGCCGGAGGGGCGGCGGAGTCGGTTCACTCCCGGCCCGATCGTCAGATCCTCTGTTCGTGGACATCCTCGAGTACGGCGGCATCCTCAGCGGTCATCCCATTGATCGGCTCGCCGTTCCACACGATGTCATCGCCGAGTGCTTCGAGGATCGCCACGTGCTTGCCGCGACTGAGTTTGGCCCCGTGGACCAGGGTCGCCGGGCTCCACATCATCGCGAAGGAGTCGTGCCAGCCGGACCCGACGTTCTTCACGTGTGTCAGGTCATGGAGAGTGGTGGGCAGGTGCTTGAGCGGCTCGGCAAAGGCATCGGCGAGGACCGCGACGCTGATCTGTCTCTCGACGCCGGGCTCCACCACGAACGGCTCGGCATTGGCCCCGGTCAAGGCCTGCTCGAGCTGTTCCGCCTCGAGCAGGATCACACCGTTGGTGGGACGCGGGTTGCACTCGATCGCATACAGCTGACCGTCGTTGTCCACGAAGTCGAACGAGAGCTGCCCGGTGAAGGTGGGGTCCAAGGCGTCGATGATGCGCTGGGTGTAGTCGAGGGTGTCGGTGCTGTCCACGGCTAGGAAGGCGATACCGGTGCTGTGCGCCCACTGTTCGGGTGCACAGTAGGTGCACTGCGAGGTCACTCTGCCGTTGACGACGGTGCTGTAGGTGCAGACCATCGGGCCATCGACGAAAGGCTGGACCAACCAGGGTTGGTCCTCGGTGGGATGGCAGTCCTCGACCGCCATCTTCCCGGCCAGGGGTCCGGTATTGGTCAGCAGTGCGACTCCTCCGCGCGAGAACGCGGCCCGCGCGAAGTACCTGGGGTACTTGTCGATCGCGGCGCGCAGCGATTCCTCGTCGGTGGCGACGATCGTCTCGGGGATCGGAACACCGGCCTTCTCCACCAGACGCTGGAAGCTCGCCTTGTCGTGCAGTTGCGCCAGCTTCGCGAACGGACCGGCGAACAGCGTGACGGTGTCGGGCAGGTCGGCCCGTCGCGCCGAAAGGTAGAAGGCTTCCTCGAAGGTGGGGATGATGAGGTCGATGTCGTACTTCGCGATGATCGTGTTCACGTCCGCGATGAACTGATCGGTGTCGTAGCGTGGTGAGGCGGTGACCGCGTGACCGGCCAGGTACTTGGAGTGATTGCCGGACGAGCCCGCGTAAGTGTCCGCGGCCACGACCGTGTGTCCGAGACTCCCGAGCTTGCGAATGATGTCCAGGGCGAAGGTGTTCCTGGAACTGGTGACGAGTACGCGCACTACCGTCCTCTCGAGGGGGGTGATAAGCACATGCTAACCGTGCACGTGTGGTCTGACCCACACCTTGAGACACTCCACCCCCGAGGAGGCCACTACAGATGACGAGTGTGGTCGCGGTGTTCGCCGCCCTACCCACCCTGATCGGCCTGGGGTTGGCCCTGGGGATGAATCCGGTGCTCTACGGTTCCACGGCCGACACCCTTGCGCGGGGCGTGAACGTCACGTCCAGGCTCACCGCGTTGTCGGCCGGGATGATGACCGGGGCGACTGTGTTGGTGGTCGTCGTGCACGGGTTCAATCCGGCGAATCTGGTCGCGCGGGTGCAGCATCGCGCTGACGCCGTGGTCGAGGACCGGATCATCGATCTGGTGGTGGGCATCGTTCTGCTGGTGGTGGCCGGGGCGTTCGCGGTGTGGTCACGCTCGGCTCCGCGGGCGCCGGCCGGTCCCGAGCCAGCCCCGGCGGACGGCGACGAGGCGGGGGAGTCCAAGTCGCGGACCGGGCTGTACGTCCTGGGTGCCACGTCGACGGTCGTGGGTTTCACGACACTGCCGATCGCCTATCTCACCGGCCGGACCGTCGAGTCGGCCAGTGGTGATGTCGTGTTCATGGCGGTCCTCTACGCCGTCTTCCTCGCGGCGCTGGTCGCGCCGTTCGTGCTCCTGGCGTGGGTGTGGTCCAGGTTCCCCGCGACAACGCAGAAGGTCACCGCACTGTACGACCGCGCTCTGGCGTGGGATTCCAGGGTGGTGGCGAGCGCGGTGATGATGGTAATCGGCGTGCTCTCGCTCGTCCTCGCCGCGATCGGCTTCCGCTGATCCACGGCCGTCACACCTCGGTGACGGCCGCGAGGTAGGCCCGCACGAGCCGGGCGCCGACCGCGTCGGGCAACGCCTCGATCGCTGCGATCAGTGACGCCATTCCTGTCGCCTCACCGGGCTCGTGGTCGCCGCCGAGGACGCCTGTAACCATGGTGTGGATGTCGTCCTCGGGCAGGGCCAGGATGTCGTCGGGGGTGAGGGTCCCGGCGGCCAGTGCGTCCAGGACGTCGGAGAACCCGGCCGGTGGGCGGGGCGCGGGCAGGCCGCGGACCTCGTCCGCGGCGTCGGTCGCGACGCGGAGGATCTCGTCGACCATGGTGTGTGTCACCGGGGTGACGGTCAGATGGGACGACGACGACAACGCGGACCGCCCGGCTTGACCGTATGCAGGTTGTGCCTGCACGGCTATCCCTCGTCGTCCGCAGGCATCGGCCCACCGGTGTGGGTGCACCCGCTGTTCACGAGGGGCGTGCTCGTCCACCGCCACCGCGATGAGCGGCCCAGGATCACGATCCAGGAGTGTCATTCCTTCGATTGCGGACAGTCCCTCGACGAGTGCCTGGGTCGCCCCGGCCGTTCGGCTGACGAGTTCACGCTGGCCGTCCTCGCCAAGCGCTTCCAGTACCACCCATGCCGCGGCTGCGGGTTCGAGCGGTTTGGATCCGGCGAGGGTGGGGTTGACCACGGGATAGCCGGGCCAGTCGACGGTGGCGAACCACGCGGCACGATGTCGTGTCCGCCCCCGGGAGAGCAGCACCGACGTCCCCTTGGGCGCGAACCCGTACTTGTGCAGGTCGGCCGAGATGCTGGTGACCCTGGCCACGCGCAGATCCCACTCCGGCATCGTCGGCCCGGCGGGAGTGTCCGGCCAGAAGGGCAGTACCAATCCACCCAGGCAGGCATCCACGTGCAGGCCGATTCGCGGGTCGTGCCCCGCCTCGAGTCCCGCCGCTACCTCGGCGACCGGGTCGATCACCCCGGTCGGGTAGGACGGTGCAGAGCACACCACCAGGACGGTGTTCTCATCGACCGCGGCGAGGAGGTCGGCTGCGGCCACCCGACCTGTGACCGGATCCACCTCGACACCGTCGAACCGCAGGCCGAGCAGGTGCGCGGCTTTGCGGAACGCGGCATGCGCGCTCACCGGTGCGACGATCGTCCCACCGTCGCCGGGGGAGCGGCCACGGACTTCCCGTGCGGCGAGGCACGCCAGGATGCAGCTCTCCGTTCCGCCGGAGGTGACGCTGCCGAATACGTCGCCGTCTACCGCGGTTCCGGCGTCGACACCGGCCACGGCTTGGGCCCCAACTCCAGCGCTGGCACCGGCACCGGCACCGGCACCGAGGATCGATCGGGTCCGGGAGATGATCCCTCCGTGGATCTGCGCCACTGAGGCGAACACCGTCGGGTCCAGTCCGTTCACACCGTGGGCGAGACGAGCCGCCCGCATGGCGAGCTGGTCGAGTTCGGACAATCCGGAGTCGTACACGTACGACAGGACTCTCCCTCCGGTGGTGGGTGGATCTGCCTCCCGCATCGCCGCGAGCCTCGCCAGGGCGTGCTCCCCGCGGTCGAGAATCCGCGTCGTCAGTGGATCGACTGTCATGTTCTCTCCGTCCATCGGGGATAGGAAGCACCCAGGCCGCGCACCACGAGCAGGCTCGCCCCGGCCAGCAACGCCGGCACCAATGAGAACGCGAGGACGATCGCCCATACCGCCGAGCCGGGCTGGTCGGAAACCCCGCCGGAGCGGAACCCGCCGATGGCCAACAGAGCGAGGACCACCACCGGGCCGAGGGCCATCGCGCCGGTCTCCGAGGCCGTCCACAATCCGCTCATCGCGCCACTTCGTCGTCGTCCCCCGACAACCCGGTCGAGGTCTGTCGTGTCAGGCAGCATCGACATCGGTAGAGCCTGCATTCCCGCATAGGCGACGCCCGCCATCGCAACGGGGATATGCACCCACGCCCCGGGCGCGACTCCGGCGGGGATCAGCAGCAGTGCCGCGACCGTGAACAGGGTGGTGGCGGCCGCGAGCGCCCTCACCTTCCCCTGCGTGTGCGCCAGCCGGGTCCACAGTGGCATCACCACCAGTGCCGGGCCGACCAACGCCAGGAACAGACCGGTCAGCGCGGCCTCGTTCCTCAGAACATAGGTCGCGACGTACTGGCCTCCGGCAAGCATCACCGCGGTCGCCACCGCCTGGAGACAGAAAACCAGCACCAGCAGTCGGAAGGGGCGGGTCACGCGCAGTGCGTCGATGCCGTCGCGATACTGGTCGAGAAGACTCCCGACCGGGGCATCGGCCCGCAGGATCGTTCGACGCCCGGCAATGTAGGTGGACCACAGCATCCCGACGAGCATCAGCGCCGCGACACCTACCGCCATCACCACATAGCCGCGGGCTCCGCCACCCGCAGCGTCTCGCAGGGCGGGCCCGCCGCCACCGGAGACGAGGATCGCCGCGGCCAATACGGCCACTCTCCAGGCCAGCAGCGTCACACGGCGATCGGCATTGTCGGTGAGTTCGGCAGGCAGGGCCAGATATGGCACCTGGAAGCACGAGTACGCCAGGGACGCCGCCAGGAAGAAGCCCATGACCCAGATTCCGGCTGCGCCGGTGCTCCAGTCCGTGGGCGCAGAGAAAGTGGCGACGAACAGCAGCGGTAGCGCCAGCGCACCGAGAAGCATCAACCCGGTTCGGTATCCGGTGCGATGGGAGGCACGGTCGGACAGGGCGCCGATGAGCGGATAGGCGAGGACGTCGATCACCTTGGGGACCAGCACCAGGATCGACGCGAGCGCTGCGGTGACCCCGATCGAATCGGTCAGGTAGTAGGCGAGCACCAGGCCCGGGAGTGTGCCGAACGCACCCGTTCCCAGACTGCCCGCCGCATACGAGGCCAACACGGGCGCAGTCGTAGAGCGGTCGGGTGTCGCGTGATCGGACCCATCCGCCGCATCGATGGTGGACATGGCCAGACTCTAGGTCCCCTCGGACCAGGAAGGTCGTGCGTTCACCTTATTTCGCCCGGACCCGGTCCACTTGGCAGACACCGGCTCGACTGCCTGGCCGCGACACGGTGATCGTGGACGGCGTCGACCTTCGTCCCGCAGACACGACGCAGGATTCACCCGCGTCGATCGAACAGATCCGGATCCGGGCCGGAGCGGGTTCCGTCATGCAGAGCAGAGATCGCGGCCATCTGTTCGTCGGTCAACTCGAAATCGAATACCTCGAGGTTGTCGCGCATGCGTGCCGGTTTGGACGACTTGGGAAAAACGATGTCGCCGCGCTGCACAGTCCAGCGAAGAACGACCTGTGACACCGTCCGCCCGATCTGATCCGCCAGTGCAATTAATTGTGGATCGTCGAACACCTTCCCCTGGGCGAGGGGGCTCCATGCCTCGACGGCGATGCCCTTGTCGTTGCAGTTACTGCGAAGGTCGTCGTTGACGAAGTAGGGGTTCGATTCGATCTGGTTCACAACGGGGGTCGGCCCGCCGGCCTCGGCAAGCCGATCGAGATTCGCTGCGGTGAAGTTCGACACTCCGATGGACCCCACTTCCATTTCAGCGTGAATTTCTTCCATGACCGCCCAGACGCGGGCGACATCTGCGTACATCGCCAGCGGCCAGTGGACGAGGTAGAGGTCGATCCGCCCACCCAGCGCCGCAAGGGAACGCTCAGTAGCCGCCAGTGCGGCATCGCGGTCGTGAAACGTGTTGTTGAGTTTCGTCGTCACCCAGAGTTCGTCGCCGGGGATACCTGACGAGGCGATGGCTCGGCCCACGCCTTCTTCGTTTCCGTACATCTGCGCGGTGTCCAGATGGCGGTAGCCAGCTTCGAGCGCGTCTGAGACGACCCTTTCGGCATCTTCCGGCGGGACGCGAAACGTGCCGAATCCGAGCTGCGGTATCACTCGACCGTCGGACAGGGAGACAGCTGGAACCTGTGGTGCTGGAGAAGTCATGTGGCCAACCTACTCGGACCAAATCATGCGTTCGGGCGACAGCGGATTCCCACACTGTCTTCATACGATCGAATGTGAACAATTGTTTCGGCCGACTAGTCCGTAGAGGGGAACGAGGTCACTCAACATGAAGAAGATGAAGATCATCGCAGCAAGGACCATCGCGGTCGGCGCGGCGTCCGCCCTGGCGCTCACCATGGTCGGTGCTCCGGCACAGGCTCAGGACGAAGAAGGTATTTCACTCGATACGAGCATGACGCTGCTCGACACGAGCGTTGAACTGCAGGGAGGGGACGGCAATCTAGGCAACATCGCCGCTCTACTCGGAAGCCTCTCGGGGGTGGCCGAGGGCGACATGACAGCGACGCAGATGGTCGACGCGATGTCCAGTGGACTGGACAACGGAGCGTTCGCGGTGATCGCAGGCATCCCGGGGGGTATGCACGATTTCGTTCAGACGTGTCTTCGCGCAATCGCGGGCGAGGCCACCATCGAGGATGTCTGGCGTCAGTTCAATGCGATTGGTGCGCCCCTCGAGCACTGCAATGAGACCAGTGACGCTGGCGGATATGGCGGGGTTCATCGTCGAATCGAGCTAGGACGACCCGGGCCCACTTTCTTCCGTTTGCGGTATGAGACATACCGCATTCCGGACACCATCACCGTCCGCTACGAGGGACGGGAAATCTTCGCCGATCACTATCGGAGCACCCACGGTGACAAGTGGGTGGACATCCACGTACCGCCGGGGGCCTCCACCGCGGTTCAGGTCGAAGTCGTGGCCAACGAACCAGGCACTGAATGGAACTTCACCGTCCACTGCCCCTAACGGAAACAGCCGGGTAACGGCTACCGGTCACAGAGACATCCGGGCCCATCTCGCAGAGATGGGCCCGGAATGCATTTACGCGGTGCGTAGCGATGCCTCCACCAGATCGAGCATCGCATTGACGTGTTCGGTACCGCGTCCGGTGGCCAGGTGCGTGATGAGTCCGTCCAGGACGATGTTCAGGTACACGCGGAGGACATCTTCTGGGATATCGGTCCGCATGCGACCAGACTCCTGCTGCTCTCGTACACGCGCGATCACGGCCTCGTCGAGTTCGGTCTGTCGATCAGTCCACCGCTCACGGAACGCTGGATCCGTTCGGATCCGACGAGCGATCTCCAGTCGGGTTCCGAGCCAGGAGAACTCCTGTGGATCCGCGAGGATCTCCCGCATCACCTGCACGAGACCTTGTTCGGAGACGGTCTGCGCCATCGCAGCGGCGTCCTCGTGTGCCAACGCCAGGAAAAGCGCATCCTTGTCGTCGAAGTGGTGGAAGATCGCGCCGCGACTCAGACCGGTTGCTTCCTCGAGCCTACGAACAGTTGCGCCCTCGAAGCCGTACTCGGCAAAGCAGTCACGTGTCCCCGTGAGAATTTGGTAGCGCCGGGCATCCATGTGGTCTTGGCTGACCCTGGGCATCCGTCAACCCTTTCGTCCGGATACACCTCGGCGGTGCGCGGTTGCCCCGCAGGGAGCAGGGGAACCGCACACCGCCGTCGATGTGATTAGGGGATCAGCCCTTGATCATGTTGCGCAGCACGAACTGCAGGATGCCGTCGTTGCGGTAGTAGTCCGCCTCGCCGGGGGTATCGATACGCACGGTGGCATCGAACTCCACGGTGCCACCGTCCTGCTTGGTGGCGACGACCTTGACCGTCTTCGGGGTGGTGCCGTTGTTGAGCTCCTCGATACCGGTGATATCGAAGGACTCGGTCCCGTCCAGACCGAGGGTCTCGTGGGACTCGCCCTCGGGGAACTGCAGCGGGATGACGCCCATGCCGATGAGGTTGGAGCGGTGGATGCGCTCAAACGACTCGGCGATGACGGCCTTGACACCCAGCAGTCGGGTGCCCTTGGCGGCCCAGTCACGCGAGGAGCCGGTGCCGTACTCCTTGCCAGCGATGACGACGAGCGGCGTGTTCTGCGCAGCGTAGTTCTGCGCGGCGTCGTAGATGAACGCCTGCGGTGCACCCTCCTGGGTGAAGTCGCGGGTGTAGCCGCCCGACACACCGTCCAGCAACTGGTTCTGCAGGCGGATGTTGGCGAACGTACCGCGGATCATCACCTCGTGGTTGCCGCGACGCGAGCCGAACGAGTTGTAGTCCTTGCGCTCCACACCGTTGGCGTCGAGGTACTGCGCCGCCGGGGTGCCCGGCTTGATGGTCGAGGCCGGCGAGATGTGGTCGGTGGTGACCGAGTCACCGAGCTTGGCCAGGACGCGGGCGCCCTTGACGTCGGCGACCGGGGCCGGCTCCATCTCCATGCCGTCGAAGTACGGCGCCTTGCGCACGTAGGTGGACTTGTCGTCCCACTCGAACGTCTTGCCGTCCGGGGTGCTCAGACCACGCCAGCGGTCGTCACCGGCGAACACGTCGGCATACTTCTCCTTGTACTCCTTGGAGGAGATGGAGGCCTTGATCGTGGACTCGATCTCCTCGCCGGAGGGCCAGATGTCCTTGAGGAAGACGTCGTTGCCGTCCTGGTCCTGGCCGAGCGCGTCGTTCTCGAAGTCGAAGTCCATCGTGCCGGCGATCGCGTAGGCGATGACCAGCGGCGGGGACGCCAGGTAGTTCATCTTGACGTCCTGGTTGATCCGGCCCTCGAAGTTGCGGTTACCGGACAGCACCGCGGTGGCGGTGAGGTCGTACTCCTGGATGGCGGAGGAGATCTCCTCCGGCAGCGGACCGGAGTTGCCGATGCACGTGGTGCAGCCGTAGCCCACGAGGTAGAAGCCGAGGGCCTCCAGGTCCGGCCACAGGCCGGCGCGCTCGTAGTACTCGGTGACGACCTGCGAGCCCGGGGCCATGGAGGTCTTGACCCACGGCTTGGCCTTGAGTCCCTTCTCCGCGGCCTTACGGGCGAGCAGACCCGCGCCGATCATGACCGACGGGTTGGACGTGTTCGTGCAGGAGGTGATCGAGGCGATCGTCACGATGCCGTGGTCGAGGATCATGCCTTCGCCGCGCGACTCGACCGCGACTGGCAGGGACGGGCGGCCCTCGGCACTGGCGGAGGCGTCGGCGACAATCGCACCCTCCTCGGCGAAGGCGAGCTTCGCACCATGCGGCACCGGCGGGGTGGCGCCACCCTCGGCGACCATGTCGCGAACGCCGTCGTCGCCGCTGCCGTTGTGGACGTAGTTGTGGATGTCCTTACGGAAGGCGCTCTTGGCGTCGGCGAGCTCGATGCGATCCTGCGGACGCTTGGGGCCGGCGATCGACGGGACGACGTCACCGAGGTCCAACTCGAGGTACTCGGAGAAGCTCGGCTCGGGGCCCTCCGGGTCGAGCCACATCCCCTGCTCCTTGGCGTAGGCCTCGACCAGAGCGAGCTGCTCCTCGTCGCGGCCGGTCAGTCGCAGGTAATCGATGGTCTCGCCATCGATCGGGAACATGGCACAGGTCGAGCCGAACTCGGGGCTCATGTTGCCGATGGTGGCGCGGTTGGCCAGCGGCACGGCGGCGACGCCGGCACCGTAGAACTCGACGAACTTGCCGACCACACCGTGCTGACGAAGCATCTCGGTGATGGTGAGCACGACGTCGGTCGCGGTCACACCCGGCTGGATGGAGCCGGTGAGCTTGAAGCCCACGACGCGCGGGATGAGCATCGAGATGGGCTGGCCGAGCATCGCGGCCTCGGCCTCGATGCCGCCGACGCCCCAGCCGAGCACGCCGAGACCGTTCTCCATGGTGGTGTGCGAGTCGGTACCGACACAGGTGTCGGGGTAGGCCTGACCGTTACGGACCATCACGCTTCGGGCCAGGTACTCGATGTTGACCTGGTGGACGATGCCGGTGCCCGGGGGGACGACCTTGAAGTCGTCGAACGCGCCCTGGCCCCAACGGAGGAACTGGTAACGCTCCTCGTTGCGCTGGTACTCGATCTCGACGTTCTTCTCGAAGGAGTCCGGACCACCGAAGGACTCGATGATGACCGAGTGGTCGATGACCATCTCGGCGGGCGCCAGCGGGTTGACTTTGTTCGGGTCGCCACCGAGGGTCGCGACGGCCTCGCGCATGGTGGCCAGGTCGACAATGCAGGGAACTCCGGTGAAGTCCTGCATGATCACGCGCGCCGGCGTGAACTGGATCTCGGTGTCGGGCTCGGCATTGGGATCCCAGTTGGCCAGGGCGTCGATGTGCGCCTTGGTGACGTTGGCGCCGTCCTCGGTACGGAGCAGGTTCTCCGTGAGGACCTTGAGGGAGTAGGGGAGCTTCTCGGCTCCCTTGACCGCCGAAAGGCGGTAGATCTCGTAAGCCTCGCCGCCGACCTCAAGGGTCCCCTTGGCGCCAAAGCTGTCAATGCTTGCTGTCACGTCAGCTCCACTCGTGGTGTGAATGTCGGTTAGTCATCCCTCCCGAAGTCACCGCGTGTCGTGCTACGGCGACGCCGGGTCGGACACAGAATCCATTGTGGACCCTGTCCCTCGTTTGCGTTCGCCAATTTACCAGTACGTCCGTTCTGTTTAGTATCCGGCACGCCCGAAAGTGGGGATGGGGGAGCCGATCCCGCGCCGTCCGGCGCGTATGTTCCCGGTCGGCGATGACGAGGTGGCACGATGTCCGACGTGGACGCCCCAGATGACTCCGTGACGACGCTCGCCTACCAGGACGAGCCCTTGATGTCGTTGCAACTGGGCGAGGTCCCGACCTGGCTCGACTACCAGGCGGTCGTCGACGACCTGGCGGACGACGGGGTCGCCGCGCCGGAACAGTTCGTCGACGGCCTTCGTTCGGTGGTCTCAGACGCCGCCGACCGTGGACTGGACCTCAAGATCGTCTACACCGAAGCCCCAGCGGCCGTCTATACCGACGCCCGTGATGTCGCCACCCTCCTCAACGAGGAGTACGAGGGCACTATTTTCGTCCGCACGCCGGTGTTCGTGGGCAGCTCCAGCGACACGATCCCGCGCCACCGCCTCGAGGCCGGCCAGGACGACGCCTGGGAAGAATTCGACCCCGTCACCTCCGCCACCGTCTTCGTCAACAAGGTGACGGCTCCCGGTCCGCCGTGGGGCGCATTGACCGCGATCACCCTCGCGCTGGCAGTCGTGGCCGTCGTCGCCTTCATCTTCCTTCTCCGCCGACGCCGACAGGGCTGATTCCCGGGCGATCCGTCCGACCTCACACTCCGCACGCACCGTCGAATCGTGCGTCCACCCCTGAACGTGCGGCACATGCCGCGCTTCCGGCAACGAACGCGGGTCCCCAGACGGCGTCCGGCCGCGATCGCGACACGCCGCCGCTCCTGCGGTAACACAAGTTACAGCAGTGTATTTTGCCTCCCAATGTTTCACATGTGCCATTTGTGACCTACGGTGCTTAAGGAACCAACGGTTCTGTCGTGCAGGATTGAGGCTCTAGTGGCGCAGGGGAAGGCATCACGAGAGTTCCTCCACCGGCTCGGCCACACGGCGCCTTGTCGGCGCCGTGCGAGATGCCGCATCTGGATGCGGTCAGCGGAAGGTGAAACGTGGAGCCCGACCATTCGTCGCGCCGCACCCGTGGGGTGCGCAATCGTAGAAGCCTCGGCCGAGCGCCCGGGCGTGCCGCTCTCGCCGCGGCCATCGTTATGGCCACCGGCTCAGCCGTTGTCCAGGTCCCGATAGCCGCGGCACAGGACACCGCGCAGGTCGCACCAGATGACATCAGCGGCCTCATTCGCGCTGTGGCGGATGCCACCGCCCGCCTCGATGCCAAGCGCGAGGGGATCGCCGTCGCACGGGATGAGGTGAACAAGACTCTCGTCGACCTTCAGTTGGCACGGATCGAACTCGACCGCGCGATCGCCGACGTCGACCGGACCGCCCGGGAACGCCAGCAGGCGGAGACCGACGCGGATTCGGCGCGCGGGACCCTCGAGGACTACTCCCGGCTGCTGCATCGCCAGGGCACCGCCCCGGGTGCCGCGTCGGCGCTCCTCGACCCGGGAGGGCCCGCGGACGCAGGACTCCGCCAGGAATATCTGAAGCGCGCCGCCGCCGACCAACGCAGCGTCGTGGGCGACATGACGGCCGCCGCCGAGGCCGCCACGGACCGGGAGAACGCTGCGCTCGGGGCCCGCGAGACCGCAGAGCAGCGCTACTCGGACGCATCTGCGCGTCGGGATGGTGCCGAAGCCGAGATCGCGACCGTGTCGGCCGAGGTCGCCTCGCTCGAGACTGAAGTCGAGGAGCTCACCCGCGAGTTGCAGGAGCAGAAGACTGCGCTCGCTGCCGCCGGGGCGACCCCGGCAGGTCCGGGTGTGGGTGACGAACCGGAGATCACCGTCGACAACGAGGCGATGCGCTCCGAAGCCGTGCGCGCACTCGCCGATAACCCGGAGGCGGGACAACAGGCGGCCGACATCGCGTCTGCGTTGCCCTCGCACCTCGACCTCGGCGCGATCAGAAACTACACCGGCTCAACGGGCGACGTGACAGACGCGATCGCCGGAAATATCGATGCAGGCAGCGTCGGAGCTGCGGTTGACGCCGGGATCAACGGCGACACCGAAGCGATCATCCAGCAATTCAGCGACGCCATCGCTGCCGCCGATTTCGGCTCGCTGGCCGACGGACCCGCAGCGCCGGCAGCACCGGGCCAGGGTGGGGGCGGCGCCGACTCCGGGACCCCGTCCAACTCGGCAAAGGTCGAGACGGTCGTCAACCGCGCGATCTCGCAGCTCGGCGTGCCGTACGCGTGGGGAGGCGGCGACGCCAACGGTCCGACCAGGGGCATCCGTGACGGCGGTGTGGCCGACAGCTATGGCGACTACAACAAGATCGGCTTCGACTGCTCAGGGCTGATGATCTACGCCTTCGCGGGCATCGGCAAGGCACTTCCGCACTACACGGGCTACCAGTACCAGGAGGGCACCCAAGTGCCGGTCGCCAATCGCAAGCGTGGCGACATGCTGTTCTGGCCGGGTCACGTCGCCCTCTACCTAGGCGACGGCAAAATGGTCGAGGCGCCGCAGTCGGGTGATGTCGTCAAGATCTCGCCCGTGCGGATGGCGGGGATCATGCCGTACGCGGTGCGTCTCGTCTGATTCGCCCGCCCCGATTCCGATGCCCCATCCGATCGACTTCGTACACTCGGGCACCGGGCTCCCGTGCTCGGGTGCCCGACCACCGTCACCGACGGTGGTCGGGCCGGTTTCGTAGGTATCCCGGTACTGTCGTCCCCAGTCCGCCCGAGTACGCCAACGACGGTTGCCCGGGAATCCCGACCACGCGAAGGAGCTCGTCGCGGTGAGCGATCCCCACTCCGCCCCTCTGACCTCTCAGGGCACGCCCGCCGGCACAAGCGCGCCATCCACTGCGGAGGATGCACGACTCCTGGAACGGGCCGTGTACGAGGTCAAGAAGGTCGTCGTGGGCCAGGACCGGCTCATCGAGATGATCCTTGTCGGGCTCCTGTCGCGCGGACACATCCTGCTCGAGGGCGTGCCCGGCGTCGCCAAGACCCTCACGGTCGAGACGTTCGCCAAGGTCGTCGGCGGTAGCTTCCATCGACTCCAGTTCACCCCTGATCTCGTCCCCGCCGACATCGTGGGTACTCGGATCTACCGTCAGGGACGCGAGGAGTTCGAGGTCGAACTCGGGCCCATCCTGGCCAACTTCGTGCTCGCAGACGAGATCAACCGTGCACCGGCCAAGGTCCAGTCGGCACTGCTGGAGGTCATGGCCGAGGGGCATGTGTCGATCGGCGGCCAGACGTTCCCGATGCCGTCGCCATTCCTGGTTATGGCCACACAGAACCCGATCGAGAGTGAAGGCGTCTACCAGCTCCCCGAGGCCCAGCGAGATCGCTTCCTGTTCAAGCTCGTGGTCGACTACCCGAGCCCGGAAGAGGAGCGGGAGATCGTCTACCGGATGGGGTCGACCCCGCCGGAGCCCACGCAGATCCTCGGGGTGGACGCGCTCCAGCGTCTTCAGAGCGCGGTCCGCGAGGTCTTCGTCCACCACGCCCTCGTCGACTACGTCGTGCGCGTGACCGTCGCGACCCGCGAGCCCGCCCGGCACGGTCTGCAGGACGTGGCCACCTGGCTGGCCTACGGCGCCTCGCCGCGCGCCACTCTCGGTACCGTCACCGCGGCGCGCGCCCTGGCTCTCGTCCGGGGGCGCGACTACGTGGTGCCGCAGGATGTCGTCGACGTCCTTCCGTCGGTGCTGCGTCACCGCCTCGTCCTGACCTACGACGCCCTCGCTGACGAGGTCACCGCCGACACCGTGGTCCGCCGGGTCCTCGAGGCGGTCCCGCTGCCGCAGATCAGCGCGGTCCCGGCCCAGGCCGGCCCGTCGCAGTGACCGCTGCGGGGGAGGAGCGGCGCGACGATCCGGTCGACGCACCATCCCGGGCCGCCCTCAACCAACTCGAACTCCTCGTCACCCGCAGGCTCGACGGAGTTCTCAACGGTGACCACCGAGGGCTGCTCCCCGGGCCCGGCACCGAACCCGGGGAGGCCCGGGCGTACGAGCCCGGCGATGACGTCCGCACGATGGACTGGTCCGTCACCGCACGAACGACAGTTCCGCATATCCGGCAGACCATCGCTGACCGTGAACTCGAGACCTGGCTCGTGGTCGACCTGTCCCCATCCCTCGACGTCCAGGGGCGGTACGGGGTCAAGCGCCGGCTGGTGGAAGCAGCGGTCGCGACCGTCGGGTTCCTCTCCGCCAGCGGTGGTAGCCGCGTGGGAATGGTCATCACCGGCAATGGTCGACCCCGGGTGCTACGCGCAACCGGGGGCCGGGACCACGTTCGCAGACTGCTCGAAGAAGTAGCGCATTCCACGTCCGAGGTCGCTCCGGGTGGAGCGCTCGTCGACTGTCTCCGGGCCGTCCGCAACGCCGCCAAACGACACGGCCTCGTCGTGGTGATCTCAGATTTCCTCTCCGAGGTGAACTGGGAACGACCCCTGCGGGTCCTCGGCACCCGCCACGAGTTCCTGGCCGTCCATGTCGCCGACCCGCTCGACATCGCACTGCCCACCGTCGGCGCAGCGCTGCTGCAGGATCCGGCGACGGGCGAGGTCCTCGAGTTGGAGGTCGACGACGCCCTGGCCGCGGACTACCGCCGCGCCGCCGCCGACCACCGCGCGGTGGTCCATACCGCGCTGCGCCGTAGTGGCGCCCCCGTCCTGGCATTGCGCACCGACCGCGACTGGATCCGGGACGTGATCGACTTCGTCGGCGTTCGGCGACAGGGAGGGTTACCCACCGGGGAGAACCTCGAGCGTGACCTGCCCGACGACGACCCGGCCGCGGAGGTGAACCGATGAGCCTGTCCGAATTCCAACACCCGCTGTGGCTTCTCCTGCTCCTGGTGCCGGTGGCGATAGCCGTCGGCTACGTCATCGCCCTGCGGTCCAAGAAGCGGCGGACGGTGCGGTTCGGCAATTTCGGCGTCCTCCGATCAATGGACACCGGGCGCAAGCGTTGGTTCACGCATGTGCCCGCAGTGCTCCTCCTCGTGTCGATGGTCTGCCTCGTGATCGCCCTGGCCGGGCCGCAGAAAGAGCAGAAGGTACCCCGAAACCGGGCCACGGTGATGCTCGTCGTCGACGTGTCTCTCTCCATGGAGGCCACCGACGTCGCACCGTCGCGCCTCGAGGCGGCGCAACAGGCCGCGACGACCTTCGCCAACAACCTCACCCCCGGCGTCAACCTGGGGCTGGTCTCCTACGCCGGCACCGCATCGATGCTCGTGGCACCCACCACCGACCGCGGCCCCGTTGTACGCGCGGTGGACCGGTTGAAACTGGACGAGCGCACCGCCACGGGCGAGGCGATCTACACCGCCACCCAGGCGATCACCACGTTCACCGACAGCCTCGGCGGCCCCGACCAGGCGCCGCCGGCTCGCATCGTCCTGTTGTCGGACGGCAAGGAAACCGTGCCGTCCGACCCGACCGAGGAGCGCGGTGCCTTCACCGCGGCCGAGCGCGCAGCCGAGGCCGGGATACCGGTGTCCACCATCTCGTTCGGAACAACGTACGGCACCGTCGACATCCAGGGCCAGCCTCAGCCGGTGCCGGTCGACGACGCCTCGCTCAAGACGATCGCCGAACTGTCCGGAGGGGACTTCTTCACCGCCTCCAGCCTCGAGGAACTGGACTCGGTCTACCGCACGCTCGAGGAGCAGATCGGCTACGAATGGAAGAAGGCCGACGCCTCCCGTCCGTGGTTGATCATCGGATCCCTCCTGGCGATGCTGGCCGCCGCCGGCTCCCTAGCCGCCCACCGACGCATCCCCTGACGTCGATCGTCGGCGACACCCCACAGGTGTTCTCGGGACCCGCGGGGCCGCTCGCTAGGCTGGGCGCATGTCTTCCGAGAGCAGGCGCGACACCACCCCACGAACAGTCCTCGTCACCGGCGGCAACCGCGGGATCGGCAAGGCTGTCGCCGAACGACTCCTGGCGGACGGACACCGAGTGGCGGTCACCCACCGCGGCTCCGGCGCCCCGGAAGGATTGTTCGGAGTTGTGTGCGACGTCACTGATCCCGAGTCCGTGGACGCGGCATTCGCCGCCGTCGAGGAAGAGTTCGGTCCCGTCGAAGTGGTGGTTTCCAACGCGGGAATCACCGACGACACCCTGCTGATGCGCATGAAAGACGAGCAGTTCACCCGCGTGGTCGAGGCCAACCTCGCCGGGGCGTTCCGGGTAGCCAAGCGCGCGTCACGCGGCATGCTCCGAGCGAAGTTCGGTCGGATGATATTCATCGGATCGGTGGTCGGACAATCGGGCACCGCCGGGCAGATCAACTACGCGTCCTCGAAGGCCGGATTGATCGGTATGGCGAGATCGTTGACCCGCGAACTCGGGTCGCGCAACATCACCTCGAACGTCGTGGCGCCCGGATTCATCGACACCGACATGACGGCAGGGCTCGACGAGAAAACGCAGGAACTGGCGGTGGCGGCCATCCCGCTCGGACGCAAGGGCTCGTCCGCCGACGTGGCCGGGGCCGTGAGCTTCCTCGCCGGTGACGATGCCGGCTACATCTCCGGGGCCGTGATCCCGGTCGACGGCGGAATGGGAATGGGACACTGACATGAACCAGAACAGCACCGACACCACCACGGAATCGACGGGCTCCGGCCTTCTGGCGGGCAAGACGATCCTCATCACCGGTGTCATCACCGACGCCTCGATCGCCTTCCACATCGCCAAGCATTGCCAGCTCCACGGGGCGAAGGTCATCCTCACCGCGTTCGGCCGACCCTCACTGGTCAAGGCGATCGCCAAGCGTCTGCCCGAGCGTCCGCCGGTGATCGAACTCGACGTCCAGAGCGAGGAAGACCTCGCAGCACTGGCCGACCGGGTGCGTGAGCACACGGATTCGCTGGACGGCGTCGTCCATTCGATCGGCTTCGCCCCGCCGAGCTGCCTCGGCGACCCCTTCCTCGATGCACCGTGGAAGGACGTCGCGGTGGCGTTGGAGGTCTCCGCCTACTCGTACGCCTCGCTCGCCAAGGCCGCCCGGCCGCTGCTGAACGAGGGTGCCTCGATCATCGGGCTGGATTTCGACCCCCGGTTCTCGATGCCGTTCTACAACTGGATGTCGGTGGCCAAGAACGCCCTCGAGTCGGTCAACCGCTACGTGGCGCGGGAGCTCGGCCCGGACCAGGTGCGGTCCAATCTCATCGCGGCCGGACCGATCAAGACGCTGGCCGCCAAGGCGATCGCCGGCGACGCCCTCGGCCCCGGTGGTGAGCTCGATCAGATGCAGGCCGAATGGGATCGCCGCGCTCCGCTCGGCTGGGACGTCGACGACCCGACGTCGGTGGCGACCACCGCGGTGGCACTGCTCTCGGATCTCATGACCGCCACCACCGGCACCGTGATCTACGCAGACGGTGGCGCCGGCACGGTGTCCTTCAGCGAACAGGGGAGCTGACGTGTCCGACCAGACTTCCACCGACAGCCCGGTGGATGCACTTCTGGTGCTGTCCTTCGGCGGACCCGAGGGGCAGGAGGACGTTATCCCGTTCCTGGAGAACGTCACCCGTGGTCGGGGCATCCCGAGGGAGCGGCTGGAGGAGGTCGCGACCCATTACCGCCACCTCGGTGGCCGCAGTCCCATCAACGACCTCAACCGCGAGATAATCGCCAACGTCAGAGCAGAGCTGGCCGGGCGTGGTCGCGATCTGCCCGTGTACTTCGGCAACCGGAACTGGACGCCGATGGCCGAGGACACCGTGCGTCAGATGGTGGCCGACGGCGTCCGCACCGCGGCCGTCTTCGCCACCTCGGCCTGGGGCGGCTACTCGGGCTGTGCGCAGTACAACGAGGACATCGCGCGCGTCCGGGATCAGGTCGCCGACGCACCGGCGATGCTGCGCCTGCGCCAGTTCTATGACCACCCGTTGTTCGTGGAGCGCTTCGCCGCCGACCTACGTACGGCGGTCGACGCCGCCGCTCCGGGTGCCCGGGTGGTCTTCACCGCGCATTCCGTCCCCGACGCCGCTGATGCGGCAGCCGGTCCACCCGACCTCGGCGGGCACCTCTACAGCCGTCAAGTGCATGAGGCGTCGCGTCTCGTCGCCGAGGCCGCCGGTGTGGGGGACTACGACGTGGTGTGGCAGTCGCGTTCGGGTCCGCCGAGTGTGCCGTGGCTCGAACCCGATGTCGTGGACCATGTCAGCGCCCTCGCAGAGGAACGGGGCATCACCGATGTCGTCGTAGTCCCCATTGGTTTTATCTCCGACCACGTCGAGGTGATCTGGGACCTCGACACCGAGCTGGTGGACGAGGTCCGCGAGCTCGGAGTGACCGTGACCAGGTGCGCGACGCCCGGCCCCAGCGCGGAGTTCGCGCGGATGGTCGTGGACTTGATCGAGGAGATCGAGACAGGCACCGCGCAGCCACGACCCGGGGCGGTGCCGGCGCTCGGCCGCACCCGCGACGGCGAGCGCTGCGGCGTCGGCTGCTGTTCCCGCTGACCGGCGGGTGGGTGTTCGG